>DASRSH010000283.1:0-8846 GCA_035656575.1 Opitutaceae bacterium
ATAAAAGGACCCATATTATGCCGAGGAACGCCGGACGATCAACGTGGAATTTATCCCCAACATCCCGAACGAGTTATTGAGGATGGTATCCACCCGCGGGACGGCGCGCGGCTGGTTCAGCACCAGACCCGGCAACGCGCAGGCCGGGTCCAGTTCATCGACGTTGATCGTCGGGTGGACCACCGAGTCGCCAAACGATGGCAGATTGCCCGCCAGCTCCAGGGCGCCGGCCGCGCCCATGCAGTGGCCGATGAAGCTTTTGGTGTTGTTGATCGAAGTGTCCGGACAGCCCTCGCCGAAAACGGCGCGGATCGCCTCGCACTCCTGAATGTCGCCCTGGGGAGTCGCGGTGGCGTGGGTGTTGACGATGTGGATGTCGGCCGGCCGCAGGCCGGCATGGGCGATGGCCCGCCGCACGCACTCGGCCTGCCGCGTCGGATTGGGCAGCACGTAGTCGCTCGCGTCGCTGTTCACGCAGTAGCCGGCGATCTCGCCGTACACGCGGGCGCCGCGGGCCGCCGCATCTTCCTCCCGTTCGAGAATGTAGAGGCACCCGCCTTCCGAGACGACGATGCCGTTGCGCGCCTTGTCAAAGGGCCGCGACGCCTTGCGCGGGTCGGGATGGGAGGCCAGCGCGCCCTGGGACTTGAAGCCGGCGAAGATGCCGAAGGTGTGGATGCTCTCGCTCACCCCGCCGCAAATCGCCTGGTCCACCTCGCCCAGACGGAGCATCTGCGCGGCATGGATCAGCCCGAGATTGCCGGCCGCGCAGGCCGCCCCAACCGTGTAGGCGGGTCCGGTGATGCCCAGGTTCAGGGAGACCTCCCCCGCCGGGTTGTTCGCGACGGTGCGGGGGTTGTGGTAGTGGGACCAGAATTTGGTGTCGTAGCCGAATTTCGAGATGGCGTAGATCTCGTTTTCGGTCTCCACGTTGCCGTGTTCGGTCGTGCCGATGTAGATCCCCACGCGGTCGCGCGCCAGCCCCTCCAGGGATATGCCGGAGTCGGCCAGGGCCTCGCGGGCGCAGTAGATGCTGATGCTGCCGGCGCGGGTGCCGACCCGCAGCTCCTTTTTCTTCTGGTATTTCAGCGGATCGAAATGGCAGACGCCCGCCGGCAGCCGGCCCATGTAGCGCACGTCGATCCACTCCACCCCGGCCACGCCCGCCAGCAGGTTGGCCCGGAATTCGTCCAGCGTGTTCCCGTTGGGCGCAGTCAGGCCGACCCCGGTGATGACGATGCGCGGCGACGGCGGTGGCATGGGCGATTGGTGGAAAGGAAATCGCTAGCCAACGTGGGAGCGAACGCAATATGACTTTCTGCGAATGAACGTACTCGTCGTCGGAGGCGCGGGGTATATCGGCAGCCACTGCGTGCGCCAGCTCGCGGCCGCGGGGCACCGGCCGGTGGTGCTCGACAACCTGGTTTACGGCCACCGCGGGGCCGTGGCCCCGGACGTGACACTGCAGGTGCGGGACCTGGGCGACGGGCCGGCGGTGCGCGAGCTGCTCAAGCACGAGCGGATCGACGTCGTCATGCATTTTGCGGCCTATTGCTACGTCGGGGAATCGGTGACCGACCCGCTGAAGTACTATTTCAACAACGTCTCGGCGACCCTGCAGCTTCTGGGTGCCATGCTCGAGGCGGGAGTCCGCAAGTTCGTCTTCTCCTCCACCTGCGCCACCTACGGCGTGCCGGCGAGCCTGCCGATCGTGGAGACCCTGCCCCAGGCGCCGATCAATCCCTACGGACAGACCAAGCTCGACGTCGAGAACGTCCTCAAGGCGCTCGCCCACGCCTATGGGCTCAGCTTTGCCGCCTTCCGCTATTTCAACGCCGCCGGAGCCGCCGAAGATGGGTCGATCGGCGAGGATCACCACCCCGAAACCCATCTGATTCCGCTGGCCATCGACGCGGCCACCGGACGGCGGCCGCACCTGCAGCTTTTCGGCACGGACTATCCCACGCCCGACGGCACCTGCCTGCGGGACTACGTGCACGTGGACGATCTCAGCCGCGCCCACATCGCGGTGTTTCCGAAACTGGAGGAGCGCGGCGCCGGATTTTTCTACAACCTCGGCACCGGCCGGCCCTCGTCCAACCGCGAGGTGCTCCGGGCGGTCGAGCGCGCCACGGGGCGCAAGGTGCCGGTCGTCGAAAGCCCGCGCCGCCCCGGCGACCCCCCCGCCCTCTACGCGGATTCGAGCAAGGCCCAGCGCGAGTTAGGCTGGAAGATCAAGTTCCCCGACATCGACTCCATCGTCGGCACGGCCTGGAAATGGCACTCCGCCCACCCCAGGGGCTACGCCGACCGGTAAGGGGTCATGTACCAAATCCCAACAAGCCGGACTTGAGGCCTATTTGTTGGCGAAGTGATCAGTCCGGCTTGTTGGGATTTGGTACATGACCCCTTATCCCTTGAGCTTTTTAACCAGAACCGCCTTGGGCCGCCCCAGCCGCTTGGCCGCCTCCGCCGGGTCGGGGAATTCCTTCACGATCCGGGCGATCATCTCGTCCTCCAGCCGGGGGAAGATCGGCTCGCCGGTGCGCGCGAGTTCGGCGTAAAGCAGGTCGAGCACCTGGGCCAGGGGCCCGCCGCGCGTGTCGGCCGGCTCGCCGCGGATTTCAGGGGGAAGGTCCTTGAACAGGATCGTGTCCCCCTGGGCGATGACCGCGGTGCGGTAGACGACGTTTTCCAGCTCGCGCACGTTGCCCGGCCAGCGGTACCGGCCGAGCGCGGCCAGCGCCTCGGGGGACATCCGGCCCACCCGGGCCTTCTTCTGCTTGACCAGGTTCTGCAGCACGAAATCGACGATCGCGGGAATGTCCTCCGGCCGCTCGCGCAGCGCGGGCATGCGGATGCGCACCACATTCAGGCGGTAATAGAGGTCTTCGCGGAAAGTCTTCTGCCGCACCATCTCCTCCAGATCCTTGTTCGTCGCGGCCAGGATGCGCACGTCGACCCGGATCGTCTCCGAGCCGCCCACGCGCTGGATCTCGCCCTGCTGCAGGACGCGCAGGATCTTCGTCTGGGTCGCCAGCGCCATGTCGCCGATCTCGTCCAGGAAGATCGTGCCTCCGTCGCACAGCTCGAATTTGCCGATGCGCTGGACGGTCGCGCCGGTGAAAGAGCCCTTCTCGTGGCCGAACAGCTCGCTTTCGATCAGGTTGTCGGGAATCGCGGCGCAGTTGACCGCGATGAACGGCTTGCCCGCCCGGTGGCTGTGCTTCCAGATCGAGCGCGCGACGAGTTCCTTGCCCGATCCGCTCTCGCCGGTGATCATCACGGTGACGTCGCTGGCGGTCACCTGGCCGATGATCTTGAAGACATCCTGCATGACCGGGGAGTGGCCGACGATGCCCTCCTTGTAATCCTCGGTATTGATGCTCGGCTTGTAGTCGCCGGCCGCCCGCAGGTCCGCGTGCACCTTGAGGGCGTTCTCCGCCAGCGCCACGACCTTCTGGGTATCGAAGGGCTTCATCACGTAGTCGAAGGCCCCGTATTTCATCGCCTCGATCGCCGTCTGCGCCGTGCCGAAGGCGGTCATGAGGACGACCAGCTGCTTCGGGTTGACGGAGCGCAGGTGCTGCAAGGTCTCGATGCCGCCCATGCCGCTCATGCGCACGTCCAGAAAGATGAGATCGGGCGGCGGTCCCGCGCGCACCAGCGCGATGCCCTGCTCGCCGCCCGGCGCCTCGGTCACCTGGTAGCCGCGGCTGGAGAGCACCCGCGAGAGCGAGTAGCGGATTTCGGCGTCATCATCGATGACAAGGATGCGTGAGTGGCTGGCGTCGGACATTGCGGCTGGCGAATTACAGGCCGGGCACTATTCTGTTTCGATGTTCGGATGGTCAATCAAGTTGTTCCGCGTGCGCGGGATTCAACTGGCGGTGCACTGGAGCTTTCTGCTCCTGCTCGGGTACGTCGCCTGGGACGGCTACCGCGATGCCGGGATCGGCGGGGCCTGGTGGGGCAGCGCCGAACTGCTGGGATTCTTCACCTGCATCGTCCTGCACGAGCTGGGCCATTCCTTGACCGCCATGCGCTTCGGCGTCACGGTCCGGCGCATTCTGCTGCTGCCCATCGGCGGCATGGCCGAATTCGACCAGATTCCGCGCTCCCCCCGCCAGGAGCTGCTCATCACCGTCGCCGGACCGGCGGTGAATTTCGTCATCGCGGCCTTCATCTGGGCCGTCCATCGGCCGGCCGGCGTGTCGGGGCTGGCGACGCCGGCCAACTGGGGCGAGTACTTCGAGATCCTCATGTACTGGAATCTCGTCATCGGCGTGTTCAACCTCATTCCCGCCTTTCCGATGGACGGCGGGCGCATCCTGCGCGCCGGGCTGGCGTTCAAGCTGCCCTACGCGCGCGCGACCTTCTGGGCCGCCACGGTCGGAAAGGTCGTCTGCGTGCTCGGCATCATCGCTGGGCTGTGCACCGGGCGATGGCTCATGTTCCTGCTGTTCCTATTCATAGTGAGCGTCGGCGAGATGGAATACCGCTCGGTGCTGGCGCGCGAACGCCGGGAAGCGGAGTGGGCGGAATACGCCCGGCGAGCCGAGCGGCCGGATCCCGACGCGCCGACCGAGCCGCCCTTTCTCGGGCCCACCTGAACCCCTTTCTCATGGATAACGAACCCGTCATCATCCCCGCCATCCTCCTTTCCGACATGGTGATCCGCGAAGCGGGCACCGGGAAGCTTTCGTACATCGGCGTCTTTTCCCAATGGAACGTGCCCCAGATGCCCGTCCAGGTGGCGCCGTTCTTCGTCACCGCCCATGTCGCCAATTTCCGCCACGGCGGCATGGAGGTGCCGATCTCCATCCGCATCGAAAGCACCGAGGGCCAGAAGATCTGGAGCGCCGACGGCAAGGTGGCGTTTCCCGGCCGGGAATTGCCGGCCGGCCTCGTGGTCGAGCTGCCCACCCCCGTAGTCGGCCTCACCTTCCGTGAGGCGGGCCGCTACATCTTCCGCATCGTGGTCGACGAGGAGGAACTGGGCCGCCGCGACGTGCACGTGCGCGTGGTCGCGCCGCAGCAGCCGCCGCCGCGGGCGTAGCCGCGACGTCCCCGGCTTTTCCTATCGCCGAAGCGGCGGAGCGCCGCCGCCGCTCAAAGGCCGCGCCCGGCGCCGCCGCGAGATCATGCGCAGCCATTTCGCCGCCACCAGCAGCAGGAGCCCATCCGCCACCGCCAGCAGCGGCAGGCCGTAGCGGAACCGCCACGCCTTCAGCGAGGCGGCGGCGTGCGGTTGGACCACCGCCTCGGACGGCACCGCGGGATTGAAATAAATCTCGATCGGCTGGCCCGCTCCCGGCTGCGCCGCCTCGGCCTGCGCGCGGGTGCGGAACTTCTGGTCGCCTCCGAACGAATAACGCGTGCTGGAGTACTCGATTCCATCCACCTCGTAGCCGTAATTGATCCGCCGGTAGAAGCGCGGCCCCAGCGGACGGGGATGCTCGACCGGCCGCACCGAAACCGTGAGGACCTTGGCCGAGAGCGGCATCCAATTCACGGCGCCGGCTTCCGTCTGGGCCATGCGCTGCTGGTCCCGCAGTTCGAGCAGCCCCCAGACGCCGGCCGCAAGCAGGACCAGCCACAGCACGCCCACACCCACCATCCGGCCCGTCGTCATGGCGCCGACTCAAAATAGCTGTCCCAGTGATTCTGCAAGTCCTGGATCACCGGCTGGGTGGCCAGAAAGGCGGCTTCGGCCGCCCATTTGAAGCCGCCGTAATCGGCCTTCTGGCTCGCCTCCTTGCTCCGGCCCGACGAATCGACGGTAAAGACGGCCGCGGCGCGCAGCACCATCAGCCGGCGAAAATCCGCCCGGCGCGCCCGGGCGAGCGTCGCGAGCGCGGCGGCGATCGCCTGGTCCGACGTGTCGGCCATCGCGAAGCGGCAGTTCATGCCGCCGAAATGCTGCGCCCAGTCGCTCGCCCACTGGGTCAGGACCTTGCCGTGCCAGTAACGCGAGCTGCCCACCACCGCGCCCAACAGCACGAAGGGCGGGCGCGCCGCGTTGTCATAGCCGACGAATGCTCCGCGCTCCTTGCGCAGTTCCGGCCGGTCCGGCAGCGCCGCGTCCCGCGACAACATGTAGGCCCCGCGGGCGAGCGCGAGATTCAGGCGATAGACCAACTGCTCTCCGCCAGTTCGGCCCTGCAAGGGATAGGCTTTGGGCGCCGAGCCGCCCAGCGGCACAATCCCGTAGGGCCAATCGGAGGGCGCGTCGCCACGGTCGACTTCGTAGGCCTCGTCGCCGTTGATGATCGATTGGGCCCAGGCGGCGCTTCCGAGCGAAGCCTGGTCCGGATTCGCCGCCGCCGTTCCCGCCGCCAGCCAGTACGCGTGGCTGAAGTCGAACCGGGGATCCAATCCGAGCGCCACCAGTTGAGCCGCCGCATTCGCCCCGGCCCCCACGGCGACCAGCAGCGTTCCCTGGCCATCGCTGCGCAGGGCCGACTCGAGGCCCGGCACGCCGACGGCCTGATTCATATGGTCGGCCGCCTCCCAGCGGTCGAACAGCGTCTCCCCTCCCTCCGCGGTGGGACCCGCGTCCGTGATCAGAACAAGCCTCACGCTGATCGGATTGGAAACCTGCGCGCGCGCGGTCCCCAGGGCCAGCAGCGCCGCTCCCACAGCAAACATCTGGCGATTAACCTTTCCGCGCATTCGGCCAGTGTTGCGGTGGGCGCAAGCGGCGTCAAACTTCGGGGCGCTTATGGCAACCCCGGGTGAATTACTGGTCGAGGAGGTGGCGAGGCTGTTTCCGGATTTCCTGCAGGATCCGGTCGACCGCGAGATGTCCAAAGGCAACGCCGTCGTGCTGGCGATCGACCCGGACGGGCGGACCCACGGCCGGGTGTTCGGAAGCGACAAGGCCAAAGGCCAGTGGTGTTTCGGCATAGCGACAAGGAAGCTGACGCAGGTGTGGCGCACAGGTTTCGCCACCGGCGAATTTGAGCAGCGCGTCTGGGCGGGAAAACTAGACGAAAGCGCCTTCGGCATCAACCGGCCCGACTTCATCGGCTGGGAGGGGGGCGTGCCGTTTGAGTCCGCCCGTGGCGAGCTGATGGCGGCGGCCTTTTCGGGCTTCCGCGGCGTCAAGGACGTCGAGATCCTGACGCGGGCGATCGCCGCGGTTCCGGGTTGGAAGGTGCGGACGCCCTGACATGCGGATCTCGATCGTCATCCCCTGCTACAACGAGGCGAAAACCATCGTGGCCATCGTGGAGCGCGTCCGGGCCGCCCCGGTGGCCAACAAGGAGATCATCGTGGTCGACGACTGCTCGCGCGACGGCACCCGCGACATCCTGCGCACGACCGTGGCGCCGCTCGTCGACCGGATCCTCTACCACGAGGTGAACCAGGGCAAGGGCGCGGCCCTGCGCACCGGCTTCGCGGCCGCCACGGGGGAAATCGTGATTCCCCAGGACGCCGACCTCGAGTACGACCCGCAGGAATATCCCCTCCTCCTGCGGCCGATCCTGGAAGGCAAGGCCGACGTCGTCTTCGGTTCGCGGTTCATGGGCGGACAGCCCCACCGCGTGCTCTATTTCTGGCACATGATGGGCAACAAGTTCCTGACCCTGTTTTCGAACATGTGCACGAACCTCAACATCACGGACATGGAGACCTGTTACAAGGTCTTCCGCCGCCAGGTTCTGGAGCGGATCACGATCGAGGAATCCCGCTTCGGCTTCGAGCCCGAGGTCACGGCCAAGGTGGCCCGCCTGGGCGTGCCGATCTACGAAGTCGGCATCAGTTACTACGGCCGCACCTACGCCGAAGGAAAAAAAATCGGCTGGAAAGACGGCTTTCGCGCGCTCTGGGCGATCATCAAGTACAACCTCCTGCGCTGACCTCGGGACCGGGCGCATGCGGGCACTCGTCGCAGGAGCGGGCATCGCGGGACCCACGGTGGCCTTTTGGCTCGACCGTTTCGGTCACGAGGTGACGGTCGTGGAACAGGCTGCGGCGCCGCGCCGCGGAGGCTACGACCTGTACTTTGACCGCGTCAGCCATCCGCCTTCCCGCGGCACCGGGCGGGTGGAGCCGCGGCCGGATCGGATTGCTCGGCGACGCCGCGGCCGCCGTGTCCTTTTTGGCCGGACAAGGCTCCAGCCTGGCCATGACGGCCGCGTATGTCCTCGCCGGCGAGCTGAGCCGAAACCCCGGGGACCCGGCGGGCGGTTTCCGAGCCTATGAGCGTCAACTTCGGCCGCTGATTGAAGCAAAGCAGCGCGGCGCGCTTTATTTTGGGGGCGCGTTCGCGCCCCGCACCCGCCTGGGCCTGGGCTTTCGCAACGCGGTGATCGGGCTCATGCGCCACCCCCGAATCGCGCGCTGGGCGCTCGGCCGTGAAATCCGCGACAATATCGAACTGCCGGACTACGAACCCCCTGAGTCCACCCCTTCCCCGATCTGAAGGCCGCTGCGGAAACTCCTTGCCAATCCCGGGAAAGATTTGATTTTTTAACCTCTCGTCTTTGGTACGGGCTCGTAGCTCAGTTGGAAGAGCGCCTCAATGGCATTGAGGAGGTCGTCAGTTCGAACCTGATCGGGTCCACCAATTCTCCGGGGAAGTCCAGCAGCGGCAGCGGGTGTCTAAAAGAGACATTGCGAGAGTGTTAGCAGAGGGCAAGCTTGCGACAGGTTGTGACGGGCGGCGTCCCCTTAAACCCTGAAACGGGCCCCGCGTGTGCCAGTATTTGTGCCCTTGCGAACACACACGACTGCGTTAAACAGAAAACGAGGGCCGCCCCGCGTTTGCGGAAGCAGCTCCCCATTGAATTCAACCGCCGAAGTCCCTGCCCCGCCCACCCAAATGAATAAGACCATCG
>DASRSH010000284.1:0-2595 GCA_035656575.1 Opitutaceae bacterium
ACCCGCGCCTTGACCTTCACTTGTATCCCGTCCTTGGCGACGCCATCGATCGTCGTGCGGCCGCTCTCGGGATTAGGGCAGTCGATCACCTTGGGATCGACGGAAGTCCGCACCGCCTCGACCACGGACTTGCCCGAGCCTTTCGTCGCCAGGTCGATGGCGCAGGCGCGGTCCCAGTCCAGGACGATGCCGGCCTTCTGCGCCGCGATCAGGGCCTGCACGGTGGGCACGACGTTGCCGCCGGCCAGGTAGTGCGCGGAAATCTTGTCGGTCGTCAGCGGGATGCCCGCCTTGACGGCGGTGATGCGCGCCTCGACCACCAGGTTGTAGGGGACGCCGCCCAGGCGCATGCCGGCCAGGTTGCTGACCGTCACGGGGGCGCCGTTGAGGCGGGCCTTGACCCAGGTGCCGAGGAAGGCGAGGGCGAAGCCCACGAAAACGAGGGCGATGATCGCCCCGACGATGATGAGTGCGAGAACGATGCTATCCGTCATGGGAAAGGGGTTCGACCAGCAGGCTGAAATCGCGGCGGCCGCGCACGACCACCGGGGTTCCCGCGTCGATGGCGCCGATCTGCACCGACGCCTCAAAGCGCTGGCCGGCGACCTGCACGATGCCGCCCGGCCGCAGGGGGGTGGCCGCGACGCCCTGCTGGCCGACGAGAGCGTCGAGCTGCGACGCCAGCTCGAGCGGCGCGCTCGACTGCTGCGCCCGGCCCGAAACCGTCGAGCGCACGGTCAGCCGGTCCAGGAACCAGCCGCTGGGCAGATACCGCAGCGCGATGGCCGCCAGGACAAAGGCGAGCGCGAAGCCAAGCCCGGCGTTCCACAGGGGCCGGGTGAACGCATGGGCGTCCCACGCCGCGGGAATCGGTTCGCCCGGCCAGAGATCGGCCATGCTCCAGATCAGCGCCAGCAGCATGAGCCCCACGCCGCCCGCGCCGAGAAAGCCCGCGCTGTGCCAAAAGATCAGCTCCAGGGCGACCAGGACCACGCCCAGGCAGAAGAGGGCCAGGGGCTCGTGGCCCGACAGGCCGGCGATCGAACTGCCGAAAAAGACGAGGCCCAGGAGCACGATTCCGGCCACGCCGAAGACGCCAAAATGCGACAGCTTGAAGGCGACGAAGAGCGAGAAGAGTCCCAGGCCGAGGAGAATCGGGGCGGCGTCGTTGAGCCAGACGGCGGCGCGCTCGGCGCCCGTGACTTCCAAGGGAACGATCGCGACATGCGCGGCCCCCAGGGCCCGGTCGGCCACGCTTTGGACCGAATCGGCGATGCCCGCGGCCAGGAGCGGCCGGGGCGGAGTGCCGTAGGTCTTCATCGCCTCCTGCGCCGTCAGGGAGAGCAGCCCCGCGCCCTTGGCCTTGATCACGTCGGAGCCGATCTTCAGTTCCGCATCGGGATCGATCATGGCCGAAATCACCTGGGCGCGATAGCCCTTGCCTTCGCTATCCGCGCGCACCCGTGCTTCCAGGTAGCTGACCACCTTCTCCTTCATGGTCGGGCCGATGTCCTCGCCGGCGCCGCCCACCGGGGCCGCCGCGCCCATCACCCCGCGGGGCGCGAACCAGATCTGCTGGGCCGCCGAACTGACGATCGCCCCCGCCGACATCGCCTCGTCGTCGACATAGGCGATCGACTGGCCCTGGAATTGCGCCAGGGCCTCCATGATGTCGAACGTCACGCTCACCGCGCCGCCGGGGGTGTTCACATCCAGGATCACGGCCTCATGATCCTTTTCCGCTTCCTTGAGCCCGCGCCGCACCAGGTACAGCGTCGGCTCGGCGATCTCGCCATGGATCGGAATGACGAGCGCGCGCGCGGGCGCAGGCTGGGCCGCGCCCGCTCCCGGGAAAATCCCGGCCAAGGCGGCGAACAATACCGGACGCCAGAACGGGCCCATATCCTGGAGGTTAGGCTTGGCAGGCTGCATCGCGAGGACTAATTGCCGGGTGCGCCATGGAGAAGATCGACTATCACGGACGTTCGCTGCGCCGCTGGCGCGTGGGGGACTCGACTTTCCTCGCCTGGCCTGAGCGCGGTGCCCGGCTCATGAACTGGAACCTCGCCCTGGGCGACGGCTCGATCCGCGATGTCATCTACTGGCCGGAGGATGCCAATTTCGACGACTTTCCCAAGGTGCGCGGAGGCAATCCCATCCTCTTTCCGTTTGCCGGCCGCTCCTTCGACCGCGGCGAGATCTTCTTTTGGCGGACGGCGGATGGGACGCGCCGGCCGATGCCGATGCACGGCGTGGCGCGGCAATCGCCATTCGAACTGGTCAGCGCAGATGCCCGCGGCTTTTCCGCGCGACTGGTTCCGGGAGAGGAGGCCCGGGCCGCGTACCCTTTCGACTATGAGTTTGTCGTCCGCTACCGCTTCGAGCCGGTGGGCCTCGCCTGCGAATTGACGCTGACCAACACGGGCCGGCAGCCGATCCCGTGGTGCGCGGGCCACCACTTCTACTTCACGGTGCCGTGGGCGGAGGGCACCAAGCGGTCCGACTACCTGATCCGCATCCTGTCCGCCAAGACGCTGCGCCAGGATCCCCAGGGCCGGATGGTTCCGGGGCCGGAACTGGCCGTGGACGAGAACC
>DASRSH010000285.1:0-12352 GCA_035656575.1 Opitutaceae bacterium
GCGTGGGCGTCGAGACGCTCATCCAGTACCTGCTCCTGGACAAGACTTACGCCGAGCGCCCCGATTTCGAGGGGGCGAAATACGTCATGTCGCCGCCCCTGCGCGACGCGCGCAACCAGGCGGTGCTGTGGCGCGCGCTGGCCTCGGGCCTGGTGAACACGGTCGCGACCGACCACGCGCCGTTCGACTTCGCCCGGCAGAAGCCGATGGGCAAGGACGACTTCACCAAGATTCCCAACGGGATCCCCTCGCTCGAGGAGCGCGTGAACCTGCTTTACACCCACGGCGTCGCCGCCGGCCGCCTCGACTTGTGCCGGTTCGTCGACGTCGCGAGCACGCAGGCGGCGAAGCAGTTCGACCTGTTTCCGGCCAAGGGCACGATCGCCGTGGGCAGCGACGCGGACCTGGTCGTGTATGATCCGGCTTACCGGGGCACCATCTCCGCCCGCACCCAGCTCATGAACGTCGACTACAGCGCGTTCGAGGGCTGGCCGCTCCAGGGGCGCCCCTCGGTCGTGACCGTGCGGGGCCAGGTCGCCGTCCGCGACGGCAAGTTCGTGGGCGATCCGAAGCGCGGCCGCTTCCTCGCCCGCACGCCGTCGCATTTTTGAATTGAGATGAGCCCGCACCGGTTCGGCGCTTCGCCTGCGCGGGCGGTCGGCCCGGGCTGCCGCCTCTCATGCTGGAAATGACTTCGGCCTGGCTGGGCCGCGGCGTGGCGCTCGGCTTCTCCATCGCGGCGCCGGTCGGGCCGATCGGCATCTGGTGCCTGCGCACCTCGATCGCGCACGGGCCGCGGCGCGGACTGGCCGTGGGCCTGGGCGCCGCCACCGCCGACGCGGCCTACGGGGCCGTGGCGGCCTTCGGGCTGACGGCGGTTTCCGCGCTGCTGGTGCGCGAACGGCTCTGGCTCCAGGCCGCCGGCGGCCTGTTTCTTCTTTATCTCGGCCTGCGGACCTGGCGCGAGAATTCCGCGGAAATGCCCGCCCCGGCCCATCTCCTGGCGGTCGCCGGCGGCGCCCATGCGCCCGGCTCCGGCTTGGCTACGTATGTCTCGGCGGTCGGGCTCACCCTGACCAACCCGATGACGATTCTCTCCTTTGTCGCCGTCTTCGCCGGGTTCGGCCTGGCCGCCGCCCCCGGCGCCAGCGCCGCCGCTTTCCTGGTCGCAGGGGTCTTCCTCGGTTCAGCGCTCTGGTGGGTGATTCTCAGTTTCAGCGCAGGCTTCATCAGCCGCCGCCTGGGCGGCCGCGGGGCGCGCGTGATTTCCCGTTCCGCGGCCGCCGTTCTCCTGGCCTTCGGAGGCGTGGCACTGGTCGGCTGCCTGCTTTAGGCCCGCCGGGAGGCACTTTCGGCCCGAGCCCGTGGATTCCATCATCTCGTTCGCAACTTAGCCCCAATTTATCATGAAAACGCTTCAAGATCGACGAAGCGCCGGGCGAGAATCGACCGTAACCGCCCGAGGTGGGCTCTCAGCCCATCGCTGGAAGGTTTCGGCCGGTTATCGCCCGGCGTCTTCCCTCGAGATTGAAGTGATTTTCATGAAAAATTGGGGTTGGGTCGTGGTCCGAGCGATTATCCTCCTCACGCCACCACCCTGATCCTGTGGCCGGCGCGCCAACGGCCGAGTTCGCGGCCACCCGGCCTGGTTCTCGCCCTCCTGGCCGCGTCCGCGCTCCTATGGAAGGAGGGATGCCTTCCACCATGATTATCCGACTTGCCTGCCCGTCCCGACCACCTTCGCCGCTCTCCCTTTTTGGCTGCTGCAATGCCTGCCCGCACCACGACCACGCAAGTCCAGCGGCGACGCGGAGGCGCGACGCCGCTGGTGCGCGGGGAAGGCTGAGGGGGGCGCCTATGCTCCTTCGACGGTGATATCGCCGCCGCTGGTGCGCAGGCGCAGCCTCGGTCCGCCCGCGCCGACGGTGCCGTGGAGGTGGCTCTTGCCCGTGCCGCCGCTTTCCACCGCGACGGTCAGGCCGCCGCCGACCTCCACGCTTCCGCCGCTCGTGTCGGCGTCGAGATAAAATCCGGTGTGGGGACGCACGTAGGCCTTCACCTCGCCGCCGGAAGTGGAGAGGACGCAGTCGGAAGTCAGGGGTCCGTCCAGGTGCGCAACGATGTTGCCGCCGCTCGTGCGCGCCTCCAGCGGGCCGCCCACCCCTTTGATGTCGATGTTGCCGCCCGACGTGTGCACGCCCGCCGAGCCCTTCACGAGACCGACGCGGACGTTGCCGCCGGAAGTCCGCAGCGAGACGTCGGCATCGCAGCCGTCCAAGGTGATGTCGCCGCCGGACGTGTCGGCATCCACTGGGCCAGTGATATGGCCGACGCGAATCTCTCCCCCGGAGGTGCGCGCATGGACGGCGCCGTCCAGGTCCGCGACCGTGATGTCTCCGCCCGAGGTCCGCAGCCGGACCGAATACCGGCTCGGCACCGTCACCTCGAAGTCGACCTGAACCGGCCAGGAGCCGAAGTGGAACCAGTCGTCATCCGCCCGGGCGTAGCGGGCCGAGGCTTTCACGCCCTCGGCATCCGCGGCCATTTCCAGGTCGAGATCCTTGAGCAGCTTGTCGGCCTCCGCATCGGAATCGGCGCGGATGCGCTCATGAGCCGTCACCGTGACCTGGTCGCCGGAACCGGTCCGCACATGGATGAAGCCGCCCGAGGTCGAGACGTCGAGCATGCCGCCGGCGGGCACGGTGAAGGTCTTTTCCACCGTGCGGGTGATGCGCGCCTGCGCAGGGACGCCGAGAAGGAAGGCCGCGCCGAGGGCGGCCAGGGGAGCAAGGAGTCGCGTGGTCATGGCTCAGGAGGCGCGGGAGCGATCGAGCGTGATGTTGCCGTCGCCGGTCCGCAGATGCAGCGCGGCGCCGCCGGCGCCCACGCGCCCGACGAGCTGCGCCTCACCCGCTCCGCCGGTGAAGGCGGTGACGTTGACGCCCTTGACGTCCACCTTGCCGCCCGACGCGGCGGCGTCGATCGCATAGCCGGCGCCCGCGGGCACGACCACGCGAATGTCGCCATCGGTCGCGCGCAGGTCGGCGGCGAAGCGCGCCGGAGCGATGATCGTGAAATCGACCTGGACCGGATTGTGGGCCTTGCCGTACTGGGCAAAGCCGCCCTGGTCGTAGCGGGCTTCGGCCACGATCGTGCCGCCGTCCGCGGCAAGCTGAAGATTCAGTCCGCGGAGAATGCGGGTGGCCTGCCCTTCCGACTTGGCCCGAACGTGCTCACGGGCGATGATCCGGACTTGATTATCGGTCCCAGTCTCGACCGTGATCACCCCGGAGTCGGTGAAGGCCCGGATCGTGCCCGGCGCGGACACCGTGAAGGACTTTTCCACCACGCGTTCGATGCTGGCGGAGGCGGACGAGATGACGGTCAGCGCCCCGAGAAGGGCGGCGGCGCCGAGCGGGGCGCGGAAAACATAGGAAAGGATGTTCATGGGTTATTGGATTCCTCTTGATAACCCCTCCAGCGCTGAAAAAGTTACAGGGGCCGACATGCCGAAGTCGTTTCACGACCTGGACGAGCGCGAAATCCTGGCGCTTGCGATTTCCCTGGAAGAGGACGACGGCCGCACCCTGGGCGAAATCGCCGACCGGCTGCGCGGGCAGTATCCCGAAAGCGCGGCGGCCCTGACCCGGATGCAGGCCGAGGAGTCGGAGCACCGGCACCGCCTGATCGAAGCCTATCGGGTCCGGTTCGGGGAGCGGATCCCGCAGATCCGCCGGGGCGATATCCGCGGTTTTGTCCGGCGGCCCGCCGTCTGGGAGATGAAGACCCTCTCGGTCGCCCAGGTGCGGCGGACGGTCGAGGACATGGAAGCGGAAACCCGCCGCTTCTACGAGGCCGCGGCCGGCCGCACCGCCGACGCGCAGGTCCGCCAGCTCCTGGGCGACCTGGCCGCCGCGGAGGTGGGGCACGCCGAACTCGCCCGCCAGCTCCGCGACGCGCACGAGGCCTCCGGCGGCCTGCAGCGCGAGCAGGACGCCCGGCGGCGGTCCTTCGTGCTTCAGGTGGTGCAGCCCGGCCTGGCCGGGCTGATGGACGGATCCGTCTCCACCCTGGCGCCCCTGTTCGCCGCCGCCTTCGCCACGCACCACAGCGGAGACGCGTTCCGGGTCGGGCTGGCCGCCGCCCTCGGCGCCGGCATCAGCATGGGTTTTGCCGAAGCCCTGTCCGACGACGGGGTTCTCAGCGGCCGCGGCCGGCCGCTGGTCCGGGGCGGTGTCTGCGGCCTCATGACCGCCGTGGGCGGCCTCGGCCACACCCTGCCCTACCTCATCCCCGCCTTCCGGACCGCGACCGGGATCGCCGTCATGGTCGTGGCAGTCGAGCTCGCGCTCATCGCCTGGATTCGTCGCCATTACATGGATACTCCGCTGCTGTCCGCCATCTTCCAGGTGGTGCTCGGGGGCGTGCTGGTCTTCATCACCGGCATCGTCATCGGATCGGCCGGCTAGAGGCATGGCCGCCGTCCTCTCCAATCCCGACCTCGCGCCCGTGCCGCCCGCGCGGCGGCGGTGGCGGATGGGCAGCTTCGCCGCGCTGTGGATCTCGATGTCGGCGTGCATCCCGACCTACATGCTCGCCTCCTCCCTCATCGCCGGCGGCATGAACTGGCGGGAGGCGGTCCTCACAATCTTCCTCGGCAACCTGATCGTCCTCGTGCCCATCCTGCTCAACGCGCATGCCGGGACGAAGTACGGGATCCCCTTCCCCGTCTATTGCCGGGCGTCGTTCGGCACGCGGGGGGCCAACGTCCCGGCGGTGCTGCGGGCCCTGGTCGCCTGCGGCTGGTTCGGGATCCAGACCTGGATCGGCGGCGACGCCATCTACCAGATCCTGTGCGTGTTCCATCCGGGGCTGTCCGGCTTCGCCCAGGCGCTGTGCTTCCTGTTCTTTTGGGGCATCAACATGCTCGTGGTCTACAAGGGGATCGATTCGATCCGGCTGCTGCTGAACATCAAGGCGCCGCTCCTGATCGCCCTGGGGCTGCTGTTTCTCTACTGGGCCTGGGACCGCGCCGGCGGGTTCGGGCCCATCTTCGCGCAGCCGTCCGCCTTCGCGCCGGGGCAGCCCAAGGCGGGCCAGTTCGGGGCCTACTTCCTGCCGGCGCTGACGGGCATGATCGGGTTTTGGGCGACCCTCTCGCTCAATATCCCCGACTTTTCCCGCTACGCCGCCTCGCAGCGGGACCAGGTCTGGGGCCAGGTGCTGGGGCTGCCGCTGACCATGGCGCTGTTTTCCTTCATCGGCGTCGCCGTCACCAGCGCGACCACCCTGCTGTTCGGCCGGACGATCTGGGATCCGGTGCTGGTGCTGAAGCGCTTTCACAATCCGGCCGTGCTGATCGTGGCGATGCTGGCGGTGTGCGTGGCGACGCTGGCCACCAACATCGCCGCGAACGTCGTCAGCCCGGCCAATGACTTTTCGCACCTGGCGCCGGGCCGGATCTCCTTCCGCATGGGCGGGCTGATCACGGGCCTGGTCGGGATCGCCATGATGCCCTGGAAGCTGATCGCGGACCCGGGCGGCTACATCTTCACCTGGCTGGTCGGATACAGCGCGCTGCTCGGCCCCATCGGCGGCATCCTGATCGCGGACTATTTTGTCTGGCGGCGGCGGCGCCTCGACGTGGAAGGCCTCTATGATCCGGACGGGCCCTATCGCTTTCGGGGCGGAGTCAGCCTGGTGGCGATCGCCGCGCTCGTGCTGGGCGTGCTCCCGTCGCTGCCGGGGTTTCTGGTCCAGATGCGCCTCCTCGCGGCCGGCGACGTGCCCGCCTTTCTCCTGCGGCTGTACGACGGGGCCTGGCTGGTGGGCTTTGCCGTCGCTTTCCTTGTCTACCTGGCCCTGCGTCCCGTATTTAAGCACTCATGAAATCGATCCCCCTGCCTCCCACGTCGCATCAGCCGGCTCCCTACCGCGGCCCTTCGGCCGACCAGGTGCTGGCCCAGCGCAAGCAATACCTCAGCCCCGGCATCTTCCTGTACTACAAGAAGCCGATCATGATGGTGGAAGGCAGCATGCAGTACGTGTGGGACGAGACGGGCAAGCGCTACCTCGACGGGCTGGCCGGCATCGTCACGATCAGCGTCGGGCACTGCCACCCCCATGTGGTCGCGGCCGCGAACCGCCAGAACGAGATCCTGCAGCATTCGACGACGATCTACCTCAATCCCAACGTCGGAGCCTACGCGGAAAAGCTGGCCGCGAAGCTGCCGGGCGAGCTCAAGGTGTGCTACTTCGTGAATTCGGGGTCGGAAGCCAACGATCTGGCGCTGCTCATGGCCCGGGTGCACACCGGCAATTACGATGTGATCGGGCTGCGCAACGCCTACCACGGCGGGAACGCGTCCGGGATGTCGGCGACGGCGCACAGCACGTGGAAATTCAACGTCCCGCACTCCTTCGGCGTGCATCACGCCGTCGCGCCGTATCCGTACCGCGGGCAGTTCGGCTACGACGATCCGGAAGCCGGGCGCAAATACGCCGACGACGTGAAGTCGCTGATCGACTATGCCTCGCCCGGCAAGGTGGCGGCGTTCATCGCCGAGTCCATCCAGGGCGTGGGCGGCTTCGTGGTGTTTCCCGACGGGTATCTGAAGCACGCCTACGCGCATGTCCGGGCGGCCGGCGGCGTCTGCATCGCCGACGAGGTTCAGACCGGCTTCGGCCGCACGGGGACCCACTTCTGGGGCTTCGAGACCCAGGGGGTGATTCCGGACATCGTCACCATGGCGAAGGGCATCGGCAACGGCGCGCCCCTGGGCGCGGTCGTGACCACGCCTCAGATCGCGGCGAGCGTGGCCCAGCGCACGCACTTCAACACCTTCGGCGGCAATCCGGTGGTCAGCGCCATCGGCGCCGCCGTCCTCGAGGTGATCGAAAAGGAAAAGCTCCAGGAGAACGCGCTGCGCCAGGGCGAAAAGATCCTGGCCGGCCTGCAGAAGCTGAAGGAGAAGCACCCGGTGATCGGAGATGTCCGCGGCAAGGGCCTCATGCTCGGCATCGAATTCGTCAAGGATCGCAAGACCAAGGAGCCGGGCCGGGAAATCTGCGCCCAGGCGGTGGAAAACGCGCGCGAACTCGGCCTGCTGCTCGGCAAGGGCGGCCTGTGGGGCCAGACCATCCGCTTTGCCCCGCCGATGTGCATCACTGCGGCCGACGCGGACTTCATCCTCGCCGTCCTGGACGAGTCCATCGCCCACGCGTCCTGACGCGCCGAGCCTGCTACGGAATCTTCAGTACCTCGCCGATGCGGAGGTCGGGGTGGTCGCCCGAGAGCTGGTCGCGGTTGGCGGCCAGGATCTGGCGCCACTTGGCGCTCGTCCCGTAATAGCGGCGGGACAGGCTGTAGAGCGTATCGTGGGCCGCCACCACGTGCGTGCGCATGCGGGCGGCGGGCGCCGGCGGCGAGGCATTGTCGGCAATGGGGACGAGCGGGGAGGCGGTCGTCTCGGCGGCCGCGGCCTCCCCGGCGTCCGGCAGGGGCGAGATGCCGCCGGCGCCCGCCGCCGCCGGATGCGGCGCGCTGACCATCGCGCTGCCGCGCAGCGCGGCCAGCTCCGCCTTCAGCTGCTCGTTCTCCGCTTCCAGCTGGGCAATGCGGTCGACGTCCCCGCCGCCCGGGTTGGTCTCCCAATTCTGGGCCGGAAGCGTGCTGGCGAAGTCGCGGCGGGCGCGCTCGATTTCATCGCGCACCCGCGGCGCCAGCGGCGACTTCGGCTCCAGCTCCAGAAACCGCCGGAAATGGTAGATGGCCGCAATCGGGTCCTTGATCTCCTCCAGCTCGATCAGGCCCGCCTCGAGGTGCGATTCCGGCGCATCGTCCCCGCGGCGGCTGATCAGCCGCAGGTAGGACGCCAGCGCCTCCTTGGTCCGGCCCTGCTTCTCCAGCTGCTGACCCTCGCGATAAAGCGGCTCGTCGGTCTCGACGGGGAGCCCCGCGGTGTCTCCGCCGCAGCCCGCCCAGCCCATCAGCAGGGCGGCGGCGGCGCAGCAGACGGTAATCGGTCGAAGGCGCATGACGGGAAAGGATTGAACGGCCAATGACGTTCCGCACTCTTTTGGCCGGTTCAATCCTAACCTCAATCTTAACCCCAATACTAACATGAAAACGCTTCAAGATCGACGCAGCGCCGAGTGGGAGCCGACCGAAGCCGCCCGAGGCGGGCTTTCCGGCGATCGCGGGAAGGCTTCGGCCGGTGCTCGTCCGGCGTCTTCCCTCGAGCTTGAGGCGATTTTCCGGCAATATCGGGGTTAATGGCTCTCGCTTCGAAATCTGTCCTGGCCCGGGCGCGCGCCTGCATCCGAATCGAGACTGACGCCCTGCGCGAGACCGCGCGCGGGCTCGGTCCCGAGTTCGTGAAGACCGCGCAGGCCGTCGAGGCGGCGGTCCGGAGCGGCCGCAAGCTCATCTTCAGCGGCGTCGGCAAGTCGGCCAACATCGCCCAGAAGGTCGCCGCCACCTTCAACAGCACCGGCGTGGCGTCCTGCTTTCTGGATTCGACCCAGGCGCTGCACGGCGACCTGGGCCTGTGCAAGGCCGGCGACTTGGCGATCCTGTTGAGCAACAGCGGACAATCGGACGAGGTCCTTCGGCTGGTCCCCCTGCTGCGGCGCTTTGGCGTCAGGATCGTCGCCCTCACGGGAAACCCCGCGTCGGACCTGGCGCGCAGCGCGGACTTCAAGCTGATTTACCGCGTGCCGCGCGAAGCCTGCCCGCTCAAGCTCGCCCCCACCGCCAGCACGGCGGCCGCCATGGCGCTGGGCGACGCCCTGGCGATGGTGCTGCTGCAGGCGCGCGGCCTCACGCGGGACGACTTCGCCCGCTATCATCCGGCGGGGAACCTCGGCCGCGTTCTCCTGCTCAAGGTGCAGGACATCATGCGCCACGGACCGCGGTATCCCGTCGCCGCCGACACCATTTCGACCCAGGATGCGATCCTGGCGATGACCAAGGCCAAGAGCGGCTGCATCGTGCTGGTGAACCGGCGCACCGGCGCGCTCACCGGCATCCTGACCGACGGCGATTTCCGCCGCGCCGCCGTGGGGGCGCCGGACTTTCTTTCGCAGCCGGTGGCCCGGTTCATGACCCGCCGGCCCAAGACCATCGCCGTCGACGCGCTGGGCGTCGACGCGCTGCGGCAGTTCGAGGAGCTGCGCGTCGACGACCTCATCGTCGTGGATCGGAAAGGCAAGCCGGTCGGCATCGTGGATCTCCAGGACCTGCCCAAATTCAAGCTGGTGTGAAGAGCCCGCTGCGCATCGGCATCGTCGGGATGGGCGGATTTGCGGGTTCCCACCACACCACCGTGGCCCGGCTCGAGGAGCGGGGGGCGGTCCGGCTGATATGCACCTGCGACCCCAAGGCGGCGCAATTCAGCGCGGCCCGCCTGGCCTGGAAGCTCAGCCAGCGCGGCGTCTCCGTCTTCGAGGACTACCGCGCGATGCTGGACGCCTGCCACCGGGAGCTGGACATGGTCGTCGTGCCGACGCCGATCAACCTGCACGCCGAAATGCACGATGCCATCACGGCGCGCGGCATTCCCGCCTACCTGGAGAAGCCTCCGACGCTGGATTACGCCGAGTTGGAGCGGATGATCGCCGCCGACCGGCGGTGCGCGCGGTCCTCCCTAGTCGGATTCAACTTCATCATCGAACCGGCGCGCCTGGCGCTGAAGGAGCGAATCCTGGCCGGGGAGTTCGGCGCCATCCGCGGCGCCACCTTGAGCGCGCTGTGGCCGCGGCCGGAGTCGTACTTCTTCCGCAACGGGTGGGCCGGGCGCCTGACGATCGATCAGCGGCTGGTCCTGGATTCCTGCCTGGGCAATGCCATGGCGCATTTCGTCCACAACATGCTTTTTTGGACCGGTGGGCCGGAACTGTTCTCCTGGTCGCAGACGGCGGCCGTTCGCGCGGAGCTGTACCGGGCCCACGCCATCGAGGGGGCGGACACCTTTTTCGTGGAAGCCGACAATGCCGCCGGCGTGACCCTGCGTTTCGCGCTCAGCCATGCCTGCGCCGGCCCCAGCAGCCACTGCGAGACCGTGCTGTGCGAACGGGCTGCGCTCACCTACGTGGTCGGGAGCCACGCCGAAATCCGCTGGAATGACGGCCGCGGCACGGAACGGATCGCGCTGGGGCCTTTCGACGCCCTGGCCGAAAACCATTTGGAGTATTACCGCTACCTGCGCGGCGAAATCGCCCGCCCGGCCACCACCCTGCAGGACTCCGAGCCGTTCGTGGTCGTGAACGACCTGGCCTACATCTCCAGCGGACGCATCGGCGCGGTGCCCGCGCACCGGCTTTCGGGCGTGCGCGATGAAAAGGAGCAGCAGGACTATCTGAGCATCGCGGGGCTGGCCGCCACGATCGACCAGTTTCTCACCCGGGGCCTGTGGCCCAGCGCCGAATGGGGCTGCCCTTCGGGCGAAGTCACGACGCCGGCCGACTTGCCCCGGCTGCCGGACGTGATACGGAGCATGAAGGCCTGAAATGCCTCCCCCGCCCTTCTTCTACCAGGAACCGTTCCCCCTCGGCCCCGATGAGACGGCCTACCGGCTGCTCAGCCGCGACGGCGTGCGCCTGACGGAGTTCGAGGGCGGCCCGCTGCTGCGGGTCGAACCGCAGGCGCTGGCCTTTCTCGCGCAGCACGCCTTTCACGACAGCGCCTTTTATTTGCGCCCCTCGCACCTGGCCCAAGTGGCCGCCATCCTCGACGACCCCGCCGCGTCGGACAACGACCGGTACGTGGCCCTGACCCTGCTCCGCAACGCGGAGATCGCGGCGGGAGGCATTCTGCCCATGTGCCAGGACACCGGCACCGCCTCGATCGTGGCCAAGAAGGGCGAGCGCGTCTGGACCGGCGCCCAGGACGCGGAGTGGCTCAGCCGCGGCGTGTACGACTGCTACACGCGGGAAAATCTGCGCTACTCGCAGACGGCGCCGCTCGACATGTGGCAGGAGGCGAACACGGGGACCAACCTGCCCGCGCAGATCGACATCGCGGCGGTGCCGGGCGCGAAGTACGAGTTCCTCTTCGTGGCCAAAGGCGGCGGTTCCGCGAACAAGATGCTGCTTTTTCAGGAGACCAAGGCGCTGCTCAATCCCAAGGCCTTCGAGAAATTCGTCTCCGACAAGCTCCCGTCGCTGGGCACGGCTGCCTGTCCGCCCTACCACCTGGTATTCGTCGTCGGCGGAACCAGCGCGGAGGCCTGCATGAAGACGCTCAAGCTCGCTTCCGCCCGCTATCTCGATGCGCTGCCGGGCCAGGGCAACGAGCATGGCCAGGCGTTCCGCGACCGCGAATGGGAGGGCCGCGTGCTCGAACTCGCGCGGCGCAGCGGCATCGGCGCCCAATTCGGCGGCAAGTACTTCGCCCTGGACGTGCGCGTGATCCGGCTGCCCCGCCATGGCGCGTCCTGCCCGGTGGCGATGGGGGTCTCGTGCAGCGCCGACCGCAACATCCGCGGCAAGATCACGGCCGACGGCATCTTTCTCGAGCAGCTTGAAACCGATCCGGGCCGCTTCCTGCCCGCCGGCAAGCGCGCGCTGGGCGACGGGCCCGCCGTGCCGGTCGACTTGCGCCGGCCGATGGCCGACATCCGCGCCGAGCTGTCGCGGCTGCCGGTGACCACCCGCGTTTCGCTCACCGGCCCGATGGTCGTGGCCCGCGACATCGCCCACGCGAAGCTCAAGGAGCGGGTCGACGCGGGCCAGGGGCTGCCCCAATACTTCAAGGACCATCCGGTCTATTATGCCGGGCCGGCCAAGACCCCCGCGGGCTATGCGTCGGGATCGTTCGGTCCGACGACCGCGGGGCGGATGGACAGCTACGTGGATCTTTTTCAATCGCTGGGCGGATCGCTGGTGATGCTCGCCAAGGGCAACCGCGGCGCGCAGGTCACACAGGCCTGCCGCAAGCATGGCGGCTTCTACCTCGGCTCGATCGGCGGCCCGGCGGCGATTCTGGCCAAGGAAAACATCCGCAAGGTCGAGGTCCTCGAGTATCCCGAACTGGGCATGGAGGCCGTGTGGAAAATAGACGTGGAAAACTTCCCCGCCTTCATCCTGGTCGACGACAAGGGCAACGACTTCTTCGCCGCCGGCTGCGGCGCCTGCCTGCCGCCGGTCAAAGCCGGCTAACCCCGATACCGCGTTAGAATCGACTCAAGCTCGAGGGAAGGCGCCGGGCGAGAACGGGTGGAAACCTTCCCGCGCTGGGCGATGAGCTCACCTCGGGCGGTTTCGGTCGATTCTCGCGGGGCGCTTCGTCGATCTTGAAGCGTTTTCATAAAAAATCGGTCTAACCCCAATACTGTTCACTTAAGGATTGACA
>DASRSH010000286.1:0-8400 GCA_035656575.1 Opitutaceae bacterium
GACGAGGTGGCTTCAAGGCAGGATTTGAACCACGTGACCAATGCCGACGTGAATCTGAATCCGTCGCGCATGGGCGTCGTGACCTCGTTCTTCCTGCGCATTTCGCAGAAGGATATCGTGAGCCGCCGGCAGGCGGCGGAGAATCAGCACCAGATCTTCGACGAAATCGGCCAGCTCAAAGCCGAAATCCGCGATTCCACCGGCGACAGCCTGCTCCTGCTCGGGGTCACGATCGCATACATGATGCTGGCGCTGAAATTCTTCGAGGGGGACGGCCGCACCCCGCTGCCCCGCATCTACACGCTGCTGGCGGTATCGCTCATCTTCTTCGCGATCGGCATTTCCTGTCCCGTGATGACGGCGGTCGTGAAAGGCGAGCATATGCTGATCGGCGGCTTCATCATCGAGACGGCGTCGAAGGGCATCATCTCGACGGTCGCGTCGCTGCTCAAATCGGGAACGTGGTACATCAGCGTGCTCCTGGCCGGATTCAGCATCGGGATCCCCATCTTCAAGGGCGTCGCGGTCCTGTTCACCTGCACGAGCCGTTCGCGCGAGCATCGCCTGCGGGTCGGGCGCGCGCTGGAGTCGATCGGAAAGTGGTCCCTCACCGACGTCCTGGTCGCCGCGGTGCTTCTGGGCTGCTTCAGCCTCAACGCCATCCAGCAATCGGACGGCGGCGTCTTCGCCGTGCCGCGGTTTGCCCTGGGCTACTTCATCCTTTACTGCGTGCTGGCCGCGCGGACTTCGTACCTGCTGCGCCGGATGGGGGAATCGAAGAGCCTGAACGTCGCGCCGCCCGCGCGGGCGACAACCCTCCTTTGCACCGGCCTCCTCTGCGCGGCGCTGCTTGGCGGCGTGGCGATCGGCGCCACGGCGCACGTCGACCTGCCGTTCAAGGACACGATTTCCGAGCCGGCTTTGATCAAGCTGATCCGCACCCACACCGAGCTGCTGAGCCGCAAGTTCCGGGCTTCGGAAGCGCGGGCGACCGCGGTGCCGCTGGACCTGCCGTTTCCCGGCCTCCTCGTGCTCGATCTGAAGAGCGGCAACGGGGCGCCGCTGGAGGTGTGGCTGGAGAAGGAAGCGGTGGACAAGGAGGACCAGCCCATCGACGCCCCGGCCACCCTGATGACGGCGTTCAACGCCCCTCCGACCGCCCATTACGTCCATTCCGCCCGGGTGCCGGGCGGAAAATACCAGCTCGTCTTCCAGCCGCAGGGCGAGAGCGCGAGTGTGACGGTTCACGTGAGCATCGACCCCTGACTCGCCGGGTGAAACTCGAACTTTGGGTTGCGGAGACAGTCTAGGATTCCATGTCTCCAGCGCCGGTGCTTTACGCGGAGGATTCGGAGGACGATGCCTTTTTGCTCCAGCGCGCCTTCACCCAGGCGGGGGTGACGCATCCCCTCGTGGTGGTGCCGAACGGCAAAGCCGTGGTGCACTACCTCTCCGCCACGGGCCAGTATGTCGATCGCGCGCAGCATCCTTTCCCGCGCCTGGTCCTGCTGGACATCAAGATGCCCCATCGCACAGGGCTCGACGTGCTGTGCTGGATCCGCCAGCAGCCCGAACTGCGCCGGCTGCCGGTCATCATCCTGACCTCCTCCGCGCAGGACCGGGACATCGCCTCCGCCTACTCGCTGGGCGCCAACGGCTACCTCGTCAAACCCAGCAACGCCGCCGGCCTGGCCCAGCTGGGCAAGGACCTGGGCCGGCTCTGCGACGCCCCCGAGGCCGAGGGAGCCTGGACCCTCCACGGCAACCGCCTGGACCCATTGACGAAATAGGCCGGCCATGCCGGCAGGCAGCGAACGGCTCTAGCGATCCGGCCGGGCGCGAAGTCGCCCGGCGGCTCTCGCCGCACTGCCTTGAAGGCGGATCCGGCGGATTAGCGACGGAAGGTAGAGGTCCGCCGCCTGTGCGGGGAACTGCCGGCCCGCGGGGTTTACCGCCGCCGCGCGGATGGCATGAGCGCCGCCAGGACCCCGTTGGTCCAGCCGAAGCCGTCCTGGCCCGGATACTCTCCGCCGCCCGCGGGCAGGCGCGTATCCACGACATTGTACTTTTCCATCAGCTTGCCCGTGCGCCGGTAAACCTGCCGATTCAGCGCGATCCACCGCCGGGCGATCTCATCGGCGAGGGCCGTTTCCCCGTAGCGGCGCAGGCCCTGGATGGCCATCCACTGCAGCGGGGCCCAGCCGTTGGGCCAATCCCACTGCTGCCCGGTATCCGCGCGCGTCGTCACCAGGCCGCCCGGCTCCAAAAAATCGCGCCGCAGCCGGGCTGCCACGGCCCGCGCCTGTTCGGGCGAGGCGAGCCCGAAAAACAGCGGAAAGACCCCGGCGAGGCTCAATCGGCCCGTCGGCCGTCCGGCCGACACATCGTAATCCTGAAACCAGCCCGAGCGCGGGTCCCAGCACAGGGCTTGGATGGCTTGGCGGCGGCGCTCTGCCGCCGCCCGCAATCCGAGCGTGCTCTCCAGATGCCAGAGCAGGCAGTTCAGGTCCACCGGCGCGATGTCCGTGGTCTCAATCGCCGCCAGCGTCCGCCCGTCGCGCAGCCAGCGGCTGCTGAAGTCCCAGCCGCTTTCGGCGGCCGAACGCAGGTCGCGATACACCCCCGGCGCCGGCCGCCCCGATGCCGCCGCTTTCCCCGCGACGATTTCATCCGCCAGCAGCGCCTCCGGCCGGGGCACGTCCTCCTGGTCCCAATAGCGATCCAGGGACCACGCGCCGATTGCCACGACGTGATGGGTGGGGGCGGACCGGTCCATCCAATAGGCGTATTCGCCGGCGAGCGCCGCCCGAAAGCGCGGCGGGTCCGGCACGAGATTCACCATGAGCGAAAAGAACGGCGGCTGCGACCGGCTGAGGTAATAGGTGCGGTTGCCGTTGGGAATGTGGCCGAAGCGCCGCTCGAGGTCCGCAAAATCCTCGGTCATCGATTCGACCAGGGAAGGGTCGCCGTCCGCGCGCAGACCCAGCATGGTGAAGTAGCTGTCCCAATAGTACATCTCCTGAAACCGCCCGCCGGGCACCACGTACGGATGCGGCAGCCGGATAAGGGTCGAACCGGGCGGCGGATCGGCGGGCTCCCTGCGGAGGACGAGCCACAGTTCGCGAATGTGCTCGGCCAGCGGCAGCCCCGGAGGGACGCGGGCGGAGGCGGCCGGGACCGCGGGGATCGAGAAGTGCGCGGCGACGAAGGCCCGCAGGTCAAAACCGGGCGCCGAACGCTCCCGTTCGAAATCGGCCAAAATGGCTGCCGGCGCTTCGCGCGGATCCGCGTCCACGAAGGCTTTGGGGTCGGCAAAGATCCGTTGGTCGGCGACCGCTTGCGCGAGCGGCCCGTAACTGAAGAACGTCTGGCCGGGGGCGGAGCGGGCGAGCGCCAGCCCCGCGAGCAGCAGGCATGCCGCCGGGCGCCTTCGCCTCATTCGGCCCCGGGGCCCGGCGCGCAGGTTCCCGATGTGTTCGCGGGCGGGGACGTCGGCACTGGCGGGTTCGCCGGTCGCAGGACAGGCCCGGTCGAGGGATCACAGGGGGTCATTCGGCGACGAGGGTGGATTCGATCTCGACCTTGAGAGCGGATCGGCACAAGGCGGCGTGCCGCCACTCGACCCGATCCTCCGGGTGCAAAAGCGCGGCCTGGAGCGCGGCTTCAACAGCGGCGCGATCGCTGGCCGAGCGCAGGTAGATCCGAAACATGCGCCGCCATGCCCCGCGTCCCAAATCCGGTCCGGCCCCGGCCGCCGTCGAAACCAGGCGCAGATTGTCCAGGGTGCAGTCGATCTGGCGCGACAGGGATTCCGGGGCGACCGTGTGATGGCCCTTGATCGCGGCCGTGCCGGAAATGAACACATATCGCGTCCCCTCGACTGCGACCGAGGTGGCGCGGGCAAAGCTGGGTGGGCGCGGACCGTGCTCGGGAGGATACCGATAGGCGGGCACCTGTTCGGGATTTTCGCAGTGGCGGGGCGCCTCCGGCCCGGCGACGAAGGCGACGGTCAGTTCTTCGGCGTCGGTCCCCACGGCCGATGCGGCTGGCAGCATGGCGCTGAAGTCCGACCCGAACCGCTGGCCGAAGGCTTCGGCCCGCCCCGCACTAAAGGAACGGTAGTTTTCAAGGCCGGTTGCGGAAGGTGTTTCGTTGATCCCCGGGACCTGGTTCCAAATGCGATAGAGGTGCAGCCCCTCCGTCGCGGCAAAGAGGTCGGTATAGAGCTGCTGAGCCGCCTCCCGCAGCGAACCTTCCAATGGACCCGTCCTCCAGCCGAGCAGAAGCGCGCCTTTTCGGCGCATGCTGTATCCTGCCTTTTCCCCGTCCGGAACCGATCGGGGAAAAACGGCGGCAAAATCCGGTTGCTGACACTTCAAGTCCAGGATAGGCATCGTCTTATAAATTGAACCCGAGTTGCCAACCAAGTTCCGCAAAGGAGGGCAAGAGGGGAACCGCCGGCCGGGCGGAAGCTATCTATGGTTGGGTGATGGAAGCTTCCAGAGCGAATCGCGGGCGGCTGGCTTGGGCCGCTGTCGCCCTGGCTGCCCTGGGCGTGGGCCTTTGGTTGGGCCGCGCATCCATCGAGTCCGGCGTGAACGCCGTAGTCGCCTGGTGCCGAATGGCCGGTCCGTGGGCGTTTTTCGGGGCGATGGCCATCCTGCCCGTGTTTGGATTTTCCCTCTTCGCTTTTGTCGCCGCTGCGGGTCCCGTCTTCGCCCCGGTGCTCGGCGTATCGCATGTCATCGGATACGGGGTTTTGGCCCTGGCCGTCAATGTCACGCTTTCCTATGTGCTTGCCGCGGGGGCGCTTCGTCCCCTGGCGGAGCGGATCGTCGCCTGGTTTGGCTACCGCCTTCCGGACGTGAGAAAATATGGCGGTTGGGAGCTGGTGTTGATGGTGCGCCTGCTTCCCGGTCCTCCGTTCGGCCTTCAGAGCTGCGCCCTGGGCATCGCACACATCCCCTTCCGCGCCTACCTCGTGACGTCGGTTGCCGTGCCGGCCCTGTACTATTGCGGCATGGTCTTTTTGGGCAGCGGACTGGCCGACCACAACCTCTGGGCAGCGGCGGCAGCGGCCGCCTTGATCACGCTGGTCGCGTTTGCCGTCCATCGCTTGCGACGCCGGCTGTGGACCCGGTGGCGGCCGGCGGCAGCCACTGCCGCGGGGCAGGGATGACGCAGGCGTAGCCGCGGGCCGAGATTTCCGCGAGCAGCTCGGCAAGGAAAACGACCCGCACCCCCGAGGGCACGCTGGGTCCTTCGTGGACCAGGACGATGGCGCCGGGCCGCAATTCGCGCAGGACGCGTTCCGTGATCCGGCGGGGGTTGCGGGCGAAGCAATCGCCGCTGCGGATCGTCCAGCCGATGCAGGTCATCCGCCGCCGGGCCAGTTCCGTTCGCAGAAAAAGGTTCTTGATGCCCACCGGAGGCCGAAAAACCGTGGGCGCAGGATCGGCGGCCCGCAGGGCCGCCGCGGCCCGATCGAGCTCGAATCGCACCCGCTTCGGGCCGGCAATCCAGAATGTGCCCTGGGGGTGCGTATGCGTATGATGCCCGATCTGATGGCCGCGGCGCGCGATCTCGAGGATGAGGCCAGGGTGCTCTTCCGCCCGGCGCCCGATGGCGAAGAAGGTCGCCCTGGCTCCGTGCCGATCCAGCAGGTCGAGAATCTGCGGCGTGTCAGCGGGATCGGGCCCGTCGTCGATCGTGAGCCAGACCTCGGGCCGGCCGGGCTGCGGCCGGAAGGAGGTGACAACCGGGCACAGCAGCTGGGAGGCCGGGGCGAGGATGCCGTAAAGCAGCGCCAGGTCCGGCGCGATGAAGCAGCCCACCGCCGCCCAATGCGACTGGTGCCAGACGGCGACGGCGGCGAACTTGCCCAGCAGATTGCAGCAGACCAAAAGCGGCCTCATTGCAGCAGGGCCGCGACCGCGGCGCGATCGACCTTGCCGCGGGCGTTGACCGGCAGGGCCCGCGCGAACGCCCACTTGCGCGGGATTTTCCAAGGGGCAAGCTGCGGACGCAGGGCGGCGTCGAGCTGCTGCGGGGTCAAGGCCCCCCGGCCGGACACGACGGCGGCGAGCGCTTCCGGGCGGCGCGGATGCGCGATGACGCAGCATTCGCGCACGCCGGCGATGCGGCGGACGGCTGCCTCGATTTCCGCGGGATCGAGGCGGCGGCCTGCAATCTTGAGCGCCCGGCCGAGTCTTCCCAGAAGCACCAGTTCGCCCCGCGGCCCGGGTCGTCCCCGGTCCGCGGGGGTGTGCTCCCCGCGGCCCATCACGGCCGCGCTGGCGACAGTGAAGCGTCCGGTGGCCGAATAGCGCAGGCGGACGCCGCGCAAAGGCCGCCCGACGCTGCGCCCGGCCAGCGTGGCTTCGCCGGACCGGTCGTAGGCGATGCCGCCGGTCTCGCTCGAGCCGTAAAAGTTGTGCACCCGCAGGCCGAACCGTTGGTGGAAGCGAACCGCCGTCTCGGCGTCGAGCGGCGCCCCTGCGGAAATGACCAGCCGCAGCGGCCCAAGGCCCCCGGCGGGAATGTCCGATTCGGCGAGAGCGCGCAGCAGGGCGGGAACAGCGGGAAACACGGTCGCGCCGCGCCGCGCCGCCGCGGCCACCGCATGCGGCAGGGGCGCCACCCCGCAGATGATCGGCGTGCCGGCGCGCAGCAGCGGAATGACCAGATTGCCCAGCCCGTACGAATGCCCCAGCGGAACCAGCCCCAGATGAGTGTCCGCCGCCGTGATGCCCATGGTGGCGGCAATGTGCCGTCCGTCGGCCAGCATCTGCCGGCCGGTGAAGGGAAGCGCGCGCGGGCGGCCGGTCGAACCCGAAGTCAGCTTGAGCAGTTCGGCATCGGGGGGCAGCCGCCGAGCCGCGCGCGCCGCGAGGGCGCGCGCGGCGGCGGGCGGCTCCGATGGATCGACCGGCGCCGCGACCCGGCCGGTGCGCAGGGCCGAGAGGAAAGCCGCCCACCAGTCGAGTCCATTGGGCGCGGAGAAAAACAGCGCCCGCCGCGAGACGGACACGGCCGCGGCGGGCGGCCAGCGCCGCGCCGCCTGCTCCATATCGTCGCGGGTCCAGATCCGCCCGGAGGCGGCGTCGATCAGCGCCGGAGCCGCCGGATCGCGCCGCCAAATGCGCAGCCACGCGCGATGCAGGATCATGCCGGAACGGGTCGGCACCGGGCTTCAATCTCCACCGCGGCGAGGGCGGTGAGGACGATCAGCGCCACGGTCAGCCCCAGGGTGTGCACGACTGGAATGCGGCTGAAGGCGAGGACCCCGAAGGAAGCGGAGGCGCACAGGCCCGAAAGCCGCACCGGAGCCGGCGGCGTGCGGCCGGCGGCGGAGGAATCGGATGAGAAGATGGAATAGTTGTGAGCCAGGCAGACGCCGAGAAAGGCGCCCAGCAAATGGAAGAGATTGAGCGTTTGGCCACAGAGGCCCATGACGCCAAAAACGAAGAAGCAGGATCCGGCGGGAATCAACGCAATGCGCACGGCGCGGGCCGTCGGGTAGAGGGCAAAGACGCTCGCGACCACGAGGCCGAGCCCAATGAGGCTCAGCCGCAGGGCCGACCAGCGGTATTGGCTGAACAGGCGGTTGAGGTGCTGCAGTTCGGAGGCGTCGACGGTCTGCAGCGCCGGCGGCGGCCGCACCAGCGGCCCGTCCGCCAGCGTGACGAACCAGGCCCGGGACCCGGCGCCCGCGCCGGGCGACGCCAGCAGGCGGAGCGGCCCGGCCAGGGAGTTCTCCAGGCGCCCGCACAGCTCCGCATACGACGGCCGGTCCCGTCCCCGCGCCGCCAGGTCCCAGCCGTTGAAAAACGGGGCGAACGCATCCGCGCGGAACCCGCGTTCGGCCAGCGCGACGCGGAAGGCCGGGGGAAAGTCGCGCAGGGCCCGCATGCGGGCGGGCGCGTCCCGGTAATCCGCGGCGGTGGGCAGCACCAGGCCCAGGCTGAACGGCTCCGCGCCGGGCGCGGCCTGGGCCAGGTACGCGAGGAAGGCGGCGAGGTGGCGGCGGGCGGCGGGCAGCGTGTCGCCGTACGTCAGATACATGGCGCCGCTCCGGTCCTCGCCGAACGCTCGGCGCACGGCGTCGTCGTTCGCCTGGAGCGCGGGCTGCGCCACATCCAATTCGCGGATGTCGTCGTTCCACCGCAGGAGCCAGGGGGCGAACAGCGCCACGGCGAGGGCGAGGGCGGCCGCGGCCAGGGCGGCCATCCGAACGGGCCGGCGCGGCGGGGTGGCGCGACCTCCGGCGGCCCAGGGCCGCGGCTCCAGGAGGGGGCGCTCCAACTGCGCGAAATACAGCATCGCGGCCCCCAGGGCCGCGAGCAGTCCCGCGCTGACGAACAGGCCGACCTGGCGGATCAGGGGCAGGTCGGAAAAGAG
>DASRSH010000287.1:0-4501 GCA_035656575.1 Opitutaceae bacterium
TGCTCGCGCAGCTGCTCGCGGCCTACGACGGTCGCCGGCGCGAGATGCTGGGAGCGTTCATTCCCGAGGTGAAAGGGGACCTGGTCGATGCGGCCATCTATCTCGCCCGCCAGGCGGGGCGCGACGTCGCCCGCGACGTCGTCATCCTGTCGCCGGCCAGCCGAATCCCCGTCGTGCGTTACCGGGACGAGGAGGGGCGGCCGTGGTTTCTTTCCGCGCGGGGCGGGTGCCGAGGCTCGGAGGCGGCGGACTACTTTCCGGCCCGGCGGAACGGCAGCGGGCCGGAAGCCCTGGAGGACCCGGAACGCTGCGGGGAAGCACTGCCCGAGTGGAGATCGGACGAGATTCCCCTGGCCGGCCGCCAGCCGCGGTTTGTCGGCTGGCGCTGGGAGCGCGGCGGCCTTCGGCGCGCGGGACGGAGGTCGTCCGGGAAGCTTCTCGCGCCGCCACCCCGCGCGCTTTGGGTGGAGGCGGTCGAATACATCGACAATGGGGTGCACTATAATCTCATTGATCCGCGGCTGCCGCCGGCGGAGGTCGCCGAGCGGCTGACGCGAATTGCCGCCCTGGCCCGCGGGGGCGGCGCTCATCGCGGCGAGAACGACTACTTCTATGAACAGGGCCGCAAGCTGCTGGGCGCGTGCCTGACCCTCCTGCGGGCGGTGGGCGCGGAACAGCCGACGCTCATCGATGTGATGCGGTGCGCGACCCAAAATGACGTTCTGGAGCCTTTGCTGGAGGGCCTGGGCGATCGTCACCGCGACCTCGCGGCGTATTTCCGGGGCGAGTGGCTGCGCATGGTGGCCGAAGGCAAGACCGCCACGGTCGTGCGCTCGACCCTGTCGGCCGCCTTCGACCCTTTCCTGCACGATCCCGCCCTGGCCGAAACGTTCTGCCGTCCGTCGACCTTCTCCTTCGCGGATGCGGCGCAGCACGGCCGGATCATCGGATTCGTCCCGGGCGACCGCTACGAGCAGCTGGGCCGGAGCCTGGGCACCGCGTGCAAGATGGATTTCCAATCCGCCATGCTCTCCCGCACTTCGCGCAGCGATCTGAATGCCTCGCGGCTCGTCGCTTACGTGGCCGACGAGTGCCACAAGTACGCCGCGGCCGGCTCGGCGACCGCGGGAGATCCCTACTTCATGAACCTGTCGCGCTCCAACCAAGTGGCGAACCTGTGCGCGACGCAGAGCTATGCGTGGCTGGTTGAAGTGCTCGGCCGCGACGCGGCCAACGTCTATATTTCCGCGTTTGGCGTGCAGTTCTGGCTCCAGCAGACCGACCCCGAGACCTGCCGGCGCGCGGCGGAGATATGCGGCACCCTGTCGCGGGAGCGCGTCGCGACCGAGCATGACCTGAACCTGGGCGGCATGATCGACGCGCTGCACACCGCCCGGCCCCTCGCCATCCGGCGGCGGCGCCACGAGGAGGACGCGGCGCGATTTCGCCCGGAGGATTTCGCGCTGCTCGATGTGGGCGAGACCATCGGCTACAACAAGGGGCTGCCGGGGCGGACGGCCAAGGCCCGGCGCGGACGCGTGACCTATCTGCCCTGCACTCATCCGCCCGGGGGCCCCCGGGCCGTCAACGCGGCGGTTCGCGACTATTACCGCGAAGTCCTGGAAAACCGGGCGGCCGAAGCCGGCCATGACCGCCAATGGGATGGGGATGACCCTTTCGCATGAGATCCAAACCCGCCTTGCTCCTGGGCGCCGGCGGCGCCGTCGTTCCCATCGCATTCGAACACCCGGCCTCGCCGCCGTTTCGCGCCCTCCGCCGGCTGCGCCGCAACGGCCGTGCCTACCATCAGTCGCTGGCGTCGGAGATTCTCGAGCCGTTCCTGCATCGCTGGTCCGCCGTCAGAGGCGACGAGCGCGGCCTGCTCGGCCCCGTGACCGGAAGGGCCATGGACCAATGTCTGGCGGCCTTTGATGAACTTCGGCGCGCCAACGAGAGCGAGGAGGCGGTCTTCGCCGCCCTGACGGTGACGGCCAACCTCCAGCGCACGCTGACGGGGCTGGCCGAGCGGCTGGCGCGCGACGCGGAACCGGAGGAGCCGGAAGCCGTGCTCCTGTCCCGCACCTGGTGCGGGTTCGCCCCGGGGCGGTCGCAGCCGGTGGCCAGCGCGCGGTGGCGCGCTCTGGGCTGCTCGCCCCTGGACATCGAACCGCAGTGCCGCCAGGCGCTGCGCGCCCTGCGCAGCGACCTGCGGCGCGAGGAGGTGCTGGCGCCGGAGGATTGGTCCGGCTACGCGAACAGGTCCGGGGCCGTCCGGCTGAGGAAGTCCTCCATATAGGAGGTGGTCGCCTTCCCCTCGATGAAGACCGGGTCGGCCATGATGGCCTTGTGCAGGGGAATCGTGGTCTTGATCCCCCGGATCAGGTATTCGCTCAGGGCCCGGTAGCTGCGCTCGAGGGCGGCCTTGCGGGTCGGGCCGGTGCAGATCAGCTTGCCGATCATCGAATCGTAATAGGGCGGGATCGTGTAGCCGCTGTAGACGTGGCTGTCGACGCGCACCCCGTGGCCGCCGGGCGAATAGTACAGCCCGATGGTCCCGGGCGACGGGGCGAAATTGCGCGCCGGATCCTCGGCGTTGATGCGGCATTCGATGGCGTGCCGCTCCTGCTTGATGTCGCTTTGGTCGAACTCGAGCTTTTCGCCGTTGGCGACGCGGATCTGCTGCTTGATCAGGTCGATGCCGGTGACTTCCTCGGTCACGGGGTGCTCCACCTGGATCCGCGTGTTCATCTCGATGAAGTAGAAGTGGCCCTTGGCATCGACCAGGAACTCGATCGTGCCCGCGTTCTCGTAGTTGGCCGCGGCGGCCGCGCGCACCGCCGCCTTGCCCATCTTCTTGCGCAGGTCGGCCGAGAGGAAGGGGGAGGGCGACTCCTCGATCAGCTTCTGGTGCCGGCGCTGCACGGAGCAGTCGCGCTCGCCGAGGTGGATGATCTTGCCGTGGCTGTCCCCGAGGATCTGGAACTCGATGTGGCGCGGCTTCTCGATGTACTTCTCGAGGTACACCGCGCCGTTGCCGAAGGCCTTCTCCGCTTCCCCCTGGGCCACGTGATATTCCTTGGCCAGCGAGACGTCGTTGTGGGCGATGCGCATCCCGCGGCCGCCGCCGCCGGCCACGGCCTTGATGATGACGGGATAGCCGATCGACCGGGCGACCTTGACCGCTTCGCCTTCCGAGTCGATGGGTCCGTCGCTGCCGGGAACGATCGGGACGCCCGCCTTGCGCACCGTGTCCTTCGCGACCGACTTGTCGCCCATCATTTTGATGGACTTGGATTTTGGCCCGATGAACTTGATGTTGCAGGACTCGCACTGCTCCGCGAATTTCGCGTTTTCGGAGAGGAAGCCGTAGCCGGGATGGATCGCATCGACGTCGGCGATCTCGGCCGCGCTGATGATGCGGTCCGCGCGCAGGTAGCTGTCGGCGCTGCGCGGGCCGCCGATGCAGATCGCCTCGTCCGCCAGCTGCACGTGCAGGGACTGCACGTCCGCTTCGGAATAGACGGCGAGCGTCTTGATCCCGAGCTCCCGACAGGCGCGAACGATCCGCAGGGCGATCTCGCCGCGATTGGCGATGAGGACCTTCTGGATCACCTCAGCCTTGCTTTACTTTGAAGAGCCTCTGGCCGTACTCGACCGGCTGCCCGTTTTCCGCGAGAACCTCGATCACGGTCCCCTTCACCTCGGCCTGAATCTCGTTCATGATCTTCATCGCCTCGATGATGCAGACCACCGTGTTCTCGGAAACCGGTGTCTCCGGTTCGACGAAGGGTTTGCTCTCGGGCGTGGGGGCGCGGTAGAAAGTACCCACCATGGGCGATTTGACGTATGTGATTCCCGGCTCCTCGGCCGCCGAACCGGCGGCAGGGGCCGCCAAAGGACGGCCCGGAGCGGGCGCCCCCCCGGCCGGCGAGGCGGCGGGCGCCTCCGGCAAGGAATAGAGCGGCACGGCAGCCCGCCCTGCGGTCACCAACGGCAATTCCTGATTCCCACGTCTAATCTTGAGCTTGAAGCCTTCCTCCTCGATCGCGAACTCGGTCAGCTCCGACCGTTTCATCAGTTCAATGATCTGTTTGATTTGTTTTAGGTCCAAGGGTCCCCTGGGGTTGAAGTTGGCGATGAACCGGCTGGCTGGGTTAGAGGTAAGAGGCGGAGTTCAAAGCGATACTCAGGCAAAGAAGCAACCTTCTTACATGCAGATAAATGGCAATAGACCCGCTTCGCGCTGCGTTGGCCCGGAAATGGGCCATTTTCGGCGCAAATTGGGCAAAAATGCCGGTTTTTTGGGGCTTTTTGATTTGGTTCTCCTCCCACACGGGAACATGTTCCCCCGCCCATGACGCCCACGGTCTCGCCTCCGAAGCATGTGTTTTCCGGGGTTTTCGAGCTCCTGGAGCCACATTTGGCCCAGTTGGACCGCTTTTTGGCCGGGCAACCGAAGGATTTTGAGCCGGAAATCCGCGATATGGTCGTTTACGCGATG
>DASRSH010000288.1:0-11008 GCA_035656575.1 Opitutaceae bacterium
TCGATCGTCGCCAGTTCCTTTCCAAGACCGCCGCCGGCGTCGCCCTTGGAATCATCGGGAAACTCCCCTCGCTCGCCCGAGCGTCCCCCGCACCGGCCGGTTCGCCCGCGCACTCGCGGCTGCGCGTGGCTGTCGTCGGCACCAATGGCCGCGGGCTCAACCACATCCAATGCCTGAACGCGGTCGAGAACGTGGAAATTGCCTACATCTGCGACGTCGACGACCGGGCCATCGCCAAGGGGCTGGCCGAAGCCGCGAAGTGGCAGCGCACGGCCCCGAAGGCCATCAAGGACTTCCGGCATGCCCTCGACGATCCAAGCATCGACGCCATCACGATCGCCACGCCCGACCATTGGCACACGCCCATGTCGATCCTGGCGCTCGCCGCCGGCAAGCACGTTTACGTCGAGAAGCCGTGCAGCCACGATCCGCATGAGGGCGAGCTGCTGATCGCGGCGGCGCGGGCGAGCGGACGGCTCGTGCAAATGGGAAACCAGCGCCGGTCCTTTCCGGCGATGCAGGAGGCGATCGGGTTGATCCACGGGGGCATCATCGGCCGCGCCTATTTCGCGCGGGCCTGGTACGCGAACGGCCGGGGTCCGCTCCCGCCCCTGCAGCCCGCCCCCGTCCCGTCCGAGCTCGACTATGAGTTGTGGCAGGGACCGGCGCCGCGCCGCCCCTATCGCACCCAGATCATCCCTTACAACTGGCATTGGTTCTGGCATTGGGGCACGGGCGAGGCGCTGAACAATGGAACCCATGAGGTGGACGTCTGCCGCTGGGCCTTGAACGTGAACTATCCGCTTCGGGTCGCGTCCATCGGCGGCCGGTACCAGTACCGCGACCCGTGGGAAACGCCCGACACCCAGGTGATCGGCTGGGATTTTCCCGGCGAGAAGAGCATCTCGTGGGAAGGCCGAAGCTGCAATCCGCGCCCGGTGGAGGGCCGTCAGCGCGGCGCGATGATTTATGGCACCGAGGGCTCCGCGCTGCTCGATGGGCTGGAGTACACGATCTACGACCCCAAGAACCGCATTCTGCGCGAGGTGAAGAGCGCCGGACCGAAGGATTCCACGAACATCCTCAGCAGCACCGGGGCCGGCGCCGACACGCTGCATTTCAAGAATTTCGTCGACGCCGTCCGCCTGGGGGTCCCCCTCAATTCGCCCATCGAGACCGCGAATCCGAGCGTCACCCTGCTCCATCTGGGCAACATTTCCTGGCGGGTGGGCCGTGAGCTCCATTGCGAGGCGACCCAGGGCCGCATCCTGGGCGACCCGGACGCGATGAAGCTGTGGCAGCGCGACTACGCGCCGGGCTGGGAACCGGCTCCCATCGGGCCCACGTAAGTCCCGCCCGCTGCGGGAGGCGCCGTCAGGCGGATCTCTTTAGGATGCTGGCGAGCGCCGTCTTGATCCACGCTTGGCGGGGCACGCCGATACGCTCCGCTTCGCGGTCGATTTCGGCCAGGAAGGCCCTGGGAAAGTCCACATTCACCCTTTGCATCTCCCGACCCGGACGCCGGGCGGCGGACAAATCCATGAATTGCGAGATGTCTTTGCCGCTCTCGAAACGTCGGTCGAATTCAGCGGCGGTAATTTTTTCCCGGCCATCGCGGCGGGTGATGGTGTTAGCCTTGCTCATAGATTTTTTTCTCCTTGGGGTGCGCCCGGCGCACGCTGATGATTCGGATGTTCTCGCCTCTCGGGGTGACAATCGCCGTCCAGATCCTCGGCCCGATCCGGCCAATCACGGCCAAACGAGGTTCCGCGGTAAACGGAAGCGGAATTTCGATTCGGTCGGGATCGAGCCAAAGAGCCTGGGCGTCCTCGAAGTCGATCCCGCGATTCGGATCTCCTTTGGTGGAGGCCGATTTGGCGGGATCATACTCGAATGGCACCGCCGCAGCCTACCTCCTTGGGTCTGGGAGTAAAGCGCCATTTTTATACCTTATCTGTTCCTATTAACCAGGTTCTAGAGGTCCGCGAGCGCCAAAAAGGCGTTTTCTCCAGATGACAATGATGGGTGCCGGGGGTCCGATTTGGTTTACGGGAACCGCCGCCCGGCCCAGGCTGCAGAGAAAGCGCGGCCGTGCGCCGATCTAGCAGCGGAAGCAGTCGCGGCTGATTTCCTCCAGCGTGCGGCCGCGGGTTTCCGGCACCGCCTTCAGCACCAGGATCACCAGCAGGGCGCAGCAGCCGGCGTAGAGGTAAAAGGGAAAGGCGTGGTGGAAACGGGCGACCAGCCAGCTGTCCGGAGCGTCGAGGATGGGAAAGGTCTGCGTCACCGCAAAGTCCGACAGCCAAAGAAAGAGCGCCGCCAGGCCGAAGGCCCGTCCCCGCACCGCGTTCGGGAATATCTCCGCCAGAATGACCCAGGTCACCGGCCCCAACGACAGCCCGAAGCACGCGATGTAGCACAGGATGAATCCCAGCATCAATCCGGTGCCCTGCGTGTGGTGGCGCTGCGCGAGCAGCCCCATCGCCAGAAGGCTCAAGCCCATGCCGGTGGCGCCCAGAATCATGAGCGGCTTGCGGCCCCACTTGTCCACCGTGGCAATGGCCACGAGGGTGAAGACCACCCCCGAACCGTTGATGATGATCTGCTGCAGCAACCCGGCGTCGAGACCCGTGGAGGCGCTCAGGTTGCGAAAGATCGTCGCGCCGAAGTACATGAACACATTGATGCCGGTCACCTGCTGGAGAATCGCCAGGGCGATTCCCACCGCCAGGGGGCGGCGCAGCCGGGGGGAAAGCAGCTCCCGCCAGGTTCCCGTCTCCTCGGCGATCGCGGCCCGGATCGTCCGCTCCTCCGCCGCGGCGAACTCCTCCCCGCCCACTCGGTTGAGGACGCGCACCGCCTCGTCGTTTCGCCCGGCCTCGATCAGCCAGCGCGGGCTTTCCGGGATCCGCCACAGCGCGGCCGCAAAGACGGCGGCCGGCGCCACGCCGGTCGCGAACATCCACCGCCACCCGGAGGCGATGAGCCACGCCTGGCCGGCCCCGCGCGCGATCAGATAGTTTACCAGCGCGGTCGCTGCGATTCCCGCGACGATCGCGATCTGGTTGGCGGCCACCATCCGCCCGCGCAGGCCGGCCGGAGTGATTTCGGCGACATACATCGGCGTCGCGATCGAGGCGATGCCAATGCCCAGGCCCCCCACCAGGCGAAAGAGGACGAAGCTGAGGATGGCCGGAGCCCAAGCCGAGCCGGCGGCGGAAAGCAGAAACATCACGGCGGCGAGGGCGAGCGCCGCCTTGCGGCCCCGGCGGTCCGACAAGGGGCCGGCGGCCAGGACCCCGGCGGCGCACCCAAGCAGGACACAGCCGGACGCCCATCCCGTCATGGCGGGGCTCAAGGCGAATCTGGCCTGGATGGGACCGAGCGCCCCGGAAATGACACCGGTGTCATATCCGAATAGAAGGCCGCCGAGCGTGGCCGCCAGGCAGATCGGCACCAGATACCGCAGGTTAGTCCGGACCGCTGTGGAGGGGCGGGTCATCAGAATTCGTCGAAGGCGATCCGGCTCGGGGGCACGCCGACGTCGGCGAGCAGGCGCGTGCAGGCCTTGATCATCATCGGGGGGCCGCACAGGTAATATTCGGCGGCCGGAGGATTCGGGTGCGCGCGCAGATGCCGCTCGCGGACGACTTCGTGGATGAAGCCGACATCCCCGGTCCATCGGTCCTCGGGCAGGGGGGAAGAGAGCGCGACCCCGAACGTGAAATTGGGGTGCCGGCGGGCGAGATCGGAGAAATAATCCCGGTAGTAGAGCTCCTGGAGCGAGCGCGCTCCATACCAGAAGCCGACCTTCCGCGCGGTCCCTTCCGTTTCGAAGAGGTGCGACAGATGGGCGCGCAGCGGGGCCATCCCGGCACCTCCGCCAATATAAACCATTTCCCGCTGCGTCGGCTTGATGTGGAAGTCGCCGAACGGGCCGATCGCCGTCACGACATCGCCCGGCTTCAGGCTGAAGAGATAGCTGGACCCGATTCCGGGCGGACAATTCTGGCCGGGAGGCGGCGTCGCAATCCGGACGTTGAAGCGCAGCAGGCTTTCCCGGTGCTGGTTGCAGGCCAGCGAATAGTTATTGCGCCGGCCCGGGGCGGGATTGGCCGAACACAGATCGAACACATGCTGGCGCTCCCAGACCTCGGCATAGGGCGCGGGGATATCGAAGTCGCGGAAGCGGATCCGCTCGTAGGGCGGAATGTCGAACTGCAGGTAATCGCCCGGCGTGAAGGCCAGACCTTCCCCCGGGCCCGGCTCGAGGACCAGCTCCTTGATGAACGTGGCGACGCTCCGATTGGCGACCACCCGCAGCCGGTGGGTCTTGGGCTCGCGCGCGCCCACGCCGCCCGGCTGCGCCACGTCCAGAAAGATGCGCCCCTGGCGCTCGCGAACCGGATAGGTGGCCAGGCCGCGGCAGACGGGCGCCCGAACCGCGGAGCCGTCCAGCAGGCTGAAGCGGCCGTTGTGCTTCGGACATTCGATGATGTGGCCTTTGACCAGCCCTTCCGCCAGATGCGAATTGCCGTGCGTGCAGATGCCGTCGGTGGCGCGGAGGACGCCGGCGGCGTCGCGACAGACGGCAAACGTCCGGCGGCCGTGGTCAAAGCGGACGACATCTTCGCACCCCACGTCGGCCGCGGCGCAGACTTCCACCCATCCGGCGGCATCGGCCTTCGCCTCGAACCGGACGGCGGCCGAGGCCGGCGGGCGCTTCGCGGACGGAAGGCGGCGCTTGACGTGGAACGCCGGATCCCGCACCTGGCGGAGCACCGCAGGGATGATCTCCCGCCAGGCGGCCAGCAGGCCGGGATAGGGCTCGGGCATGTCCTCGCGCACGAGCGCGTGGAGGCGCGGCAGCGCGTGGTACGGCACGAGCGGAAACATGTGGTGCTCGACGTGGTAATTCATGTTCCAGTACAGGAACCGGTTCACCCGGTTCATGAGCACGGTCCGGCAGTTGAGGCGGTGATCCAGGACATTCTCGGCCAGGCCGGCATGCTGGGTCAGGCCGTAGATCCCCATCAGCCACGAGCCGTAGAGACTCGGAAGTCCGACCAGCATGAGGGGCAGGAGGCTGCGCTCGCAAACCACGAGCGCGACCACGGCGGCGTAAATGGCCACGTAGATGCGGGCCCGCCGCCAGACCTTGGGAAATTCGCTCGGCGGAATGAAGGTCTTTTCGTCCGCCGACATCCGGCCGCAGGCGTGCAGGATGATCTGGCGGAAGTAATGCGGATAGACGGTCAGGCTGAAGAACCCGAGGAGGAGGCGCCGGAGGTTCGGGGGACGCGGCACGGCGATCTCGGGATCGCGGCCGACAATGATCGTGTCGCTATGATGGCGGACATGGCTCCAGCGCCATATGACCGACTCGCGCATCACCATGAAGGACGCGATCTCGTACAGGACGCTGTTCATCCAGTCCGTCCGAAAAGCGGTGCCGTGCCCCGACTCGTGCCAGCGGGAATCGGACGTGGAGGCGTACAGCGCGCCATAGATGGCGAACGGAATGGCCGCCCAGGCGCTGCCCCACAGGGCGGCCGCCGCGCCGCCGGAAAGGGCGATCAGGCCGAACCACAGCAAGGTGTCGCGCAAGGCCGGACCGTCGCGCCGCTCCAGCAGCCGCCGCAATTCGGCCCGGGGCACCGGGCACTGGTACCAATCGGCTTCCGCCAGCCCGCGCTCGATGGCCCGGGCGGCATCCGTTCCGGTCAGGCTGTAGTCCATCGCAACGCCCATTCGTATCATTTTGGGCGGCGGCGCGCCATGCCTCGGCGGACGAAAAACATATCTGCGGCGCCAAAGCCGGCCGGACGGCGATTGACAAGTCCGCGCCGCCGGCCAGCAAGGATGGGTGGGCCGCTACCACGGGAACGAGATCGCCTGGGTCAATCGCCTGGTGCAAACGCGCCGGGTGAAATTCGGGCGGGTGAGATATCTCCCCGGCGGTTATTGCGGGCCCCGGCTGCAGCAGGACTACCAGTTGGTGGTGATCGAGGCGGGCGAGGCGCGGGTGCGGCTCGACCGGGAAGAGTTCGAGTTGCCGGTGGGCGAGGCCGTGCTGTTCCGGCCGGGACACACCGAGCATTTCGTGTTCTCGCCGGCGCGCGAGACCGTGCACGTGTGGTGCTCCATCCGCGCCGATTTCCTGGCGACCGAGCTCCGGCGCCGGCTGGACCGGGCCCCGCGCATGGCGCCGTGCTCGGACCTGGCGCATCGCATGTTCGCCTTCGCTCTCGGCTGCCGGGCGGTCACGGGCTGGGCGGAGGGGACGGTGGTGGAATACCTCGGCCTGGCGCTGTTTGCGGAATACCTGAAGGAAACCGCCCTCTGGAGCGAAGGCGCGCGCCAGGAAGAGTCGCTGCACCGGGCGACCGCGTGGATGGAAGAGCACTTTGGCGAGGAGGATTGCCTGCGCCGGGCCCGCCAGGCCGCGCGCTGCTCCCCGAGCGGACTGAATCAGAAATTTCGCCAGCACCTGGGGTCGAGCCCCGGGCGCCACCTTTGGCGGATCCGCACCGAACGGGGTGCCGCCATGCTGCGCGCCACCGGACTGACCGTCGCCGAAATCGCCGCGCAGTGCGGATTCAAGAATCCGTTCCACTTTTCCCGCGCCATCCGGCGCAGTCTCGGCGCTTCACCCCGCGAGGTGCGGCGCCAGGCTTGGCGGCCGGCGTAACCCAACGCGGCCTTCGCCCGTTCCCGGGCGCATTGCGCGCGACGCACGCGCTTTCACGATCTCTTTCACCGCCCTGAGAGAAAAAAGACGGCGCCCAGCCGCGAGGCTGGACGCCGTTGAGTTACCCCTCTGACTTTCCAACTAGTGGGAAATCAAGCTGTTTCGGGAGAGCGGGAGTCGGCTCCCGCATGCTGGTGCTCCGCCGGAAGGAAAGCCGCGTCCGGCCGGCTGCAGCCGGGCGCGGCCTTCGAGACTGGGTGATCAGAAGTCGAATGTGTTCCTGATCGTGATCTGCTGCGTCGGCCCGATGCGATAGAAGGCAGGCTGGACCACGCCATTGATCGGCGCCTGATAACTGATCGGAATCAGATAATTGCCCCGGCCGACGTTGGTGACGTTGAGCTGGATGTTCCAGCGGATCTTGTCGGTGATCCGGTGGCGATAGCCCACCCAGAGGTCGAAGTAAGTCTCGCTCGGGCCCATTTCCGGGTGGGACAGGTCGGGAAGGTAGGGAGGGGGATTGGCGGGATTGCCGCTCGGAGGATAGCCGAGGATTTCGGGGCCCGTATAGCGGACGCCGCCACCCACATTGACGCCCTTCAGGAACCCGCGATCGAAGTCATAGTTCGTCGTCAGATTGAAGCGCCACTTGGCCATTTGCGACACCGCCACGTGCTGCTGCTGCAGCAGTTCGGCGTAGTAGGTGCCGAGCGCCGGAAGGCTGCCGTTGTATTGGACGTAGTAGGCCTGGGCGACGTCGGGAACGCTGGGGGCGATATTTTCGCCCCAGTACCACTGCTGGGAGCCGCCGGGACCGGCCACATAAGCTGCCGTGTCCGCCATGAACTTGGCCAAGGCCGCGTCGCCGACCTGCGTGACGACCGCATCCGTTTCCGTCGCGTTGAGCGTCAGGCGCCATTGCTTGATCGGATTGGCGTCGAGCTCCATCTCCCAGCCCTGGGACCGGGAATTCTCGGTGATCGCGAAGTCGGTTTCGCCCGGGAGCCCGTGCAGCTGGTTGCTCGTGTCCTGGCCGGCTTGCAGCTGAGCCAGGTTCACCATGCCCCAATCCGCAAAGAAGTTCGGGAAATCGGTATTGAGCTGGGTCTCCCAGGCCCGCGTGGCCGCGGTCGAGGCATTCTGCAGAGCCTCCATGGCCGGAGTGTGGTAATCGCCATAGGGAGTGCTCTCGAAGTACCAGCCCTGGCCGCCGGAACCGTTGGTGCCCGACAGGCCCACGGGTCCGGGGCCGGAACCGATGCCCGGACTGGGCGATGCGACGGACCCGGCTCCCCCCTGGGTCGGAGTGCCCTGGTTGGTGTGATAATAGAAGACGTTGCCGTAGTACGCCGAGTAGCCGACGAAGTTGGCCAATTCCGCGCCGAAGGTGGACCCGTCTGGGTTCGAACCGTTCGTGATCGTCGTCACGTAGCGGTTGAGCTTGAAGGAGAACCGGCCGTCGCGCGTCTCGAGCAGAATGCCGCGCTCGATGGTCTTGCCTGCGGGGGGGGCGATGGGGTCGCCGTTGATGTTCACGCGGGCCGAGTCCGGCTCGAAGTTGGACGAGACGTTGTAGTCCAGGCTGATATCGACGGGGAGGCGGTTGGCAAAATTCTTCAGGCCCGGGAGTTCGCCCAGGTGAGCCACCAGGCTATAGGAGCGGGACTGGACCTCGACCCGGCCCTGGGGGGCGTTGGAAAATCCGATGTCCTGGAAGTTGATGTTTTGCGGATCATTCGGATCGCCGAGGGTGGCGGTGTCCGCCCAGCTCTTGTTGATGTCCCGGCGCCAGCCATAGATGCCGACCAGCGCGTCATCCAGCCACTTGCCCTCGTAAACGAGCGCCTGCGAGGTGGTCACCGAGCGGGTGATGGCATCGGCCGTGGCCAAGAGATCTCGGTTGACCGAAGGATCGGCTTCGGAGTTGGTGACCTGCAAGGTCTGCTCGCCCGCCCAGCCGTTGTAGAACGCCGGGTTGCTGGCGCCCAGACTCGCGTTTGCCGGATTCGGGGTCAGATCGAAGTAATTGATCGGTTCGCTGCCGATCATGGGGTTGCCCGTGATGCGCGGAATGTTGGCGCCCGCGAGCGACTTCCCGGCGAGGGACGGCCCCAGGTAGATCACCTGCTGCGGGGCCACATTTTCGAAGTTGGCGCTGCTCAGGCCGTCCATTTCGGCGGCTTCGAGCGTATTGTCGCCGAGATACCCATACTGCTGCCAGTTGAGGACGCTGGTGGTCAGCTTCTCGGAATCCGCCAAGCCGGTCAGGGTTTGGACGCCGAGCAGCTTGGCCCACCATTCCGGGCTGTCCTTGCTGAAGTCGTGCGTCACAAACGCCGTGGCGCGGGCGCCTTCGCGATCGTTGATCTGATTGAAATTGGTGGGATAGTCGTTGTTCAGGACATACGGGCGCCCGTAGTTCGGGTTCGGGCTGGCGTTCGTCGGGGGACCGTCCACCGGCCCCGTCACGGTCGTTCCGCCGGGCCCTTGGTTCAGGGTCGACATGACGTCAACGTACAGGGGGACCGCGCCGCCGAGAGGATTGATCTCGCCGTCCTCATAGTGCTGCTTGTTGTAATCCAGCTCGAAGCCGACCTGGTCATTGAGGAAGGTTTGCGTGACGGTCGCCGTGCCCGACCAGAAATGCTGCCATTCGCTCTTCATGTTCCCGTCGATCAGGTTCCGGTAAAAATCGAAGATCGACGGGTTGGTGATCGAGGTGTCCGTGAAGAGGCCGCCGTTGGCGTACGGCAGTCCCGCATAGACCGCTTCCTTTGAGAGGCCGTTGACCGTCAGCCAGGCGCCCGGAAACGCGCCATAGGGCCAGGTGATGTTGTTGGCGGCGCCATTCTGGGGTATGGACGTGAACCCGTAGGTGCCCGCCGGACCGCTGGACGAGCCGTTCTGGAAAATCTGCAGGGGGAAGCTGGCATTGCCGAGCTGGCTGTTCGTGAACCACGGATCGTCGTTCGAATTGCCGGCCCGGCCCGCTCCGGCATAACCGTTGGAAGCGGCGGCGATGTAGCCGGCCGGGAGGCCGGTGACCCACGAATTCAAGCCGTTGAGGCCCGCCTGATACGCTCCCGCGTCGTTGGCATTGAAGAACGGAGTGATGTGGTCGGTCGGGGGAAGCGCGCGCGGATTGTCGGAATTGATCTGGCCCGCTTCGAAGTTCCCCTTGATCACGGTCCGATTTCCGTTCTTGGCCAGGAAGGCGGGTTCGATGCGGATGGCGCCGGAAATGCGCTGGTCCTTGGAATAGGCCGGCTGCTGTTCATACCGCTGGTCGTCGTCCAGCAGGTCGATCCGGAAGGCGACCTGGTCGGGCACGATCACATAATTGAGATCCAGGCTCGCGCGCAGGCTGTTCCAGCTGCCATAGCGCAGGTCGAGGTCGCCCAGGTTCGTGAATTCCGCCTGCTTGCTGCCGGCATTGATGATGCCGGCGGGGCTGCCCTCGCCAAAGAGAATGGCATTCGGCCCCCGCTGGATGTCGATGCGGTCGGTATTGTATTCGTCCCAGGGGATGTCCGAGGGGAAGAAGTCGTGGGTGTTGTCGGCCGCCGCGAGGCCGCGGATGCGGGTGTCTTCGGTCGGGTGGATCGTGTCTTCCGTGATGAGCGAGCTGGTGGCGCCGGGGCCGGGACTGGCGTAGTTGCCGGTGACACCGCCCACTTCAGCGCCGCCGATGCGCTCCAGCAGCGAGGTGTTGTCGGTCGCCCCGGTGTCCAAAAGGAGCTGCGAGGTGACCACGGTCACCGAGCTGCCGATGTCGCGCAGATCGGTGCTGAGGCGGTTGCCGGCCAGCGTGGTTTCCGCCGTGTAGGTGTCGGTGTCGCTGGTGGCGGAAACCTCAAACGGCGACAGCGTGATGGTCTCCTCTTCCTGGGCGGCCGCCGGGTTCGCGACCTCCGTCGTGCTCGGAAGCGGCGCGGTGTTCGCCGGCGCGGTATTGGTGGGGGCCGTGGAACTCGGGGCCGTTTGGGCCTGGAGCGTCGCGCCGGCGGAGATCGCGGCCGCGAGCAAGGCCAGCCGTGCATGCCTGGGGGTGTACTTCATAGTGGGGGCTACAGTTTGATTGGTCGGAAAAAGGGTCTCTCCTCGCCCTGGGCGGAATCTCCGCTCAGGCGGCAAGTGGAGGGGGGTCGTTGGCGGGGGTGAAGCAATCGCTCGGGTAAAGCGACGTGTCGGTTGTCACTGGTTGAGCGCGGCGAGTTTCCATAAGCCGCCCGCCAACTCGACTCCGTTCGTATGCAAACGTTGCGGAGTCAGGAGGGCGCGAGCAGCAAGGACGATTCTCCGGCCGGAAAAGGATGC
>DASRSH010000289.1:0-2295 GCA_035656575.1 Opitutaceae bacterium
CGGGAATTGATCCCGCGTCACATCGAAGGGCCCGAGCTGGGTCGAGCCGATGAACAAGGTCACCGTCGGATGGTCGGCCTCGAACAGATGCATCCGGCGCAGGGGATAGGTCAGCACGTCCACGATTTTCGCGTCCAGCAGCAGGCACAGGATCAGCGCCACCCCGATCGCGATCGCCGAGCGGATGATGACCGACCGCAGATCCTTCAGGTGCCCCCAAAACGACTTGCGCTCGCCGCCCTCGTCGTCGGCTTCCGGGGAGAATTCGGGTTCGGACATTGAGGCACCTATAGGCATGTGCTAAGGTCTGTGAAAGGCTTATGTCCGAGCAGAACGTCAAAATGAAAGTCCCCGACGGGACTGAAATGCACGCGTACGTCAAGGCGCCGGCCGGTCCCGGCCCCTTCCCCGGCCTGATGGTGTTTCCCGAGGCTTTCGGCGTGAATCACCACATGCGCGCCGTCGTCGACCGCTTCGCCGACGCGGGCTTCGTGGCCATCAGCCCCGAGCTGTATCACCGCACGGCGCCCCCGGGCTGGGAATGCGGCTACGGCGAGTTCGACAAGGTGAAGCCGCACCTGCAGGCCATCACCCCGGAAACCCTCCTGGCCGACTCCCGGGCCTGCTGGAGCTTTCTCAAGGACCATCCCAAGGTCGGCTCCGAGCGGATCGCCAGCGTCGGCTACTGCCTGGGCGGCCGCGCCTCGTTCGTGGCCAACCTGGGCACGCCGCTCAAGGCCGCCATCTCCTATTACGGAGGCGGCATCGCGCCGGACCTCGTCAAGCGGGCGTCCGAACTGCACGGCCCGATGCTCTTTTTCTGGGGCGGCCTGGACAAGCACATCGGCACCGAAGCCCCCGTGAAGGTGGGCGAGGCGCTGCGCGCCGCCGGCAAGCGGTTCATCAACGTCGAAATCTCCTTCGCCGACCACGGCTTCTCCTGCGACGAGCGCCCCTCCTACAACCCCGAAGCCACCCGGGAAGCCACGGCCCTGACCCTCGCGTTCCTCCGAGAACACCTCGGCTAGCCGGGTAGCGGATCCGGCAGCGGCGCGGGGGCTAGCCCCTGAGCCTGCCCTGGGCCTTCTCGTCGAGGAAGCTGGCGTACGTCCGCTTCAGCCCCTCCGCCAGGGAAATCTTCGCCGTCCAGCCGAGGGCCGCCAGGCGCGACACGTCCAGCAGCTTGCGCGGCGTGCCGTCCGGCTTGCTTGCGTCCCACTCGATCCGCCCGCCGTAGCCCACCGTCTTCGCCACCGCCTCCGTCAGCTCGCGGATGGTGACATCCGTGCCCGTGCCGACGTTGATCCAGTCGGGCGGGTTCTCGAGCCGGAGGAGAAACGCGCAAGCGTCGGCCAGATCGTCGACATGGAGGAACTCGCGCCGGGGCGCGCCCGTGCCCCAGGCGGTCACCGCCGGGGCTCCCGCCTCCTTCGCCTCGTGGAAGCGGCGGATCAGCGCCGGCAGCACATGGGAGTTTTGGGGATGGTAGTTGTCGGCCGGCCCGTAAAGGTTCGTCGGCATCGCCGAATGGTACCGCAATCCGTATTGCTTGCGGTAATACTGGCAGAGCTTGAGCCCCGCGATCTTCGCGATCGCATAGGCCTCGTTCGTCGCCTCCAAGGGCGACGTCAGCAGGCAGTCCTCGGTCATCGGCTGGGGCGCCAGCTTGGGATAGATGCAGGAACTGCCCAGGAACAGCAGGCGCCCCACCCCCGCCGCCCGGGCCCCCTCCACGGCATGGAGCGCGATGGCCAGGTTTTCCCGCAGAAAGTTGGCCGGATACGTGTTGTTGGCGTGGATCCCCCCGACCTTGGCCGCGGCGATGACCGCCGCGTCCGGCCGCTCCGCCTCCAGAAACCGCCGCACCGCCGCGGCGTCCGTCAGGTCCAATTCCCGGCGGGTGCGCAGCAGCAGCTGCGCGCCCGGCTCCCGCCCCAGCCGCCGCACCAGCGCGGATCCCACCATGCCCTGATGACCGGCGATCCAGAGCTTCATGGCTTGCGCAGCTGCGCCACCTTGGCCTCGTGCAGCGCCAATTCCAGGTCGTGCTCGACCATGATCCGGACCAGTTCCTTGAAGCGGACCTTCGGCTCCCAGCCGAGCTGCTTGCGGGCCTTGGCCGGGTCGCCGATCAGCAGATCCACCTCCGCCGGCCGCTCGTAGCGGGAGTCGTGGCGCACGTACTTTTCCCAGTCCAGGCCGAGGAGGTTGAACGTCTCCTGGCAAAACTCGCGCACGCTGTGGGTCTCGTTCGTCGCCACGACGTAGTCGTCCGGCCGGTCCTGCTGCAGCATG
>DASRSH010000290.1:0-9642 GCA_035656575.1 Opitutaceae bacterium
AGTTCGTCCCGCGCGCGGGCCAGCTCGCGGCGCAGGCTGCCGCCGCCCGAGACGCCGAGGACGATGTTCTCCAGCACGGTGAAATTTTCCACCAGCATGAAGTGCTGGTGCACCATGCCGACGCCCGCCGCGATCGCGTCCGCGGGCCGGCGGATCGCCACCGGGCGGCCGCCGACCCGGATTTCGCCCGCATCCGGCGGATAATAGCCGTACACGATGTTCATCAGCGTCGACTTGCCGGCGCCGTTTTCTCCCACCAATCCATGGACCGAGCCGGCTGCGGCCGCGAAGGTGATCGCCCGGTTCGCATGCACGGCCCCGAAGCGCTTGTCGATGCCGCGCAGCTCGAGCGCGGGGGGCGGGGCGGAGGACACGTCGGCGGCCCCTCCGCTACTCGTGGTATTCCGGGACGTGTATCCGCCCGGCGATGATCGCCGCCTTGGCCTTCTCCAGCTGGGCGACTATCGCCGGGACCAGCAGGCTGCGGTTGTACTGGTCCAAGGTGTAGCCGACGCCGTTCTCCTTCAGGCCGAGGGAAAGGTGGCCCGCCTTCCAGTCGCTGTTCTTGTCCTGCATGAAGGCGCGGTACACCGCCTCATCGACGTGCTTGACCGCCGAAGTGAGGACGTGGCCGGGCTGCATGTAATCCTGATTGCTGTCGCAGCCGATGCCGTAGAGCCCCGCGTCGCGCGCGGCCTGGAGGACGCCCACCCCGGTGGCGCCGGCCGCATGAAAGATGACGTCCGCGCCCCGCCCGAACTGGGCCTGGGCCAGCTCGGCCCCGCGGGAGGGGTCGTTCCAGGCCGCGGGCGTCGTGCCGGTCATGTTGTCGAAAATCTGGATATGGGGGTTGGCCGCCTCCGCCCCGGCGTGATAGCCGAGCTCGAATTTGCGGATCAAGGGGATGTCCATGCCGCCGATAAAGCCGATCTTGCCCGTCTTGGAGAACAGCGCCGCCGCCATCCCGACGAGGTAGGACGACTCCTGCTCGCGGAAGGTGATCGATTCCACGTTGGGCAGGTCGACGGTGCCGTCGATGATCACGAATTTCACGCGGGGAAACTCCACCGCGACGGTCTGGACGGCCGAGGCCTGGTTGAACCCGATCGCGGCGATGATCGTCGCGCCGTGGTGCGCGAGCTGGCGCATGATCTGCTCGCGCTGCGCCTGGTTGCTGATTTCGAACTCGCGGTAGGCGATGCCGGTCTCGCGCTGGAAGCGCTGCGCGCCTTCGCTGGCCGACTCGTTGAACGAGTGGTCGTACTTGCCGCCGAAATCGTAGACCACCGCGGGCCGGATGTCTTGCGCCGCCAGGGCGCTTGCCGCGCCCAGGAGCAACGCCGCCGCAATCGATTTCATGCGGGGCTATTCTCGGGCCAAAGGCACGGCGGGCAACTTCCAAATCTGCTCGGCATACTCCCGGATGGTCCGGTCGCTGGAGAACTTCCCCACCCGCGCCGTATTGAGCACGGCCTTGGTCGCCCATCCGGCCCGGTCGCGGAATGCCTGGTCGACCCGCGCCTGGGCGTCGGCGTAGGCCCGAAAATCGGCCAGCACGAGGAACGGGTCGCTGTGCAGCAGCGTGTGATGCACGGCGGCAAAGGGCGCGTGCTCCCCCGGCACCCAGAAATCGCTGCCCAGCCAGTCCAGCACCGCCCGCAGCTCCTCGTCCTTCTGGTACCACTCCCAGGGGTTGTAGTGGCCGCGCAGGGCGTTCGCCTCGTCGACGGTCAGGCCGAAGATGAAGATGTTGTCGCCGCCGACCTCCTCGCCGATCTCGACGTTGGCGCCGTCCAGGGTCCCGAGGGTCAGGGCCCCGTTGAGGGCCAGCTTCATGTTCCCCGTGCCCGAGGCCTCCTTGCCCGCGGTGGAGATCTGCTCCGAGAGGTCCGCCGCCGGGATGATCTTCTCGGCCAGGGACACCCGGTAGTTGGGCAGGAACGCCACCTTCAGCTTGCCCCCGATGCGCGCGTCGGTGTTGATCCGCGCCCCGATCAGGTTGATCGCCCGTATGATGTTCTTGGCGACGTCGTAGCCGGGAGCCGCCTTGGCGGCAAAGATGAACACGCGCGGGGCGATGTCCCAGGCGGGGTTCTGCAGCAGGCGCCGGTACAGCGCCATGATGTGGAGCAGGTTCAGGTGCTGGCGCTTGTATTCGTGGAGACGCTTGATCTGCACGTCGAACATCGCGTCCGGCGAAACCTCCAGCCCGCACTCCGCGCGGATGACCCGCGCCAGGTCCTGCTTGTTCGCCCGCTTGACCGCCATGAACTCGTCGCGGAAGCCGGCGTCCGCGGCGAAGCGCTCCAGGCCCCGCAGCCGGTCGAGGTCGCGGGCCCACTTGTCGTCGCCCAGGGCCCGCGTGATCAGGGCGGCCAGCCGGGGGTTGCACTGCAGCAGCCAGCGGCGCGGGGTGATGCCGTTGGTCTTGTTTTGGAATTTGCCCGGATAGAGGGCGTCGAAGTCGGGGAAGAGCTCCCGGCGCAGCAGCGCGGTGTGGAGCGCGGCGACCCCGTTGACCGCGTGGCTGCCCACCACCGCCAGATTGGCCATCCGCACCATCTTGCTGCCGTTTTCCTCGATCAGCGAGCAGGAGCGCTTCCTCTGGTCGTCGCCCGGCCAGCGCAGCTCGCAGGCGGCCATCAGCCGCTTGTTGATCTCGTAGATGATGAGCAGATGGCGCGGGAGCACCCGCTCGAAGAGCGGCACCCCCCACTTCTCCAGCGCCTCGGGCAAGAGGGTGTGGTTGGTGTAGCCCAGGGTTTCGGTGACGATCTTCCAGGCCCGGTCCCATTCCATGGCCTCCTCGTCGAGGAGAATGCGCATCAGCTCCACCACCGTCACGGCCGGATGGGTGTCGTTGAGCTGGATGGCGACCTTGGCCGAAAAGTTGTCCCAGGAGTTGCCCGCGGAGCGGAGATGGCGGCGGATGATGTCGCGCAGCGAGCAGGCCACGAAGAAGTACTGCTGCACCAGCCGCAGCTCCTTGCCGTTCTCGGTCTTGTCGTTTGGATACAGGACCTTCGAGATCGTCTCGCCCACGGCCTTTTCGCGGACGGCGTCGACATAGCCGCCGGAGTTGAACGCCTGAAAGTCGAAATCCTCGGTGGCGCGCGAGGCCCACAGCCGCAGCAGGTTGACGGTGGTGGTGCCGTATCCGGCGATCGGGATGTCGTGCGGCACGCCCAGGACGGTCTTGGTGTCGACCCAGCGCGGGCGGTACTGGCCGCGGTCGTCGAAGACGTTTTCGACCCGGCCGTAAAGCTTCACCTCCTGGATGTACTCGGCGCGCACGATTTCCCAGGGGTCGCCGAAGAGCATCCAGCGGTCGGGGTGCTCGATCTGATGGCCGTCGACAAACTCCTGCTTGAACAGGCCGAACTCGTAATGGATGCCGTAGCCCAGCGCCGGATAGTCCATCGTGGCGAGCGAATCGAGGAAGCAGGCGGCCAGCCGGCCCAGGCCCCCGTTGCCCAAGCCCATGTCCACCTCGGCCTCGCGCACCGCGTCGAAGTCCACCTTGAGCGAGGTCAGCGCCTCGCGGGCGATCCGGTCCAGGCCGCTCGCCAGGAGGTTCGACTCGAACAGGCGGCCCATCAGGTACTCGAGGGAGAAGTAATACAGCCGGCGGACATTCTGGGCGTTGTGGACCGCCTGGGTGGCGATCATCCGGTCGTGGATCTGGTCGCGGATGGCGAGCGAGGTGGCGACCCACCAGTCGCGCGGCGTCGCCGAATGCGCCGGCCGGGCCAGCGTCGAGGTCAGGTGGCGCAGGATCAGCGAGCGGAAGATCTCCTGCGGCGGATCCGAATGCGGCCGCCCGGCGGTGGTCGGAAGCGGAGTGGACGGGATCGGCGCGGCGGGAGAAGCGGTCGGCATGAATTACCCTTGGACTGAGCCCAGCATTCCACGCTCCCGAAATAAATCAACTATCGCGCGAACCGCCGCGCCAGCTCGTTCCAGGAGATTTCGATGAACGTGGGCTTGCCATCCGGCGTCGTGAGCGGCAGCCGCGTCCCGAACAGCTGGCTGAGCAGCGAGCGCGTCTCCTGCTCGGGCGCCGCCGGGCTGCGGGCGGCGCGGGCGCTCGCCATCAGGGCCAGTTGCTCCCGCGCAAAGTCGGCATCCCGCGTATCGAGGCGCCCGTCGCGCAGCGCCGCCAGCAGCTCGCGCAGCAGCGGCTCCGCGTCGGCCGGCTCCATCCACGACGGAATCGCCTCCAGCCGGAAGAAGTGCCGCCCGAAGTCGGCGATCTCGAAGCCGTGCGCGACCAGAAACTCGCGCGCGTCGATCAGCAGCGCGGAGCTGATCGGGTCCAGTTCGAAGGGCACGGGCAGCAGCAGCTTCTGGCTTCCCATCACTCCGCGCCGGAATTCCTCCGTCAGCTGCTCATAGATGATGCGCTCGGCCGCCGCGCGCCGGTCGAGCAGCACCACGCCCGAGGGCGTCTCGAACCACGCATAGGCCTGGGCATGCCCCAGCCAGCGCCAATGGGCGAAGGAGCGCTGCGGCGCCGCCCCCGCCTCCCGGACGGCGGGCTCCGCCACCTGGACTTCATCTGTGCCGGCGGCGGCCGGAGAAGGAGCGGCCGGCAGCGCCGCCGGGGCCGCCGCGGGCGGGACGGGCTGCCCGCCGGCCGCGCGGTTATCCTGGGCGGCGGTGGGGACCGGCGGAGCCAGATCCCGGAGTCTTTGCAGCACTGCGCGGATGATGAAGCCGCGCACCGCCGGCTCCTGGCGGAAGCGGATCTCCCGCTTGGCGGGATGAACGTTCACGTCCACCTGCCCCGGGTCGCATTCGAGGAAAAGGTACGCCGCGGGGTAGCGTCCGGCGGGCAGCGACTCCTTGAAGCTCTCGGTGAGGGCGAAATAAAGCGTGCGGCTTTCCACGGGCCGCCGGTTGACGAAGATCACCATGTCCTGCCGGCCCGCCCGTCCCCCGCCCGGGCGGCAGATCAGCCCCGAGACCGACCAGGTTTCGTCCCGCGCCTCGAGGGGCACCAGGTCGGCCGCCGCGTCGCGGCCGAAGATTTCCGCCACGCGGTCCGCCAGCGCCTCGCCGCGGGGCGACTGAAACACCTTGCGTCCGTCCTGCTGGAGCGAAAACGCCACCGCCGGGAAGGCCAGCGCGTACAGGCGCACCACCTGGATGATGTGCGCCGCTTCCGTGGCTTCGCTCTTGAGAAATTTCCGCCGCGCCGGAACCGGATGAAACAGGTGCTCGACGATGACGCTCGTTCCCACCGGGCGGCCGCAATCGCGCACATGCCAGACCTTGCCCGCGTTGACCGCGATCTCCGTCCCCGCCGGATCCTCCGCCGCGCGCGTGCGCAGGGTGAATCGGGCCACGCTGGCGATGGACGGCAGCGCCTCGCCCCGGAAGCCGAAGCTCGCCAGCGAGGCCAGGTCGGCCGCCTCGACGATTTTGCTCGTGGCGTGGCGCTCCAGAGCCAGCAGGGCATCGTCCCGGCTCATGCCGCTGCCGTTGTCCTCGACCCGGATCAGCTCCTCGCCGGCGCTGCGGAATTCCACGTCGATCCGCGTGGCGCCCGCATCGAGCGCGTTCTCGATCAATTCCTTCACCGCCGCCGCCGGCCGTTCGATGACTTCGCCCGCGGCGATCTGGTTCGCCACGCGGTCCGACAGGATCCGGATCTTCACGCGAGCGTCTTCTTCCAGCGGGCGATCTGGCGGCGGATCTGCCCCGGGCCGGGCATTCCCGTGCCTTCGCGCCGTTTCAGCGCGGAGGGCAGGTCGAAGGCGCTCCGCCAGTCCTCGCCGAAGCCGGCATGGATCGCCCGGACGGCTGCGTCCGGGGCCCGGTCCAGCGGCGCCCCTTCCTTCTCCGCCAGGGCGACGACGTGGCCCACGGCGTGGTGCGCCTCCCGAAACGGCACGCCTCTTTGGACCAGATAATCGACGAGGTCGGTCGCCAGCAGGGCCGGATCCGCCACGGCGGCGGCGCAGGCCTGCGGATTGAAGGTCATTCCCGCCACGGTGCCCGCGAGGACCTCCGCGCAGATCGCCGTCTGGTCGAAGCTGTCGAAGACCGGCGGCTTGTCCTCCTGCAGGTCGCGATTGTACGTCAGCGGCAGCCCCTTGGTCAGGGTCAGCAGCGTGTGCAGATTGCCCTGGAGGCGGGCGGCCTTGCCCCGCAGCAGTTCGCACGCGTCCGGGTTCTTCTTTTGCGGCCTGAGCGAGGAGCCGGTGGCGAACGCGTCCGCCATGGTGACGAAGCGGAATTCCGCGCTGCTCCACAGGATGAGGTCTTCGGCCATCCGCGAAAAGTGCACGCCCGCCAGGGCGCAGGCCGCCGCGAATTCGGTGTGCACGTCGCGGTCGGCGACCGCGTCCATGGAGTTCTGGGTCACCTGCGGCCGGCCCCGCGCATCGACGAAGCCCAGCAGCTTGGCCGTGAACTCCCGGTCGATCGGCAGCGTGGTGCCCGCGACGGCGCCGGAGCCCAGCGGGCACCAGTTGGCGCTGGCGGCCGCCTGCGCGAAACGCTCCCGGTCCCGCTGGAGCATTTCGACCCAGGCCAGGAGGTGATGGGCGGCGCTGACCGGCTGCGCCCGCTGCAGATGCGTGTAGCCGGGAATGAGCAGGCTGGCGTGGGCCTCCGCCTGCTCCAGGATCGCCCGCTGCGCGCCCTTGAGCTTTTCACCGATGATGCCGCAGGCATCGCGCAGGAACAGCCGCATGTCGGTCGCCACTTGGTCGTTGCGGCTGCGCGCCGTGTGCAGCTTGGCCGCCGCCGGCACCCGCCGGGTCAGCGCCTGCTCGATGTTCATGTGCACGTCCTCGAGCTTTTCGTCCCAGGTGAACTTCCCCGCGGCGATGTCGGCCGCCAGCCGATCCAAGCCGGCCACGATCGCGTTGCGCTCCTTGACGGTGATGAGCCCGACCTTGGCCAGCATGGTCGCGTGCGCGCGGCTGCCCCGGATGTCGTAAAGGGCCAGGCGGCGGTCGAACGAGACGGATTCGCTGAACCGCAGCATCAGCTCGGCCGGAGCCGCGCTAAAGCGGCCCCCCCAGGTGGCTTGAGAGGCTTTGCCCATCCCAAAGACTTCGGGCCGGCGGCGCCGCGCTGCAACGCCAAACATGCCGATCGGCCGCGGCGGAAGCGGCGTCCCGCCGTTCCACCCGGCAGTCGCCGCCCCGACAACTCCGTCCCCGCCCTTGCCTGCCCGCCCTTTCGCCGTTGCATTGGCGCTTCCATGCCTCGCCTGTGCGCGCCGCTCCTTTTCCTTTTGGCCGCGGGGCTCGCGGCGGCGGCGCCCGATCCCTTTGCCGAAGTCGTCGCGGCGCCGGTGAAGACTTCGATCTACATCGGCTCCGTGACCCTGATCGCCAGTCCGTTCCGCCGCGAGGGGGACCGATTCCTCGCGACCTACCAGGCCAAGGTCTTCCCTTTTTTCTTCGCCGACGAGTCCGGCCGCCTGATCATCATCGTGCCGCCGGCCGATTTGGCCCGGATTGCCGCTCGCCGGCCGATCGCGTTTGCCGGCAAGGCCATTCGCACCGACGGAGCGGTGCGCTCCGTTCAGGGGACAGCCGTCCCGACGAGTTCCACCGGAGGCAAGCTGGCGGTCAAAATCCATGTGACGCGCCGCATCACGCTCTCATTCAACACCACCTACACCCTGCCCTACAGCCACTGAAACTCTATAACTTTTTGAACATCTGACGCTAACGTAAGATGTACAGGGCAGCCTTCGGCGGTCTTGCGCACGAAATCCTCGGGCAGCTTCCGCGCCTCGGCGGGCAGCCAAACCTGCAGGCCCAGGCGGGCGATCCGGCGCGGAGCGCTGGCGGTCATCTCCTTCGTCACCTCGTACTTGAGCGGGCCCAGTTCGACTCCCTGCCGGCGCGCCGCAATGGCCAGCGTGGTCACCACGCAGGTGGCAAACCCGGTCGCCACGAGGTCCGTGGGCGAAAAGCTCTCGCCCTTGCCCTGATTGTCCTTGGGCGCGTCGGTCGCCAGGACGGTGCCGGACGGCTCGTGGCGGGCCGCGCAATGAAGCTGCCCTGTGTATTCGCCGGTGATCTTGACCATGCCTACACTTGTAGCCGCGGGACCGCGGCAGTCAAAGCCTGCGGCGGCCCGCCGTCGCCGTCAGGCCTTCATCCGCAGCAGGCGCTCCCCGGCCGCATGCAGCGTCTTCGGTCCCCGGGCGAAATGCAGCCGCACATACCGATTCTCCGGGTAAGGGAAAAAACTCGATCCCGGCACCGGCGCGACGCCGATGTGCTCGGCCATCCACTCCGAAAACGCGCGGTCGCTGGCGTAGCCGAAGCGGGAGATGTCCACCATGACAAAGTACGCCCCCTCGGGCCGGGTGTGGATGAGACCCGCGCGGTCCAGGTACCCGCAGAGAATCTCCCTTTGGTCCAGGTAATCCGCGGCGAGCCGCTGATAGTAGTCCGCGGGAAATTCCAGCGCCCGCACCACGGCGTGCTGCAGCGGCGAAGCCGCGCCGATCGTGAGAAAATCATGCACCTTGCGCGCCTGCGCGATGAGCGCGGCCGGAGCATGCACATAGCCGATGCGCCAGCCCGTGATCGAAAAGGTCTTCGACAGCGACGAGCAGCTCAGCGTGCGCTCGCGCAGCCCCGGCAGGCTGGCCAGGTAGGTGTGCCGGTGCGGCGGAAAGACAATATGCTCGTACACCTCGTCGGTGATGAGAAAGGCGTCGTACTCCTGCGCCAGCGCGCCCAGATACGTCAGCTCCTCGCGCGTGAACACCCGGCCGGAAGGATTGCCCGGATTGCACAGGATGAAGGCCTTGAGCCCCGACCGGAAGGCCGCCCGCAGCTCGTCCGGATTGAAGCGGTAGTCCGGAGGCCGCAGCGGCACGTGCACGGGCGTCGCCCCGGTCAGGATCGCGTCGGCATTGTAGTTCTCATAGAAGGGCGAAAACAGCCCCACCCGGTCCCCGGGGTCGCAGACCGTCATCATCGCCACCATCATGGCCTCGGTCGCCCCGCAGGTGACGACGAACTCGCTCTCGGGGTCGGCCGCCATGCCGGTGCAGCGGGTGAACTTCGCCGCGAGCGCCGCGCGCAATTCCGGCGCGCCCCAGGTGACCGCATACTGGTGGCGGCCGGCGTCCATCGCCTCGCGCGCGGCCTGCACCAGGGCCGGCGGCGGATCGCAGTCCGGAAAACCCTGGGCGAGGTTGATCGCGCCGCAGCGCTGCGCCACGCGGGTCATTTCGCGGATGACCGATTCGGTGAAGACGGACGTGCGCCGGGACGTGCTGGGCATCGGATCGGCGGATGTAACAGGAGCGCGGGCTCCGCGTCATCACTGGAATTTTGCGCAAAGCCGGATACTGTTGCGGCCATGGCCACACTTCAAACTGCCTATACCGCCCCTTCCTCCGCCGCATCCGGCGCCGTCAACCTGAGCGCGCCCGACCTGACGCGTCATCCGCCCCGCAGCCCGCGCACCCGCCTCGGCGGATACGTGCAGCTGCCGCGCCTGATTGACAAGGCGCGCGCGTCCGTGGCCGGAAAGAACGGGGATTTCCACTACGACTGCCCGATGGACAAGCGCTTCTTCGAGTTCACCGGGGTCAAGGCCGACGCGTTCCTCGAGCAGGTGAAAGCCGGCAAGTCCGACTCGGAACTGCTCGCCTAC
>DASRSH010000291.1:0-24188 GCA_035656575.1 Opitutaceae bacterium
GAAAGTTCCGAAACTGTGCCTCATGGAGTTCGTTCCCCAGGTTTTGAAGCCTGCTGCCTTGAGCAGCTTTCGGAACCGGCGCTGGTAGTCGTTTCGGTCCACGCATTGCACAACTGGGCCTTTGCGATCGGTGACAAGCGACAGCCATTGTACCCCGGCCGCGGGAATTTCAACGTGCCTGATCCTCCTCTTTTTCGCGATCTTGGCGCCAATCGTAACGACTGGATGATCTTCGGCCAATCGCACTTGGTCCCAACCAAGCCGGCGGATTTCCTCGGTCCGCAGCCCGCAGAAGATTGCGAGTGCAACCGCACCTAGAAGCCCTAACTTTGGGTTCGCTGCTGCGGCGGTAAGCAGGCGTGCGGCATCATCCGGTGTCAGGATCGAAGGCTCCTTGCCGCCGGTGTGCCCGCCGCACAGTTCCTTACGATCGACGTCGGTCAAGTTGTCCAGAGGGCTGAACGCAACATAGCGCTTTTGGCCCGCGAACTTGAAGACCTCCCCGACCACTGCGAGATAGTTCTGGTTCGACCGAACGCCGTTGCCCATTTTTCCGACCCATCCCTTGATTTCCTCAGCGGTGATGCCGGCGGCCGTGCGGGACTCGAAAGCTTCCGCGAAGGCAGTTGCCCGATGCTTGAAGTCCTGGAAACTGCGCTCGCGCAGGTCGCCACGATCGAATCGCTGGCTCTTGCTCGCAATCAATTCGTCGACGATCTGGCGAACCGTCATGCCTTGCCCCTCCGGGCGCAGATGTTTGACCGCAAAGGCAATGGCGTCCGCGAACGAGATGCGGGCCTGCCGAAGAAGCGGCATCGATGCAGCGACCTCCCGGCGCTCGGCATCGGTAAGGGAGAAAAAGTCCTGGCCCTGCTTCCGGTAGCCCTTGAATTGGTCCTCTGCCCATTGCTCAGCCAATTCCCGGGTCTTGAACTGTTTTCGTTCCCGCCCTCCCCCGGTCAGCTTCGCAGGGACGGTTACCAGGAACGAGCCATCGAAGGCTTGGCCGGCATGGAGGTTCAGAACCTCCCGAATCATCACCCCGCTCTTTTTCGGATGTTCCCAGCTTTTTAGCGGCACAGCATTGGTTGCCATGCCCTGCATTGTACTGCTTTCGCGTGCATTTCGGCAATTCAAAATGACAGGAATGAGCCAGGAATGCTTTTGCCTGCGCTTAAGGCAGGCCAACAACTAGCTTATTTACAACGAATTAGCGCTGGTGCAAGCGCCGGGAGTCGAACCCGGATCAATGGCTTCGGAGACCACTACACTATCCATTGTGCTACGCCTGCAGGTCCAGGAGGGGCAATGAAGCGCGGGGCGGGCGGGGTCGTCAAGGCTTCGCACGCGGCCGGCGGGAGGGGGAAGCGGCGTTCCCGCCGCTTTCGGGGTTCGGAAAGCGGCGGGACGCCGCGTCCACAGTTGCCGGCTGTCCGCGCAGTTGATGGCCGTGGCGGACTGCCGGGCCGCCGGCGTTCAGGCGGTCGAGGACGCCGGCCAGGCGGCGGCGCTTCTCCTCGGCGGCAGCGAACATCTCGAGCTGCTCGGCGGGAGACTCCACGCCCGAGAGCTTCACGCTGACCAGCCGAAGCGGCAGGCGCCGGCTCCACGCCCCGCGCAGCAAGGGGCCGATCAGGGGATAAAAGGGGGCCTCCAGGTCGCTCGCTTCCGGCAGGCTGCGCCCCTGCGACTCGTCGGTGAAATTGGGGTAACGCACCTTGATGGTCAGCGTGCGCACCCGCTTCCCGTCCTGGCGCACCTTGGCCATCAGGTCGTCCAGCATGCCTTTGGCTACCCGCTCGATTTCCGCAAAGTCGCCGACATCGGCATCGAAGGTCTCCTGTTGGGAATAGCTCTTGGCATCCTCATGCCCCGGGTCGACGGGCCGGTCGTCCTGGCCGGCCGCGCGGGCCAGCAAACCGCGCCAGTCGCTTCCGAACCAGGACCGCAGCTCCCTTTCCGTGCGTCCAAAGAGATCGCGCACTCTCGCGACCCCCCGCGCGACTAGCAGCGCCTCCGTCTTCGCACCGATGCCGGGAAGCTTGCCGATGCCCAGCGGGGCGAGAAAGTCCGCCTCCTCGCCCGGCGGCACGACCACGAAGCCGCGCGGCTTGCGCAGCTTCGAGGCGATCTGGGCGACCAGCTTGTTGGCCGCGATGCCAAAGGAGACCGTGATTTCGAGTTCATCCCAAATGCGCTTCTGGAGTTTGCGCACGGCGGCCTCCACTTCGTCCGATGAACGGAACCCGCACGGGCCCACGTCGAAGTAGCCCTCGTCGATCGAATTTCGCTCCACCTGCGGCGTCAGCGTTTCGCACAGTTCAAACATGCGCGCCGAGACCTTGCCGTAGAGTCCGAAGGTGGGGCGGATCATGATCAGATCCGGGCAGACTTTGAGGGCCCGCTGGGTCGGCATGGGGGTGTACACCCCGCAAGCCCGAGCCTCGTAGCTGGCCGAGGCGATGATTCCCCGGGTGGCCCCGCCGACGGCGCACTTCCGGCCCCGCAGGGACGGGTCCCGGGCCTGCTCGCACGAAACGAAGAAGGCGTCGGCGTCCAGGTGGACGATGGTTGGCAAAGGGGTCATGTACCAAATCTCAACATGCCGGCGGCATGTTGAGATTTGGTACATGACCCCTTTGCCGGGCCGAAGCAATTCCTTGAAAGCGGGGGCGCGGTGGCGCATTTTGGGCGGTTATGACGCAGCAGGACCCGTCCTCAGCGCCTTCGGCGCCCAGCGATTTCATCCGCGACATCGTCGCGGGCCATGTCGCGGAGCGCCGCTATCCGCGGATCGTGACGCGGTTTCCGCCCGAGCCCAATGGCTACCTGCACATCGGACATGCGAAATCGATCTGCCTGAATTTCGGCATCGCACGCGAGAACGGGGGTTCATGCAACCTGCGGATGGACGACACCAATCCCGCCAAGGAGGACGTGGAGTACGTCGACGCGATCGTGAACGATGTCCGCTGGCTCATCGCCGGCTGGGCCGATCACTGCCTGCGGTTCAAGCCGCGGGGCGCCGTTCCGGCGGCGGGCGCGGACGCCTTCCAGGCGCCGGCCGAGGGCACCGGGCCGGACACCGAACCGTTCTACGCCAGCGACTATTTTGACGCCCTGCACGGCTACGCGGTCGCCCTGATCCGGGCCGGCAAGGCTTATGTCTGCGATCTGAGCGCCAAGGAAACGGACGAGTACCGGGGCGCGCCCGATAAGCCGGGACGCGACAGCCCCTACCGCAACCGCTCCGTCGAGGAGAACCTGAACCTGTTCGCGCGGATGCGGGCGGGCGAGTTTCCCGACGGCGCCCGCACCCTACGGGCCAAGATCGACATGGCCGCGCCGAACGTCTGGCTGCGCGACCCGGTGCTGTACCGCATCCGGCACGCCTCCCACCACCACACGGGCGACGCCTGGTGCATCTACCCCCTGTACGACTTCGCCCATGGCCTGAGCGACTACATCGAGGGCGTGACCCACAGCATCTGCACGCTGGAATTCGAGGTCCACCGGCCGCTTTACGACTGGCTGCTCGAGAACCTCAGCCTGCCGCGGCCCCTCCCCCACCAATATGAATTCGCGAAGTTCATCCCGAGCTTCACGGTCGTCAGCAAGCGCAAGCTTCTCGTCCTGGTTCAGGAGGGCATCGTCTCCGGCTGGGACGACCCGCGCATGCCCACCATTTCAGGGCTGCGCCGACGCGGCATTCCGGCCCGGGCCATCCGCCACTTTGTCACCAGCCTGGGCGTCACCAAGTTCAACAGCGTCACCGATATCGCCGCGTTCGAACACGCGGTGCGCGAGGACCTCAATGCGACGGCGCCCCGCCGGCTGGCCGTGCTGCGGCCGATCAAGGTGGTCCTGACCAATCTGGCCGCCGACGCGGCCGTCACCTGCGCCGCGGTGAACCTGCCGGCGGACACGAACGCGGGCACCCGCGCCGTGGCGCTCACGCGCGAGATCTTCATCGAAAGCGACGACTTCATGGAGACGCCGCCGCCGAAATACTTCCGCCTCCGGCCGGGCGGCGAGGTGCGGCTGAAATACGGCTGCATCATTGCCTGCCAGGAGGTGGTCAAGGACGGGTCCGGCCGCATCACGGAGCTGCGCTGCACCGCGGATCTTTCGACCCGCAGCGGCGAGCCCAATGCGGCCAGGAAGGTCAAAGGCACCATTCACTGGGTCAGCGCGCGCGACGCGCGCGATGCCGAAGTGCGGCTCTACGATCGCCTCTTCACCGTGGCCGAACCGGATGCGGACGGGGCCGATTTTCGCCAGTCGGTCAATCCCCGGTCGCTGGAAGTCGTCACGGCCAAGGTCGAGCCGGCCCTGTTCCACGCCGAGCCGGGCGAGACCTGCCAGTTCGAGCGCTTGGGCTACTTTGCCTGGGATCCCGATTCCAAGCCGGGCGCCCCAATCTTCAACCGCACCATCGGGCTCAAGGACGCCTGGGCGAAGTAACGGTCACGCCTTGAACTTCCCGAGGCGGGCGAGCACCCGGTCCCGGCCCAAGACGCGCAGCAGGCTGTAAAACGACGGGCCGACATTCGTGCCGCTTACCGCCAGCCGGCCGGGATGCACATAGTCGGACAGGGTCAGGCCATGGGCGGCCGCAATGGCCTGCACGGCCTGCTCCAAGGAGGCGTCCGTCGCGAAGTCGGCCTGGGCCAGGCCCTCAGCCAGTTCGCGCACGCGGGCCGCCGGGTCGCCCTTGGCGATCACCTTGGCGCGCGCCTTCTCGTCGATGGCGAAGTCGTCGGTGAAGAAGTAGGCCGTGTATGCCGGCACCTCCTCGATCCCCTTGAGCTTGGGCTGGGCCAGCGCGACCACCTCGCGGAAATAGTCCGGGGGCGCGGCAAGGGCCCGCTTGGCCTCGGGGGTGTTCTGCGTGAGCAGATAGGCCCCCACCCGGTTCACGAAGTCCTCCGGCGTGGCCGCCAAGAGATACAACATGTTCATGTGCGCCAGCTTCTTGTCATCGAACCGGGCATTGCTCTGGTTGATTCCGGGCAGGTCGAACCGCCGGGCGAGCTCCGCGAGCGGCATCTTCTCGGAATCGTCCTTGGGCGACCAGCCGAGCAGGGCGAGAAAGTTCACCAGGGCCTCCGCAAAGAACCCCCGCCGCTGATACTCCTCGACCAGGGCCCCCTGATCGCGCTTGGACATCTTGCCCGGGCCGTTCTGCTTCAGGATCAGCGGCACATGGGCGTAGATCGGGAGCGGGGCGCCCAGCGCCTTGAACAGCTCCACGTGCTTGCTCGTGTTCGACAGGTGGTCCTCTCCCCGGATGACGTGCGTCACTCCCATCGTCAGGTCGTCGATCACGTTGACCACGTGAAACACGGGACTGCCGTCGGAACGCACGATGACGAAATCCTTCTCCTCCTTGCGCTCCACGCGGCCGCGGATCGCATCGTCGATCACCTGCGGCTCATCGGAGATGCGAAAGTAGGTCGCACCCTCCTTTTCATACGTGCGGCCCGTCGCCTTCAGTCGGTCCAGGTATTCGCGGTAGATGTCCCCGCGCTCACTTTGCCGATAGGGCCCGAACTTGCCCCCCACCCCGGGACCTTCGTCCCAATCCAGGCCCAGCCAGCGCATGCTGTCGTAAATCACCTGCAGGAACGCGTCCTGGTTGCGGGCCTGGTCCGTATCCTCGATCCGCAGGATAAACACTCCGCCCGTGTGGCGGGCGTACAGCCAGTTGAACAGCGCCGTGCGGGCGCTTCCGATGTGGAAGTAGCCCGTCGGACTGGGGGCAAAACGGACGCGGACCTGGGACGGCATGGCGGAAAGTGGCTTGTGCGGACGCGAGCCGACGAGCAAGAACCATGGCGTGGCCCCTGTCAAAGCCGCACCCTTCGCGCCGGCGGAGCTCGCCCGGGCGCTCGAGGCCGCCGCCCGCGCGGCCGGTTTTCACGTCTGTGAATTCGGCCGAGCGGGGGACTGCCCCCTTCTCGGACTGACGCGCCGAACCGCCGGCCCCCGGCCGCGAATCTACCTGTCGGCAGGCATACACGGGGACGAGCCGGCGCCGCCCCTGGCCCTGCTGGAATTGATGAACGAGGGCTTTTTCGACCACCGGGCCCACTGGATCGTCTGCCCGCTTCTGAACCCGGCCGGCTTCGCGGCCGCCACCCGCGAAAATGCGGGCGGCATTGACCTGAACCGGGACTATCGCCGCACCCGCTCGGCGGAGGTGGCCGCGCACGTGCGCTGGCTGCGGCGCCAGCCTAACTTCGACCTGTACCTGACTCTGCATGAGGATTGGGAAGCAACGGGGTTCTATCTTTACGAAATCAACCCCCAGGGCCGCCCCAGCCTGGCCGAACCCATCATCGAATCGGTCCGGACCGTCTGCCCCATCGACCCCCACGAGCTGATCGACGACCGGCCCGCCGCAGGCGGAATCATCCGTCCCGATGTGGACCCGGCCGTCCGGGAACTGTGGCCGGAATCGATTTACCTGCGGGCCCACCATGCCGCCCGCGGCTACACTCTGGAAACGCCGTCGGGAATGCCCCTGGAGCTGCGGGTTCGCGCCCAAAAGGCCGCGGTCAACACGGCGGTGGCGCGATACCTCGGCTGACCAGAAAGTCGGCCAAGTCCGCGGGCAGGGCGGCGGCAAAGCGGGTCGGGGCCGGCCACCCCGCTCCGGCCAGATCGATCTCCGCGCAGTGCAGCGCCTGTCTCCGAAGATGCAACTGCGCCTCGAGGGCCGGCGTCCAGCCCTGGTCGATGAAGTCCAGAAACAGGCGCGAATCGGGGCCGTAAATCTTGTCCCCGATCAGACTGTGGCCCAGCCACTGCGCGTGCGCGCGGATCTGATGCTTCCGCCCGGTCACGGTCGTGACGCGGGCCAGGGTCACGCCGCCGCCGGCCGCCAGGGGCTCGAAGCGGGTCGTGGCCGGCTGGCCGCCGGCGACAACGGCAGACTTCAGGAAGACCGGACTGGAGGTGTCGTCCCCCAGGGGCTGGTCCACCGTCACCGGAGCGGAGAGTTCCCCGGTCAGGATCGCGAGGTAGGTCTTGGCTACCCGCCGCTGCTGCATTGCCTTTTGCAGCCGGCTGGCGGCGCGATTTTGCTTGGTCAGCACGACCAAACCGCTGGTTTCGCGGTCCAAGCGAAACACCAAGTGAACGACGGACAGTCCGGAGTATTCGCGGGCGGCGCCGACCAGACTCGACCAGGGGCCGGCTTTCGACGGGTGACAGACCACGTCGCCCGGCTTGTTCACCACCAGGAGGTCGCCGTCCTCATGGACGATCCAGCCGCGAAACTCCTCCGGTCCGATCAGGCGGACCGGCCCTTGCTTCAGCCGGCGGGGCCAGGCGCAGGCGCGCCCGGAAAGCTCCGCCTTCTCATCCATGAGAAAACGCCCGCTGCCGCGTGCTATAGTAGGATGATGAATTCGATCGGGCGTTTTGAACGGCCCGGCGCCCCCCGCGTCTATCCCGTTCAGCGCTCGCTTTCGCTGCTGTGGAATCGCCCTCTTCGCACGCCTCGCTGGCACAGCTCAAGCTGCAACCGCGCCTATGGCGCACGCGTCGTGCCCCCGAATTTGACCCGCTCGAGCGCGGGTCTGCCCAGTAATCATCAATCAGCGGAATCATGAACCAACAAAACAACCACGAACTGATCGTTTCCGGCATTCACCTCGAACTGACTCCCTCGCTCAAGACCTTCGTGCGTGAAAAGGCCGACCGATTGTTTCGTCACGAGGAGCACATCGTGCGCCTCCGCGTTGAGCTGGAGTTCGACCCGAAGGAGGAGGTGGAGTGCCGCTTCAAGGCCAAGGGGCACATTCTCATTCATGGGCCGGCCATGAACGCCGTGGTGGAATCCGACGATTGCCACAAGGCGGTGAGCCTGCTCACCGACAAGCTGGATCGGATGCTGCGGCGCCGGTCGCGTCTTTTCAAGGTCAAGCGCAAGCACACCCACCCGGTGGAATTCGATGTTGCCCTTCCCAAGGCCATTGGGGCCATATAGGGAAGTTTGCGACGCTTTACCCTTCTCCCCGCCCTCGCCCTGCTGATCGCGTCCGTTGAGGCCCCGCGCCTCTGCGCCGCCGATCCGTGGCGCGATCCCTCCCTACCCCTGCCCGCCCGGGTCGCCGACCTGATCGGCCGCATGACGCTGGCCGAAAAGGTCAGCCAGCTCCAAAACGGGGCCCCAGCCATCCCGCGGCTGGGCATTCCCGCCTACGACTACTGGAGCGAGGCGCTCCACGGTGTCGCCCGCGCCGGCTACGCCACCGTATTCCCGCAGGCGATCGGCATGGCGGCGACCTGGGACGCGGCCCTGATCCGCCAGGAGGGCGATGTCATCGCCACCGAGGGGCGGGCCAAGTTCAACGAATTCACGCGGCGCGGCGCCGGGGACGCCCCGATTTACCGCGGCCTGACCTTCTGGTCGCCCAATGTGAACATTTTTCGCGACCCGCGCTGGGGCCGCGGACAGGAGACCTACGGCGAGGATCCCTTCCTCACCGGCACGCTGGCCGTCGCCTTCATTCGCGGGGTGCAAGGCGACGACCCGGTTTACATGAAGGCCATGGCGTGCGCGAAGCACTTCGCCGTCCACAGCGGACCGGAACCCCTGCGCCACCGCTTTGACGTGTGGCCTTCGGAAGAGGATCTGTACAATACCTATCTGCCCCAGTTCGAGATGGCCGTGCGCGAGGGCGGCGTCGGCGGGGTCATGGGAGCCTACAACGCGCTCTACGGCATTCCCTGCTGCGCCAGCCCGCTGCTGCTCGAGGACATCCTGCGCTTCCGCTGGAAGTTCACGGGCTACATTGTGTCCGACTGCGGGGCGATCGAGAACATTTACCGCGACCACCACTTCGTCTCCACCCCGGAGCTCGCCGCCGCCGTGGCGGTCAAGGCCGGGTGCGACATCTGCTGCGGACGCGATTACAACGCCCTGGTGCGGGCCGTGGCCCAAGGGCTCATCAGCGAGGCGGACATCAATACCGCGCTCGGCTACGCCCTGCGCACGCGGTTTCGCCTCGGCCTGTTCGACCCGCCGGATCGCGTGCCGTTCAGCCGAATCGGGATCGACCAGAACGACACGCCGGCCCATCGCGCGCTGGCCCTGAAGCTCGCCGAGGAATCGCTGGTCCTGCTCAAGAATGACGGGACCCTGCCGCTGGACCGCGCGGCCGTCCACCGGATCGCCGTGATCGGGTCCAACGCCGATTCGGTGCCGCTGCTGCTCGGCAACTACAACGGACGGCCCTCCCATCCGGTGACCCTCCTCGCCGGCATCCGCGCCGCGGCCGGCCCGGGCGTGACCGTGACTTACGATCGCGGGTGCCCCCTGGCGCTCCTGCGCGACGGCAGCAATCGCCCGCCCCGGGAAATGACGGAGCACGCGATCGCCGACGCCGAGCAGGCGGACGTCGTCGTCTATGTCGGCGGGATCAGCGCCGCTTTCGAGGGCGAGGAAATGGCCAGCGCCAACGGCTACGAGGGCTTCGATGGCGGCGACCGCCAGCGCATTGAACTGCCGGAAGTGCAGTCCGACCTGCTGCGCCAGCTCGCCGCCGCGGGCAAGCCGATCGTGGTCGTGAACTGCAGCGGCAGCGCCATGGCGATGCCCTGGGCGGCCGCCCACGCGGCCGCGATCCTGCAGGCGTGGTACCCCGGAGAGGAAGGCGGCGACGCCGTCGGACGCGTCCTCTTCGGCGATGCGAATCCTTCAGGCAAGCTGCCGGTCACCTTTTATGCGTCGACCGACGACCTGCCGCCCTTCGAGGACTACAGCATGCGCAACCGGACCTACCGGTACTTTGACGGGACGCCGCAGTTCGCCTTCGGCTGGGGCCTCAGCTATACCCAGTTTGCCATCGCCGCGCCGGCGACGACGGTCGCGCCGCAGCCCGACGGTTCGATCCGGCTCCAGGTCCGCGTGACGAACACGGGCCGCCGGGCGGGTTCCGAGGTGGTGGAGGTGTACTTCCGGCATCAGCGGCTGGCGCCCAACCAGCCCACGATGACGCTCTGCTCATTCGGCCGGGTCGAATTGGCTCCGGGCGAATCCCGCGCGGTCACCTTCACCGTGCCCCGCGCGCGCCTGGGCTACTGGGACGCCGCGCACCAGGGCTACTGGGTCCGGCCCGGGGTCTATGAGTTTCTCGTGGGCGACGCCTCGAACGCCCCGCAGGCGACCATCCTGGCGAACATCGCGGACGCGCCGTCAGGCGGCGGCGCGTAGAGTGAAGGAAAAGGCCGCGCCCTGCCCCGGGGCGCTGCGCACGGCCACGTCGCCGCCGTGCGCCTGCACCACATGCTTGACGATGGCCAGGCCGAGGCCGGTCCCGCCCTGTTCGCGGGAGCGCGCCTTGTCGGCGCGGTAGAACCGCTCGAAAATGCGCGCCTGCGCCTCGGCGGTGATTCCCGGCCCGTCGTCGCACACCGTCACCTCGATCCGCCCGTCGGCCAGCGTCCGGGCCCCGGCGCGGACGGTGCCGTCGCTCCGCCCGTACTTGATGGCATTGTCGACCAGATTGGAGAGGACCTGACGCAGGCGCTCCGGGTCCGCCCGCACGCCGATCGCGGCGGGCGTCTCGTTGACCAGCGCCACCTGGCGCGCCGCCGCGCGCGCGGCATAGTCATCCATCACCTCCTGCACGGCCGCCCGCAGCGGGACGGCGTCGATCTCCAGCCGGAGCGTGCCGGCATCCAGGGTGGAAAGCATCAGCAGGTCGTCGATGAGCAGGGCCAGGCGGTTGGCGTGGCGCTCGACGATCTGCAGGAAGCGCTGCAGGGTCGCCGGGTCCTCCTTGCCGCCGTCGAGCAGCGTCTCCACCGCGCTCTTGATGAGTGAAAGGGGCGTGCGCAGCTCGTGGCTCACATTGGCCACGAACTCCTGGCGCACGGCCTCGAGCTGGCGCAGCCGCGTCAGGTCGTGGAAGACGAGGATCGCCCCCTCGCGCCCTCCGCCCGCCCCCTTCAGGGCAAGCGCGTTGATCTGGAGAAAGCGGGCGGGAGCTCCCGGCGCGGTGGCCTCGATGCGCAATTCATGGCCCAGAATCTCCGGCTCCGCGTCCAAACGCGCCGCCAGCGCCGCCACCGCGTGATGGCGCACCGCTTCGAGCAGCGAGCGTCCGGCGGCCGCCGCCGGCTCGAACTGGAACAACGCCCCGGCGGCGCGGTTGGCCAGGCGGATCCGATCCGACGCGTCCACGACAATGAGGCCTTCGACCATGCGATCGAACAGCGCCGCCGTCCGCTCCGCCTGCTCCTGGGCCTCCGTCTCCCGCTCGCGCGCGTGGCGGCCGACCTCCTCGCGCATCCGGCGCTCGGCGGCGTGGCGCCGCTGGCGCTCGCGGGCCCAGCCGATCAAAGCCGCTCCGGCCACCGCCGCCAGGGCCAGAAGGAGGGCGCTCACGCTTCCGCCGCGCAGCGGTATCCCACCCCGCGCACGGTTTCGAGCCAGCGGGCGGATTCGCCCAGCTTTTCCCGCAGGCGCCGCATGTGCGTATCCACGGTGCGGCTGTCGATGGGGTTCTCGTAGCCCCACACGTCCTGGAGCAGGCGGTCGCGCGACTGGACCCGGCCGCGGCGCCGGGCCAAAATCTCCAGGAGGCGGAACTCGGTCACGGTCAGGGTCACGGGCCGGCCGCCAACTTGCACGTCGTGGCGGGCGACGTCGATTTCGATCTCGCCCAGCCGCAGATGGGCCCCGGCCTCCTCCCCATTGGGGGCGCGCGCCAGCAGCTTGCGGATGCGCAGCACCAGCTCGCGCGGGCTGAACGGCTTGGTGACGTAGTCGTCGGCGCCGAGCTCCAGCCCCAGCACGCGGTCCATTTCGGCCGCGCGCGCGGTGAGCATCAGGATCGGCATGCCGGCCGTCGCCGGATCCCGGCGCAGCAGCTTGCACACCTCCAGGCCGTCCACCTCGGGCAGCATCAGGTCGAGCACGATGAGATCCGGGCGCTCGTCCCGCGCCGCCGCCAGGGCCCGGTTGCCGTCCTTGGCGAAGACGGGCAGGAAGCCCGCCTCCTTCAGCTTGAATCCCAGGATCTCAAGCGCGTCGGGCTCGTCGTCGACCAGCAGGATCTTGGCCTTCATGCCGGATGCGCTTCCTTGGCGGAAGTGTGCCGGATGTCGACGGCCTCGTACAGGTACACCACCTCCTCGGCGACGTTGGTCGCGTGGTCGGCGACCCGCTCCAGGCTCTTGGAAATCACCATCAGGTGCAGGCAGCGGGAGATCGTCGCCGGCCGCTCCACCATGTAACTGGCGAGCTCCCGGTGCAGCTGGCGGTTGAGATTGTCGACCTCCAGGTCCTTGGGAATGACCGCGCGCGCGCGCGCGGGCTCGCGGCTGATGAAGGCCGTGATGGAGTCGCGCAGCATCTCCAGCGACATCGCCGCCATGCGCGGGATGTCGACGTAAGGCTTGAGCTGCGGCTCCGTCCCCAGATCGATGGCGCGGCGCGCGATGGTCACGGCGGAGTCGCCGACGCGCTCCAGGTTCTGCGACACCTTCATCGCCACCGTCGTCATGCGCAGGTCGGTCGCGAGGGGGGCCTTGGCGAGCAGGTGGATCGCCGTGTCGTCGATCTCGATCTCGAACTGGTCCAGGACGGCGTCGTCTGCGATCACCGAGCGGGCCAGGGCATCGTCGCGGTCGACCAGCGCGCGGATGGCGCGGGCGACCGCCGACTCGGCGTGGCTGGCCATGGCCAGCAGGCTCTGCTTGAGCCGGTCCATTTCGGCGCTGTAGTGGGTCATGGCGAAGGTCAGCCGAAGCGTCCGGAGACGTAGGCCTCGGTCTGGGGATTGGAAGGGTTCATGAACAACGTCCGGGTCTCGCCGTATTCTATCAGGCGCCCCAGGTAGAAGAAAGCCGTCTTGTCCGAGCAGCGGGAGGCCTGCTGCATGTTGTGCGTCACGATGACGACGGTGTAGGTTTCGCGCAGCTGCTGGATCAGTTCCTCGATCTTGGCGGTGGCCAGGGGATCGAGCGCGGAGCACGGTTCGTCCATCAGCAGCACGTCGGGCTGAACCGCGAGGGCGCGTGCGATGCACAACCGCTGCTGCTGGCCGCCGGACAGGCTGAGGCCGGGGCGCTTCAGCACATCCTTCACCTCGTCCCACAGGGCGGCCATGCGCAAGGACTCCTCCAGCCGCTGCTGCAGCACCGCCGCGTCGCGCACCCCGTTCAGCCGCAGGCCCACCAGCACGTTTTCGCCGATCGAAAGCGTGGGGAAGGGATTCGATTTCTGAAACACCATGCCCACGCGGCGGCGGACGAGGGCCGGCTCGACCTGCGGGCCGTAGAGGTCGGAGCCGAACAGCCGCAAGGCTCCGGTCAGCCGGGTGCCGGGCGTCAGCTCATGCAGCCGGTTCAAGGCGCGCAGGAACGTCGACTTGCCGCAGCCGCTGGGTCCGATGATCGCCGTCACCTTCCGCGCGGGAATGCGGATCGTCACGTCGTGGAGGGCCTGATGGGCCCCGTACCACAGGTTGAAATTCCGGATGTCAAAGGCGATCTCCTCGGTTTCCGCGGCCGGCTCGGCCGGTGCGGGCGATTGCGGCGTGGAGGGCAAAGCGGCAGGCTGCGAGGCCATGGGTTCGGAAAGGGTAGGCATGGGAGGGGAAAGGGCCAGCCTTCAGCGCGCCGTCCGGCTGCGGGAAAAAAAGCGGACCACGATATTGAGCGTCAGGATGATGGCCATCAGGACCAGAGCGCCGGCCCACGCCTGGCGGTGCCAGTCGTCATAGGGCGAAATGGCGTAGGAAAAGATCTGCAGCGGCAGGGCCGAAATGGGCTCGCTGAGGTTGCGCGCCCAGAAATTATTGCCCAAGGCCGTGAACAGCAGCGGCGCCGTTTCGCCGGCGACGCGGGCCAGGGCGACGAGGACCCCGGTGACGATGCCGGCCAGCGCCGTGCGCACCACGATGATCGTGGTCACCTTCCAGCGCGCGATCCCAAGGGCGAGCGCGGCCTCGCGGTAACTCTGCGGCACCAGGACCAGCACCTCCTCGGTGGTGCGGATGACGAGGGGGATCATCATCAAGCCCAGGGCCACGCCCCCGGCGTAGGCGGAGTACGTCTTCATGGGCACCACGAGCAGGGCGTACGTCACCATGCCCCACACGATCGACGGCACGCCGTTGAGGACGTCGGCCGCAAAGCGGATACCGCGGTTCATCCGCGGCGACGCGAACTCCGCCTGATAGACCCCGCCCAGGACGCCAATCGGCACCCCGATCGCCGTCGCCATGCCGAGCAGGACGAACGTGCCGACGATGGCGTTGGCCATCCCTCCCCCGGGCTCCCCGGAGGGTTTCGGCAGGTGGGTGAAAAAACTCCAATTTAGGGCGCCGGCGCCCTTGGAAATGAGGAACCCCAGGACCAGAAACAGGGGCGCCATCACCAGCGCGGCGCAACCGCACAGCACCACGGTCATGGCATTGCTGAAGAGCTTGCGGCGCCGCTGTTGCGCGCGGCTGGGCGCGAAGCGCGCCAGGGAGGGGGCGGCCATGTCAGTGCACCTTCCCCGCGCCGCCCATCGCGCGCAGCATGAGCTGGGCCAGCACATTCACCAGCACGGTGACCGCCAGCAGCGTCAGCCCCAGTTCAAACAGCGCATTGAGATAGATGTCGCTCGACGCCTCGGCGAATTCGTTGGCGATGACGCTCGCCAGCGTGTAGCCGGGGGCGAAGAGCGAGGCGCTGATCTCCGGCCGGTTGCCGATGACCATCGTCACGGCCATCGTTTCGCCCAGGGCGCGGCCGAGCCCGAGCACGGCGGCGCCGAAAAGGCCGCGGCGCGCATAGCTGAGCACCGCGATGCGGGTCACTTCCCAGCGGGTGGCGCCCAGCGCGTACGCCGCTTCGCGCTGCAGGCCCGGAACCGAGCGCAGGATCTCCCGCGAAATCGAGGTGATGATCGGCAGGATCATGATCGCGACGATCAGACCCGCCGCCAGCATGCTGACGCCGTAGATGGGCCCCTGGAACAGGGGCAGATAGCCGAGCGGCGAATGCTTGAGCCACTGGAACAGATGGTCCCGCAGCCAGGGGATGAGGAAAAAGATTCCCCACAGGCCGAAGATGACGCTGGGCACCGCCGCCAGCATTTCGATCACCATGACGATCGGCTGCCGGAGCCGGATCGGCGCCAGATCGGTGAGAAAGAGCGCCGCGGCCACCCCCAGCGGCACCGCGACCAGCAGCGCGATGACGGAGGACACCAGCGTGCCGAAAATGAAAGGCAGCGCGCCGAACCGCTCGTTGACCGGATCCCAGTCGGTGCTGCCGAAGAACTTGATGCCGTAGCGGACGATGGCCAGGCGGGAGCCGTGATACAGCTCCCACCCGACCAGCACGATCAGCACCACGATGGTCATCGCCGCCGCCCACGCGATCCACTTGAAGGCGCTGTCCTGCCACCGCGGGGTCGGTGGAGGCAGGATCGAGGCCGGCGGCTCGATGACGGTCATCGCTCGGTCAGTACTTGATCTGGTTCACGACCCCCAGGGCGCGCTGCACCAGCTCTTCCGGCAGCGGCGCGTAGTCGAGTTCCGGCGCGGACTTCTCCCCCGTGGTGTAGGCCCACTTCAGGAACTCGACCAGGGCCTTGCCCTTGGCCGGATCCTTCTGCTGGGCGTAGAGCAGCAGCCAGGTCGAGCTCGCGATCGGATAAGCCTGCGCTCCGGAGCCGTTGATCATGGAGAAGCGGAACTTGTCGTCCACCCGGGCGGAGGAAAAGGCCGCTTTCACCGAGTCGATCGAAGGCGTGATGTAGTTGCCGGCCGCGTTCTTCACGTCGGCATACGGCATTTCGTTCTGTTTGGCGTACGCCAGCTCGACATAACCGATCGCGCCCGGCGACTGCTTGATCTGACCCGCCACGCCCTGATTGCCCTTGCCGCCCAGTCCGGTCGGCCACCGGACCGACTTGCCGGTTCCGACGGAGGACTTCCATTCCGGACTGATTTCGCAGAGGTACCGCGTGAAGTTGGCGGTCGTGCCGCTGCCGTCGGTGCGGTAGACCACCAGGATGTCGTCTCCCGGAAGGCTGACCCCGGGATTCTGGGCGGCGATCGCCGGATCGTTCCATTTCGTGATCTTGCCCAGGTAGATCCCGGCGATGGTCGGCCCGTCGAGCTTGAGGGCGGGATTGCCCGACAGGTTGTAGCAGAGGACGATGGCGCCCGCCACCGTCGGAATCTGCAGCAGCTCACGGGGCGCGCTCGCCAAGTCCGAATCCTTGACCGGGTCGTCCGAGGCGCCGAAGTCGACCGTTTCGGATAGGATCTGCTTCAGGCCTGCGCCCGAGCCGATGGCCTGATAGTTGATGCGGACCGACGGATCCACCTTGGTGAAGTCGTCGAACCAGCGCTGGTAGATGGGCGCGGGAAAGGTGGCCCCCGCGCCGTTGATGAGCAGTTGGGCGGCGACCGGCCGCGCCGTCACGAGGGCGGCGGCGGCGGCAAGTGCGAGCACGAGGGAATTTTTCATGGCAAGGTATAGCGGACGTCGAAGAAGAACATGCCGGTATGGGCGTTGTCCGGGGCGCCGGGAGCCACGTACCACGGCTGGCGCTGCACCAGCGAAGCCTGGAGGATCAGCTGCATCGAGCCATAGGAAGGATTCTTCCAGAAGGTATAGGTGTCGCCCAAGGTAAATTCGTCGATGTTCTTGTTCTGGCTGTTGGAGCCGGTCAGGTAGCCATAGCCCAGATAGCTGGTGGGGCCGGTCTGCCATTCCTGCCGCCCGAAATGGGCGCCGCCCCAATAGCCGAAGAAGGTGTCCTGCGGGACCGGCGCATATTCGAAGCCCAGCTCGGCCGCCTCGGCAAATTCCAGTTCGACGTTGTACTGGCCGTCCTGCAGCGGCGAAACCACGAAGTCCGGCCCCAGGCCGGTCGAGATGTAGCGGCCCCCGCCCTCGCTCACGAACGCCGTCTCGACCAGGTTCAGGTTCGGGATGGGGGTCAGGATCATGTTGTACGCGGCCCCGTAGCCGGTCTTGGAATCCGTGGCGTTGATGGCGCCGTTGCCTCCATAGGTGTTGACCTTAAACTCGCTGAGCAGGCCGGCCAGTTCGGCGTGAAACGCGGAGTCGCCGATCTTCGTGTCGTACGCGATCTTGCCAATGAAGTCGGGCATCGTGTTCGCGTTGGTCGTGCCGCTCGCGTTCGAACCGGCGGAAATGTCGAATTGGTTGGCGTTCAGGTTCGCCGTCGGGAGCGTGACCGCGCTGCCGATGTACTGGTCGGGATTCTCGGCCGAGACGCCGATCGTCCAGTCGGTGTCGGCATGATAGACGGCCCGGAGCTGCGCCTGGCGGGCCCAGGTGAGACCCACTTGGTAGTTCGTATCCATGTTCTGGGTGTAGAAGATGTCGCTCGGAACCGGGGACAGGCCGTGGCGGTTGGGCGTGAGCAGGCTCCAATCCTGGCCGGCCAGGAATTCCCAGCCGCTCGCGAATTGGGTGTCCACAAAATAGACCCGCATCCGCAGCGTGTCGGCGTTGCTGACCGTCGTCACGTTATTGGCGGCATTGCCGAGAAAGTCCGCCTCGGTGTAGCCCAGCACCTTGGTCGAGCCGACGTTCGAGTCGACGCGCAGGCCGAGACGCGAGTTCTGGGTGCTGAGGCGGAATTCCGACACCGGCCCGATGGTGGAACCGTTGGTGTTGGCGTACGGGATGGACCCGAAGCTGGTGCCGATGCCGCTGCCGACCAGGGTGCTGCGATAGACGCCGGTCAAGTCGAGGAAGCCGAACGGCGTGACGTTCGCGCCGCCGATGCGAATGCTGAGCGGCGAGGGCTTCACGTCCACCGTGTCGGGAGGAACGCCGATGCCGCCGGGCGTGCGGGTGATGGCGGCCGGAAGCGGAGCCGTGGGCGCCGTGCCCGCTGCCGCCGGCGCCGCGGCCGCAGAGGCATTCGCCTGGGCTTGCTGTTCGAGTTGGGCCGCTTCCTGCGGCGTCACGAGACCCTTCTTGACCAGCAGGTCGAGCAGGGCCTGGGCGGTGCTTTCGGGCTGGGCGAAGACCGCGGATCCGGCGAAGACCGCGCCGAAGAGCAACGCGGTGAAACGCAAACGTAGGCGTAGGCAGGGATGGAGCATAGGAGGTCCGCCAACAAGGCGGGCCCCCGTTATAAAGTGCCTGGGTTACGATCCGGTGACGGGGCCGTAACAAAGCGGCAAAGCCGCCCGCAATTCATTTAACTCTCGGATCGACCGGACCATCCAGATGGACGATGGTCGGGCGCCCGGCGGCGATCGCGACCCGGAATGTCACGCGGCCGTAACCGTTGGCCATCGCTTCGACACGATAATCGCCGGGAGGCAGGCTGACCGCGGTGGGCTCCTCGCTGGTGGGGCCGGACTGGTTCCCCACCGAAAGCAGCAGGCTGCCGTCGGGACGCAAAATCCGATAAGCGGAGTGGTACCGCCGGTAGTTCGGCGTGTTGGATCCGAATTCGTTGGGAATGTACGCGGAATAGACCACCAGGATGCCGGTGCCGCCCGCGGGCGTGGCCTCCGCCGCGGGCCCCACGGGGGCCAGCGTGACGGGCGCGGCCGGCGGCGCGCTGCAGCCCGCCGCGGCGAGCCATGCCAGGAGCAGAAAGCCGGATTTCATGGCTTCATCTTCATCCCCTCGGGGCCGGCGGGCAAGCCCGCCCGCCACGATGTCTTGATTCAGCCGTCGCTCCTGCGCTATCTGACGGGCGAACCCTGCCGATGGACCCTGTCGCCGAACTCAATGAACTTTCCGGAGAAGTCGCCGCGATCGGTTCCCGGATGTTCCGCGTTCGGCTGCCTTTCACCCGCGAACTGCGCCAGTATTCGTGGGACAAGTTCCGTCACGATCTGATCGCGGGCGCCACCCTGACGCTGGTCTCGATTCCGCAGGCGATCGGTTTTTCGCTGATTCTCAACCTGCCCCCGATGCCCGTCATCGCCTCCGTGATCATCGGCGGATTCGTCGGTTCGCTTTTTTTCTCCTCCCACCATCACGTCTTCGGGCCGACCAGTTCCATCAGCCTGATTGTGGCCGCAACGATCGCCGCGTACACCAGCGCGACCGGCTTGGAGCCGCTTCAGCTCGCCATCTACCTCGCCTTTCTGATCGGCGTGATCCAGCTGCTCGCCGGGCTGCTCAACTTCGGGGAAATCACGAAGTTCATTTCGCGCTCGGTGGTCGTCGCCTACAGTACCGGTATAGGGATTTTGCTCATTGCGAGCCAGTTACATAACGCGCTTGGGTACACCGGGGGTGTGCCGGGGGGCTTCATCTCCAATGTCAGCCTGGCCGTGGATCGGATCTTTACCGGTCACGTGAACCTCTGGGCGGTCGGCATCGGCGCCGCCACGCTCGGCATCTTCTGGCTGGTGCGCTGGCTGCGGCCCAAGTGGCCCGAAGCACTCGTCGGCCTCGCCATCATGGGCATCGCCGGAAAGCTGTTCGCGTTGTTTCACCCCGCGCCACCCTTTCGGATGGTGAAGGACGACGGGGCGCTGACCGCCGTCATACCCGCGTTCGCGGGCTTTCACGTCGGCCATCGCCATCCGCATTTGCTGCCCGAGCTCATCGGCACCGCGGTGGCCATTGCGATCCTGGGCATGCTCGAAGCGGCCTCCATCACCAAGGGCCTGGCCGCCAAGAGCGGCCAAAAGATCGAACCCAACCAGGAGCTGATCGGGATGGGCGCGGCGAACATCGCCTGCGCGCTTTTTGGCGCGGTGCCCGGCTCGTCGTCGTTCGCCCGCTCCGCGGTCAACTTTCAAAGCGGGGCCGTCTCGCAGCTTTCCTCGATGCTAAGCAGCGTGATCGTGCTCGGGGTGCTCCTGTTCGCCACGCCGGTGTTCAACTACATTCCGGTCGCGGCCCTGGCCGCCCATCTGATCCGCGTCGGGGTGAAGATGATCAACCGCCATCAGGTCCGGGTGGCCTGCCGCTCCACCCGGGCGGACGCGGTCGTGTTCGTGGTCACGCTGCTCGCCTGCCTCCTGTTGAAACTGGATACGGCGATCTATGTCGGCATCGGCGTCGCCCTCGCCCTGTTCCTGCAGCAGACGAGCACGCCCAGCCTCGTGGAATATTCGATCAACGAGGCCGGCAACCTGGCCGAGCTGAGCGACCCCGCCAAGCGCCCGCACCCGGAGATTTCCATCATCCATGTCGAGGGCGAGCTGTTTTTCGGCGCCGCCGATCTGTTTCAGGAGCAGGTGCGCCGCCTGGCCGAGGACCAGAACATTCGCGTCTTCATCCTGCGGATGAAGAACGCCCGCCACCTGGACGCCTCGACGGTCATGGCCATGGAGAGTCTCCATGACTACCTGCGCCAGACCGGACGCTTCCTGCTCATCAGCGGGAGCAATCCGGACGTGACCGCGGTCCTGCGCAACAGCGGCCTGCTCCAGCAACTTGGGGAGAACAACATCTTCCCCGCCGAGCAGAATCCCACGGTCGCGACCCGCAACGCGCTCAAGCGCGCCCAGCAGCTTCTGCCCGAGTCTTCGCCCGAGGTCCGAATCTTCTACGAAAAGACCAAGGCCCCCTCTCCGGCCTGATACAATTGGGGGTCGGTCCAGCTTGGGTCCAGCGGTTGGGGTTTGTCCTACAAAAGGACTGCCCGCGGTCCGACCGGAGTATCAGACCGACACGGGTGCCCGAGGCCATGCGGTTCCCGGCAACATGGCCGCATGCAAAAACTACCGACCGACAGGAAATCCTTTCACCCCGGCGTGCGATGGCGAAAGGGCGGCATCCTGGCCGCCGTTCTCGGCCTCGCCGCCTTGCTGCTTCCGTCCGCGCAGGCCCAATCCCGCCTGGTCAATCTCTCGAATCGCTCGCTGCTGAGCGGCGGGCAGATCCTCAGCGGAGGCCTTTCCATCGGCGGCACCAGCACCGAGACGGTCCTGCTCCGCGCCGTCGGCCCCTCGCTTTCGGGCTTCGGCGTTTCCAATCCCCTCCCCGATCCCTCGCTCACCGTGTTCGACCATGCCGGCAATGTCGTGGCCGGCCCGATCACGAGCTGGAACCCCGCCGATGCCGCCACCATGGCCGGCGTGGGCGCCTTTTCGCTTACGGCGGGCAGCGCCGACGCCGAGAAGGTCCTCTCCCTCGCTCCCGGCACCTATACGGTCCAGGTCTCTTCCACCGGCGGCAACACCGGCGTCGTCCTGCTTGAGTCCTACGAGGTGGGCACGCCCGCCAGCTCCGGGCTGATCAACCTCTCCTCTTCCTCCAGCATCAGCGCCGTCAACAACGGCAACGTGGACACGGGCTTCGCGGTCAGCGGCTCCACGCCCCGCACGCTGCTGATTCGCGCCATCGGGCCGGGTCTCTGGCAGTTCAACGTGAACAACGCCGTGCCCAATCCGGGCCTCGAACTCGTCGACCAGGGCGGCAATGTGCTCGCCGAAAACGACGATTGGAACACCTCGGTCGACAATGGCGTGTCGGCCGCGGCGCTGCAGACGGCGTTTGCGCAGGTCGGCGCCTTCAGCCTGTCGAGCAACAGCGAAGATGCGGCCATCCTCGTCAATGTGAACCCGGGCGTCTATTCGGTGAGCGTCACCGGCAATGGCGGCACGGGCCAGGTTCTCACGGAAATTTACGACGTGACCGCCGTGAACGGCACGGCCTCGACGGACTCGGTCTCCTCCTCGTCCTCCAAGTCGATCGCCTCGACGGGCAATTCGGGTTCTTCCGGTTCCACCGGCTCCTCCGCCAGCAGCGGATCGTCTGGTTCCACAGGTTCAACCGGTTCATCGGGCTCCACGGGTTCGACCGGGTCCACGGGTTCGACCGGGTCCACGGGTTCGACTGGCTCCACGGGTTCGACGGGCTCTTCGGGTAATTCAGGTTCCGTCGGCTCCACCGGCGGCACAGGGTCCTCGGGCAGCTCCGGTTCGACTGGCTCGACGGGCTCCTCGGGTTCGGTGGGCTCGACGGGTTCGAGCGGTGCTTCCGGTTCGACCGGCTCTTCGGGCTCTTCGGGTTCGGTGGGCTCGACCGGCTCGACGGGGTCAAGCGGATCCTCCGGTTCTTCCGGATCCACCGGTTCCACCGGCTCCTCGGGCTCCTCGGGCTCCGGCGGCTCGGTCTCGACCAGCGGCGCGGGCACCGCGGCCGGCGATTATGTCGACGACACGGACCTGCAGCTTCCCAAGGTCGGCGCCAACATCCTTCACATCCTGACCCCCAACGTCCTGGAACTTGAGCTCATCAACACCGTTCCCCAGGGTTCTTCCGCCGTCACGAGCCTGAACTTCGTCAGCTCGAGCGGCGTCATCACCGCGCCGGCGGCGAGCGAGTTCACCGTCACGATCAACGGCCAGACGGTCGGCGTGTCCGCAGTCAACTTCAAGCGTCGCGTCATGTACGCGCCGCTCAATACCTACGACCTGCGCGTGATGAACTGCATCTATCTCACGCTGTCGTCCTCGGTGTCGGACAACCAGGCGGTCACGGTCGCAAATCCCGACCAGTCGCTGTGGTCCACCGGCACGACCTTTGCCGCGACGGCGGATCCCCTGCGTTACAGCCCCGCCATCCACGTGAATCAGGAGGGCTATGTGCCCGAATTCACCAAGCAGGCGATGGTCGGCTTCTACCTGGGCGACGGCGGCGAGCTGCCTGTGGCCGCCGGCACCACCTTCAACCTCGTCAACGCCACCTCCGGCGCCGTGGTCTTCACCGGCGCGCTGACCGCCCAGCCCGGCGACGTGGGCTACACCACGAGCCCGCTGCCCTACCAGCACGTGCTGCTGGCCGACTTCAGCGCGTATCAGACGCCGGGCCAGTACTACCTGCAGGTCGCGGGCATGGGCGCGTCCCTCCCCTTCCTGATCGACGAAGGCATCGCGATGGCCTGGGCCCGCACGTATGCGCTCGGCATGTACGAGCAGCGGAGCGGCATGGCGGTGTCGATGCCTTACACCCGCTTCACCCACGCGGCCGATCATACCGCTCCGGCGCTGATTCCCACGCCGGACAGCAGCTCCACCTTCGCCTTCACCTGGAATTGCATCTCGGGCTACGCGACCACGGTGAACACGAACAATCCGCCGCAGACGGCCCCCTTCTTGACGAGCAATGAAACGTCGCTCTACCCGTTCGTCGACTCCGGCTCGATCGACACCTCCGGGGGGCACTTCGATGCCGGCGACTATAGCAAGTATACCGAGAACAGCGCCCAACTTATCCATGAGCTGATCTTCGCGGTGGACAACATCCCGGGCATGCAGACTTACGACAATCTCGGCATCCCCGAGAGCGGCGACGGAATTCCGGATGTCCTCCAGGAAGCCAAGTGGGAGGCCGACTACCTGCTGAAGATTCAGGACGCCGACGGCGGCTTCTTCTTCCTGGTCTATCCGCTCAACCGCGAATACGAGTCAAACGTGCTGCCGGAGAATGGCGACCAGCAGGTCGTTTGGCCCAAGAATACCTCCGTAAGCGCAGCGGCCACCGCCGCCTTGGCCGAGGCCGGCTCCTCGCCGGCGATGAAGAAATACTATCCCGCGCAGGCGGCAGCCTATTTGGCCGCGGCCCAGAAGGGCTGGCAGTTCATCACGAATGCCACGAACAAGAACGGGGTCGCCGGCCGGTATCAGAAAATTACCTTCTACAGCGACGACTGGACCGATCTGGACGAGTACGCCTGGGCGGCGGCAGCCATGTTCGCCGCGACCGGCGACACGACCTATCAGACCTACCTGGAAAGTTCCGGAGTTCTTCCCGATCCGACCGCCTCGTCCACGTTTCGCTGGGGCTGGTGGCGCATGGCGGAGTGCTACGGCAACGCTGTTCGGACCTATGCCTTCGCGGCGAAGAGCGGCCGGCTGCAGGCCAGCCAGTTGGATCCGAACTATCTCGCTCTCTGCAATCAGACGATCGTCGCCGCTGGCGATGACGCCGTCACCTGGTGCGGCGACAATCCGTACGGCTCGCCATTCCCGCCGGCCACCAAGGCGGTCCTGGGCGGCGGCTGGTACTTCTCGCTCGATCAGGCTTCCGACATGGTCACCGCCTACCTGGTGCAGCCCAAGCAGGCCTACATCAATTGCCTGGTCGGCGCCATGAACTACGAGGGCGGCACCAATCCGACCAATCTGTGCTACCTCCAAGGCCTGGGCATGAAGCGCCAGCAGCAGGTCGTCAGCCAGTACGCCCAGAACTCCCGGCGCGTGCTCGCT
>DASRSH010000292.1:0-11696 GCA_035656575.1 Opitutaceae bacterium
AGCCCCAGGTTTACATCACGACCAATTATGGCAGCGGCTCGCCCGCCGAGGCGGCGGCCTGGGTTCAGTACGCCAACGTCACCAAGAAATATGGCGTCAAGTATTGGGAGGTCGGCAACGAGATCTACGGCACCTGGGAGAATGACACCAACACCCGCCCCCACGATCCGGTCACCTACGCCACCCGCTTCCAGCAGTTCGTGACGGCCATGAAGGCGGTCGATCCGACGATCAAGGTCGGAGCCGTCATCGCCCTGGGCGAGGATTCGTACGCCAATTATAGCGACGAGGTGGTCACCAACCCGGTCACGGGACAGCAGCACAGCGGCTGGACGCCGGTCATGCTGACGACCCTGAAGAACCTTGGCTGCATCCCGGACTACGTCATCTACCACCGCTACGAGCAGAATGCGGGCGGCGAGGACGACACGGCGCTCCTCACCTCGGCGCAGACCTGGCCCGACGACGCGGCGGGCCTGCGGTCGATGCTCAATGACTATCTGGGCACCGCCGCCGCCGCGGGGGTCGAGATCGATTGCACGGAAAACAATTCGATTTCGAGCAATCCGGGCAAGCAGAGCACGAGCCTGGTCAACGGGCTGTATCTCGCGGACAGCGTCGGCAACCTGATGCAGACGGAGATCAATTCTCTCATCTGGTGGGACCTGCGCAACGGCCCGGAGTACGGCAACAACAACAGCCCGCTGCTCTATGGCTGGCGCAACTATGGCGACTACGGCATCGTCGCCGGCGGTTCGGTCAATTCCGCGCTGCCCGCCCAAGTCTATCCCACGGCGGAAGTCGAGCAGCTCCTGACGCACTTCGCCCGCGGGGGCGAGACCGTGGTCACGGCCGGCAGCAACTATTGGGGCATGGGGGCGTATGCCGTGGTGGGCACCAATGGCACCTTGAGGGTCCTGCTCATCAACAAGACCCCGGCGTATTCGCTGCCGACGACCGTCAACCTGCAAGGCTGGGGCCGGTTCACGTCATTGACCTCGTACCAGTACGGCATGACCCAGGACAACAACGCCCAGGCCGGCTCCGGTTCCGTGGCGCCGTCCCAGACAACCGTGTCGGCTTCGGGTCCGGCCGTCACCGTCACCCTCCCGCCCTACTCGGCGACCGTACTGGTAATCCCGTAAACGGGGAGCTTTCGCAGCGTCAGGACGTGGACCAGCCTCAGGACGCAACATGCGTCCGGCGGCTGGTCCTGTTGTTTTGCAACCGGGTGTCATGGCCCAACGAGTGGGATTGCATCTGGTTGCACGGCAGCATTCTAGCCAAGTAATTTCGCTTAATTGCGGGGCCGGATGTGCCGTTGCGTAAGGTGTTGGATTACGGGACATCTCAGCTCTTTGCTGCTTCCAACGTTTTGGCGACGGGAGGCGGCCTGCGTGGCTGCACGCTGCGGCGTGCGTGGCCGCTGCGCATTGCCCGGTCGCTGGCGTGCGGCGCGGCCCTCCTCGTGGCGATGCCGGCCCTGCATGCCGACGCGTCCATTTCCCGGGAGAATCAGATCAAGGCCGTGTTCCTCTTCAACTTTCCCCAGTTTGTGGATTGGCCGCCGTCAGCCTTCGCCGATCCGCGCGCGCCGCTGGTCATCGGCGTTCTCGGCGACGATCCATTCGGCGAATTTTTGCGGGCGATGGTTCGGGGCGAGAGCGTCAACGCCCGGCCGCTCGTCATTCGCCACTTTCGCAGCGTGGACGAGGTCGGCGTCTGCCATGTGCTCTTCATCGCCGAATCGGAATCCGACCGGCTCAAGGCGATTCTTCAGCGGCTCAAGGGGCGCGCCATCCTCACCGTCGGCGACCAGCCGCGATTCCTGCGGGACGGCGGCATGATCCGCTTCGACCGGCGGGACAACCGGATGCGGCTGCGGATCGATGAGGTGGCCGCCAAGGCGGCCGATCTGACGCTCAGCTCCAAGCTGCTGCGTCGGGCGGAATTGGTCGCTCCGGGGGAGGACGAGCCATGAAATTCCGCGACCGGCCCCTTCGCCTCAAGCTCGGCATCGCGCTGATGTCGATCAGCGTGGTGATGATCCTGCTCATCTGCGGCGCGTTCTTCGTCCACGACTACGTCCTCCTGGGCCGGAACACCGTGCGGCGGGTCGCCACGCTCGGCCAGCTCGTCGCGCGCAACTGCACGGACGCCCTCGCCTTCCAGGACCCGGACGCCGCCCGCGAATTGCTCGGCGCCCTGGCCGGCGAGCCCCACATCGTGGAGGCGGCGCTCTACGATCAGAGCGGGCGGCTGTTCGCGAAATTCCCCGCGGCCCTCGCCGACGCCGCCTTCCCCTCCCATCCCGCCGCGGCGACGTTTCAAGTGGGCGCATCCGAGATCGAGGGCTTCCAGCCCGTGGTGCAGAAGGGCCGGCCGCTGGGCAGCCTGTACCTGCGCTTTGACCGCAGCGCCATCTTCCGGCAATGGTTCGCCGATTCGGCGGGCATCGCCCTGCTCGTGATGCTGGGCGCGTTGGGCGTGGCCCTCGCCTGCTCGCGGGCCGTCCAGAACCGCATTTGCGGGCCGATCGCAACCCTCGCCGACACCGCCCGCCAGGTGGCGGAGCGCAACGACTATTCGGTGCGGGCGGTCAAGACGAGCAACGACGAGTTCGGGCTGCTGACGGACACGTTCAACCAGATGCTGACCCAGATCGAGCGGCTGAACGCCGATCTCGAGCGGCGGGTCCGCGAGCGGACGGCCCAGCTGGAGACGGCCAACCGCGAATTGGAGGCCTTTTCCTATTCGGTCTCGCACGACCTGCGGGCCCCGCTGCGGCATGTCGACGGCTTCTCCGCCATGTTGCGCAAGCATGCCGAGACCACTTTGGACGAAAAGGGCAAGCGCCTGCTCAACACCATCTCGGATTCGGCCAAGCGCATGGGCCAGCTCATCGACGACCTGCTCGCCTTCTCCCGCATCAGCCGCTCGCAGCTTTCCCACTCCGACGTCGACCACGACGCCCTGGTCGCGGCGGTGATCCGGGAGGGACGCCACGACAACCCGGCCCTAGAATGGTCGGTCGCCCCGCTCTCCCCCGTCCGCGCGGACCCCGCCATGCTGCGGCAGGTCTGGAGCAACCTCATCGCCAACGCCGTGAAATACTCGGGCAAGAATCCCCGGCCGCGGATCACGATCGGCGAACGGGACGAGGGCGGCGAACGGGTGTTCTTCGTGCGCGACAATGGCGTGGGCTTCGACATGGCCTATGCCGACAAGCTCTTCGGGGTCTTCCAGCGCCTCCACGGCCCCTCCGAATTCGAGGGCACCGGCATCGGGCTGGCCAATGTGCGGCGCATCGTGACGCGCCATGGCGGCCGCACCTGGGCTGAAGGCAAGGTCGGCGAAGGCGCCGCGTTTTATTTCTCCCTTCCGAAAGCCACTCCAACTCCCTCCTCATCTTATGACACCGCCCCCCTCCAACCTGCGGCCAATATTGCTGGCTGAAGACAATCCGAACGACGTCGAATTGACGCTGTCGGCTTTGCACAGCCTCAATCTCGCCAACGAGATCGTCGTGACGAAGGACGGGCGTGACGCCCTCGACTGGCTGCACTCGCAGGGCGACTACGCCGGCCGCCCCCGCCCCCACCCGGCCGTGCTGCTCATCGACCTCAAGATGCCTCGGATCGACGGCCTGGAAGTGCTGCGCCAGGTGCGGGCCGACCCGTCCACCCGGACCATGGCCGTCGTCCTGCTCACCTCCTCGCGCGAGGAGAGCGACCTCGTCAAGGGCTACGCCCTCGGGGCCAACGCCTACGTGGTCAAGCCGGTGGCCTTCGAGCAGTTCATTGCGGCGGTCAATCAGCTCGGCGTCTTCTGGGCGCTGCTCAACGAGCCGCCGCCCTCGCAACCTCTTCCCCCCGCCGCCCCGTGAAGCTCGACATTCTCCATCTCGAGGATAATCCGCAGGACGCGGAGCTGATCCACGCCATGCTGCAGGAGGAATGGCCGGAGTGCGTCATCACCACGGTCGACTCGCGCGCCACCTTCCTCGCCGAAGTGGAGCGCGAGCACGACCTGATCCTCTCGGATTTCACGCTGCCGGGGTTCGACGGGCTGGAAGCGCTGAAGCTGACCAAGCAGGTCCGGCCGGACCGGCCCTTCATCTTTGTTTCCGGAAGCATCGGCGAGGAGCGCGCCATCGAGGCGGTGCGCCACGGCGCTTTCGACTACGTGATCAAGGACCGGATGCGCCGGCTGACGATGTCCATCCGGCGGGCGATGAACGAGCGGCACGAGCTGCAGCGGCGGCGCGCCGCCGAGGACGCCCACAACCGCCTGGTTTCCATCCTGGAACGCACGCCCGCTTTCGTCGCCATCATGACGGAGCGAGGGAGCCTGTCCTACCTCAACCCGTCCGGCCGCAAGCTGATCGGCCTGCCGCCGGAGCGCGAGCCCGCGGAGCTGACGCTCCAGGGGCTGCACACGCCGGAAGCGGCCGCGCGCTTTGTCGCGGAATGCCTTCCCAGCGCCATCCGCAGCGGCTCCTGGCTGGGCGAATCGAGCCTGCTCACCCTCGACGGCCGGCGCCTGCCGGTCTCGGAGCTGCTCGTGGTGCACAAGCGGGCCGATGGCGGCGTCGATTACGTCTCGTCGGTCATGCACGATCTGACGGAGAAGAAGAAGCTGGAGGAGCAATTCCTGCGCGCGCAGCGGGTCGAAACCATCGGCATGCTGGCCTCGGGAATCGCCCATGACCTCAACAATGTCCTGGCGCCGATCGCGATGAGCGCCCCGCTCCTGCGCCAGCGGACGACGAATCCCGCCGACGTGAAGCTGCTGGACGCCCTGGAAAAAAGCGCCGAGCGGGGCACGGGACTCGTGCGCCAGATCCTCAATTTCGCGCGGGGATCCACGGGCGAGATGGGACCGCTCCCGCTTCGGCCCATTGTGCGCGATGTCGTCGCCGTCGTGAAGGAAACCTTTCCCAAGGATATCGAGTTCGCGCCCGCCATCGCCGACGAGCTTCCCCTGGTTCACGGCCATCCCAGCCAGATCCACCAGGTGCTGCTCAACCTGTGCGTCAACGCCCGCGACGCCATGCCCGAGGGGGGACGGCTCAGCCTGAACGCCGGCGTGCGGGCCCTTGGCGCACCGGAAGCCGAGCGCATTCCCGGAGGGCGGCCGGGCACCTTTGTGGTTTTGGAAGTCGCGGACTCGGGCACCGGCATTCCTCCCGAGGCGCTCGCACATATCTGGGAGCCGTTCTTCACGACCAAGGACGCCGACCGGGGCACGGGGCTGGGCCTGTCGACCGTGCGCGGCATCGTGGACAACCACAACGGCTTCATCGACCTCCACACCTGCGTCGGACAGGGGACGAGTTTTTCTATCTACCTGCCGGTCCTCAAACCTTAATCCCATGGCCGAATCCCTTCCCAAAGTCCTAGTCGTCGACGACGACGAACTGCTGCTCGAAGTCATCGCGGAGTCCCTGCGCAGCCAATTCGCGGTCGACCTCGCCTCCAGCGGGGCCGCCGCGCTGCAGAAAATAGCCGCCGACGGCCCCTACGCCGTGGTCGTGTCGGACCGCTCGATGCCGAAGATGAACGGCGTCGAACTGCTGGAGCAGGTGCGCAACCTGGCGCCCGACACGGTCCGCATCATGCTCACGGGGGACAAGGAGCAGCAGGCGGCGGTGGAGGCGATCAATCGCGGGCAGGTGTATTATTTCCTCACCAAGCCCTGCCTGCCCGAACAGCTCGTGGAGGCGGTCGAGGCGGGCGTGAACCGCCACCGCCTGGCGCGGGTCAAGCGGGAACTCAGCAATCCGGCGATCGCCGCCGGCGTCTCGGTGCTGGTGGACGTCCTCGGCACCGTGGCTCCTTCCGCCCTCACCCGCGGCCAGCGCCTGCGCGATTCCATGCGCCGGTTCGCCGCCCACCTTCAGATCGCGGACACCCAGCCCTACGAACTCGCCACCCTCCTGTCCCAGATCGGCTGCGCGACCGTGCCGCCGACGGTCTACCGCCGCTATTCCTTCGGCGTCGAACTGTGGCCGCAGGAGATCGCGATCCTGCGCCAGGTGCCGCAATTCGGGCACGATCTGCTCGCCGACCTGCCGGACTTTCCCGAAATCGCCCGCATCGTCCTTTACCAGCAGAAGAACTTCGACGGCTCGGGCTTCCCGGGCGACGGGGTGGCCGGCACGAACATTCCCCTGGGGGCCCGCATGCTCAAGATCCTGCTCGACCGCTCCGAATACGAGGGCCAGGGGATCGTCAAGGCCCGGCTCAAGGCGGTGATGGGCGAAAAGACGTCGAAGTACGACCCGCAGCTGCTGGAGGCCTGCTTCGCCGCCTTGCCTGAATTCCTCGTCAATCCGCTCTCCAAGGACCACCCCGTCGTCCACCGCCGCATCTCGGGGCTGCGCCCCGGGCAGGTGCTGGTGTCCGACGTCCGCTCGCGTTCCGGCGACTGCGTCCTGGAGGCGGGCAGCCGTCTGACCCAGGCGACGATCCGCCACCTGGAACAGCTGGCGGTCCTGAACACGATCGAAGAGCCGCTTCTGGTGCAGGAGCCCATCGCGTCCGGGCAATAATTTCTGACGGGATTTGGGCGGGGGCGGTGTCATACTGGGCGAGCCCCATGGGTCCCGATCCCGATCCTCTCTCCGAGCTGCTGCGCCGCTGCGATGCTCCGCCGCCGGTGCCGCCGCATCTGGAGGGCGCCGTGCGCCGGCGCCTGGCCGCGCGGGCGAGCGGCCCCCCGGGCATCCTCCAGCGCATCGACGCGGCCTTCGCCCGGCCCTCCTTCGCGGCGGCTTTCGTGGCCGGCTGCGTCCTGCTCGGGCTGTTCACGGCGGAGGCCCGCATCGCCCACGCCCAGGCCGTCCGCACGGCCCGGATCGAGCGCAGCTACCTCGAGCTGATCGACCCGCTGATCCACAGCCCGCGATGAAGCACATCCTCAGCGTCGTTGTCCTCGGCGCCGGCGCCGCGCTTGCCACCCACTGGGGCTGGTACCGCCTGCACGCCGCCCCCGCGGCCATCGAGCTGACCGACCAGCTCGCCTGGATGAAGGCCGAACTGCGCTTGAACGACGAGCAGTACGCCCGCATCGCCTCGCTTTACCGCGCGAATTCCCCCCGGCTCCAGGCGCTCTCCGCCCAGGTGGCGCGCATGCGCGAAGCCTACCAGGCCTTCGAATCGGCGCGCGTGCGGACCGACCGGGTGGACTTTCTGGCCTTCGCCGACTTCATGCGCCATCAGCGCGAGCTGGACCGCGAGTGCGCGGCCACGCTGCAGGAATTGGTCGACGCCACCAGCGGGGTCATGACGCCCGCGCAACGCGAACGCTATGTTCGAGTCGTGAGGCCCGCCCTGAAAGCGGAAAAGCTGGCGGCCGACTGAGCCGGCAGACCTTCCGGTGAACGCGGACCTATCCGAGCCGGCCTCATCCTCTCGGAATTCCCGGGAAGAGGCCGAAGGCGAGCTGCGGGCCCTCCTCGCCCGCTGGCAGCGGCCCCTGTTCGGATTCGCCTGGCGCTACCTGCACAACGCGGCGGACGCCGAGGAAGTCACGATCGAGACGTTCGCCCGCTATTGCGAGCACCGCGGCCGGCTCCGCGCCGGAGCGCAGGTTTCAAGCTGGCTGTTTGCGACCGCGGCCAATCTGTGCCGCAATCGCCACCGCTGGCGCCGGCGCCACCCCCAGGAGCCGGACGAGCCTTCCGGTGACCTGCCCTGCCCGGACCCCTCCCCGGACGACGCCGCCCGTCTGGGCGAACTGCGGGCGGAAGTCCGGGCCGCCATCGACGCCCTGCCGCCGGACCAGAAGACCGCCCTGCTCCTGCATGAATATGAGCAGGCGAGCTGCCGGGAGATTGCGGCCGTGGTCGGCTGCTCGGAGCGCGGCGTCGAGACCCGCCTCTACCGCGCCAAACGGCAGCTGCGCCGCCGTTTGCGCCACCTGCTGCCCGAAGTCTGACCTAACTGCGGACTAACCGGAGATCGGCTTCGCCGGCGGCCGCGTCCGGAAGCCCTGCTTGGGGGGCTCGAAGCGGAAGACCTGGCTCGCCCGCACCTGCACGGGCTTGCGGCCGCAGAGCGGCGGCTCGAATCTCCAGCTCTGCAGCGCCGAGATGGCGAGCGCGGCCAGCTCCTGATCCTGGCTCGGATCGACGCTGGGCAGGCGGACCGCTCCCGTGGGATCGATGAAAAAATCCACCGTGATGCTGGCGGAACCATCCCGGCGCGCGAGCGCCGCCGGATAGACGGGCGCACGGGCGGACAGGGGGCGGGGGATCGAATCGAGGTCGCGCAGCTCGCGGGTGCGGAAGTCGGAATGGTGGCGGGGCCGCAAGAGGCCCAGATCGTCGATGTCGGCGCCCGAAAGCGATACGACCACCGTGCCATCGGTTTCGAAATCGAAGGTCAGCTGGCTGGTCGAGGCCACGGCCTGGCCGCGGATCCGCAGCGGCTCAAAGGTCCAATGGCGCAGGGCGTCGAGCGTCGCCTCCGCGAAGCCCTGGTCGGAATAGCCCAAGGCCAGGCAGTCGTCGACCCTCCCGGCGGCCGTGACGCCGAATGCCACCACGACGTAGCCGTCGCGGATCCCCTGCGCGCGCATGTCGCGGGGAAAAATCGGCAGGTCCTCGTGCAGGATGCGAATCGGCGTGACGGCCGGCGCGGCCATCGGAAACTGGCCCCGGGCCAGGGTGGCCGCCAGGGCGGCAAGAAGCAGAACGGCGGACGTCTTCATGGGGAATCGGGTTCGCTGAGTAGGAACCCGCCCCCGCTCAAACCACGTCAGGGCCGGCGGCGCCGGTCAGGTCGCCGCCGCCGCCTGCGCGCCGAACTCGAGGCGGTCGGCCCGCTGCGGGAACAGATAGCTCGGCCCCAGGCTGCGCACGCCGGCGCTGTGCGCCTTGACATAGCGCGCCACGTCCCGCGGCAGCGCGTGCCAGAAGCGGCCGGCGTGCCGGTCGCGCACGTGCTTGAGCAGCTCCAGGTAGTGCTCCACCGGAAAGGTCCGCGCCCCGGCCTTCTCCCCGGGAAACCGCAGGTAGTCGGGATGCACGTTGACCAGGGCCATGCCGCCGCAGTCGGCGATCCAGTCCAGCTTCCGCAGCCAGATGTCGGGCGATGTTTCGCGCAGGAGGAGAAACAGCGTCGAATCCTGCGGCAGCGTGTAGGGCAGCTCCACGTAGCCCCGGCGCCCGGCTCCACCCTGCCACAAGAAGGGGAAGATCGTCCCGACGCCATCGGGCTGGGGCTCGAACGGGTCGGTGTCGAAGGTGGAGGCGTCGTAGTCCAATTCGAGCTCATGCAGCCAGTCCAGGTTGTGGAGCATGAAACCGGAGCGGAAGCCGGCCGCCCCCCATTCCCGCGCGTAGCGGTTGATCTTGGCCGCGTTCTCGCGGAAGCGCTGGCGCGAGGCGTAGAGCTTGCCGTCGTGGTGCAGGTCGTGGATGCCGATTTCGAAGCCGTCGGCCGCCAGGGCCGAACGCATGTCATAGGTCACCTGATACGTGCCCTCCGGGACGAAATTGAAGGAGGAGCGGAAGCCCAGCTGCATTTCAAGGTCGGCCAGCCGGCGGCACTTCGCCAATCCTTCCGGGCCCTCCACGTCGTGGGTGACGAGAAAGGCGAACTCGCGCGCCTCCGGCCAGCCGGGCCAGCCCAGCGGCACGTGCCCCGCGGCCGTGTCGATCGGCCAGCTGGCGGCGAAGGCCGGCCGCTTGCGCCGGGCGAGATAGCGGCGGACGGCCATCCGCAGGCGCCAGGGAAGGTGGGGTTTGACCTTGTAGTAGAGGCGGCGGGTGATCACGCGGCCACTATAGCGCAAGGCCAGTGTCATGTCTGTCCGCTGACATCGGAAGCTGCGGTACGGCGCCTCCCTACAACCGTCAGGTGGGGCCCTAGCGCTCCCCGGCCCGAACGCCAATCAGTACCGATGCTCCTGCCAGCGATAGGCGGCCCGGCTGAGCTCGGCCCCGTCCTTGAATCCGAGCTTCAGCTTGATCCGGCCGCAGTAGGTCTGAACCGTCTTCAGCCCCACGCCCAGGCTCGCCGAAATGTCCTTGGTGGAACGCCCCGCCCCCAGGAGGCGAAAGACCTCCATTTCGCGGTCGCTCAGCAGCTCCGACGGCCCCGCCGCCGCGTCGGCCGGGCGGCCGAGGTAGCGGGTGGTCAGCTGCACCAGGGCGTCGGGATTGGCGTAGATTCGGCCGGCGCGCACCTGGCGGATGGCGTCGACGATCTGGCTGGTGGACTCCCGCTTCATCACGTACCCCACCGCCCCGGCGCGAAACGCCCGTTCCATGTCCGTCAATTCCTCGTGCATCGAAAGGACGATGACGAGCACGTCCGGCAGCCGCCGCTGCAGGTCCTTGATCAGGTCCAGGCCCGAGCCGCGCTTGAGCGTGAGGTCCACGATGGCGACGTCGGGCGGGGCCGCCTCCATCGCGGCCAGGGCCTGGCCGGGGGCCTCGGCGGTGCCCAGCACGTCAAAGTCCGGCTGGGTCTTGAGATAGTCGGTCAGCAGTTCGCGGACCATCGGATGATCGTCCACGACGAAGATGGCGGTGCGTTCGGCGCTCACAAGGTGGGGGCCTGCGGCAGGCGGCAGATGATCTTGGTGCCCTCGCCGGGGGCGGTCACCCAGTCGAGGCTCGCGCCGATCAGCTTCGCGCGGTGCCGCATGATGTGCAGCCCCCGCCCTTCGCCCTCGCGCTGGGACGCGGCAAAGCCCCGCCCGTCGTCCTGGATCACCAGGCAAAGCTCATGCTCCTCGCTCACCAGGGTGATGTCGATGCACTCGGGATCGGCATGGCGCAGGGCGTTGCCCACCGCCTCCTGGGCGATCCGGAACAGGTGCGCGCAATCGGAGCCCTCCACCGCCACGGCCGGACCGCGGCTGCCGAAACGCGCGCGGATCCCGCCGCGCCCAGCGCTGAGTGCCAGTTCGCGCAGCTCCTTGGCCAGCCGCTGCGGCTCGATCTCCTCCAGGAGCAGACCGCGGGCCAGCTTGCGCGCCTTGTCGGTGCCTTCCTCGATCCAGCGGACGATCGCCTGGGCCTTGGACGCCTCGGGCCGTTCGCCCAGCTGCTGCACGAGGGTCTGCGCCGCCAGGGCGGTCGCCGTGAGGTGCTGGCCCAGCTCGTCGTGCAGCTCGCGGCCGATGGCGCTTCGCTCCCGGGCGCCGGCATCGAGGATTTCGCGCTCGAGCCGGCCGCGCTCGAGCACGGATTCGCGCAGCTCGTTGGTGCGCGCGTCCACCTTGGCCTCCAGCTCGCGCTGGAACTCAAGCAGCGCGTCCAGCAGGCCCACGATGAACAGAAACATGATAGTCGAGGCGAGCAGGCCCCACCAGGTACGAATCGGCACATGGTTCGGCCGGTAGACGATCAGGTCGTCGACGATGCGCGCGACAATCGAAAGGACGATCACCCCAATGCCGCTCTTCCAGCCGAACCAGCCCGTCGCCAGGACGATGGGGACCAGGTAGCAGATCGTCAGGGAAATGATGAGGCCGGTGAAATGGTTCGCCACCGCCACCGCCCCAAACAGCGCCAGCAGCACCCCGTAGGCGGCTTTCGGATCGGAGACGGCAGGCCGCAAGCAGGCGCCTATCAGCCAGCGGATAAACCGGTTCCGGTCGGGGTTCACAGTTTCGCTTTAAATACGAGCGGCCCTCAAATGCCAAGCCGGTATGCTTGCGTGTAAATACCTCCTCCCCCT
>DASRSH010000293.1:0-2072 GCA_035656575.1 Opitutaceae bacterium
TAACTATGAAACACGACGTCTGTGTCATCGGCCTCGGCTACATCGGGCTGCCAACCGCCTCCATTTTTGCGACAAAGGGCCTACGGGTGGTGGGGGTGGACGTTCGGCCCACCGTGGTTGAGACGATCAACCGCGGGGAGCTGCATTTTCATGAACCGGACCTCGACGTGCTCGTGAGGGCCGCCGTCCAAAGCGGCTACCTGCGCGCGGGCGCCGCCCCACAGCCGGCCTCCGTCTTCATCATCGCGGTGCCGACGCCGTTCAGCCACGGGCCGAAGGGGGAGAAGATCCCGGACCTGTCCTACGTCGAGCAGGCCACCCGCTCGCTGGCTCCTTGTGTCGAGCCGGGCAACCTCGTGATCCTCGAATCCACGAGTCCCGTGGGCACCACGGAAATGGTCCGCGACTGGCTGGTCGACGAACGCGCCCGCTTGTCACTGCCCGGCAAGCCGGGGGATTTCCTCTTCGCCCACTGCCCCGAGCGGGTCCTACCGGGCAACATGCTGAAGGAGCTTGTCGCCAACGACCGCATCGCGGGCGGGCTGACGCCCGAGGCTGGCCGGGTCGCGGTGGAGCTCTACCAGCGCTTCTGCACCGGGGAGATTTTCGTAACGGACGCCCGGACTGCCGAGATGGCGAAACTGACGGAAAACTCCTACCGGGACGTGAGCATCGCCTTCGCGAACGAGCTTTCGATCATCTGCGAGAAGCTGGGCATCGACGTCTGGGAGCTTATCCGGCTCGCGAACCGGCATCCCCGGGTGAAGATCCTTCAGCCCGGCCCGGGTGTGGGCGGGCACTGCATCGCGGTCGATCCCTGGTTCATCGTGGCGGCGGCGCCGGAAGAGGCGCGCCTCATCCGCACCGCGCGGGAGGTGAACGACGCAAAGCCGCACCACGTGCTTGCGAAGGTGCGCTCCGCCGCGGCGCGGCTCAAGGAGCCCGTGATCGCTTGCCTCGGGCTAGCCTTCAAGCCCGACGTGGACGACCTGCGCGAAAGCCCCGCGATGGAGATCGCCGCCGAAATGGCGAAGTTCGAGCGCTCGAAGCTGATCGTGGCTGAGCCGCACGTGCGCGAGCTCCCGCGGACGCTAGCCGCCCTGTCCAACGTGCGCCTGGCGCCGGCAGAGGAGGCGGTGCGGCTGGCGGACATCGTCGTCCTCCTCGTCAACCACCGGCAGTTCTCGGCCATCGATCGCAGGCTGCTTGAGGGCAAGACGGTGGTCGATACCCGCGGCCTTTGGCGCTGAGCCAAAGGCGCGCATCGCGGATGCCCTCTGCCGCCCAGTGCCTCGGCCTCCTGCGCCACCTGGGCCCCCGCTGGGCGCTCTACCGCGCGGGATATGCCGTGCGCCGCAAGCTGGGCTTCCTCAGGCGCAGCATGCCGGCGGGCGACTGGGACGCGGTCCCGAGTGCCGCCCTGAGGCTTCGTCCTCGGTCCGTCCCTAAGGGGCTGCTCAACGGATGGGGCGACGCCTGCATGGGCGACGCGGAGCGTATCTTGGGCGGCGAGTTCCGCCTTTTCTCGGACCGGTGGGTCGCCGCCGGGTTTCCGCCTGACTGGAACCGCAACCAGCTGACGGGAGCCCGCGTTCCCACCGGGCGTCACTGGACGGAGTCGATGGCGTTCCCCGTAGGCGACATCAAGGGCGTCTGGGAGCTCAGCCGATTTCCCTGGGCCTTCACCCTGGGCCGCGCCCACGCGCGGACAGGCGACGGGCGCTTCGCGGAGGCGTTCTGGCGGCTCTTTGCCGACTGGCGCCGAAACTGCCCTCCCAACGTTGGGCCCAACTGGGCATGCGGGCAGGAGGCGACATTCAGGCTGATGGCCGTCGTGTTCGCGGCGGAGGCCATGGGCGTGCCTGCGGCGGAGCAGGACGGCCTGTCACGGTTCGTCTTCGCGACGGGCCGGCGGATTGCCGCCAATCTCAACTACGCACTAAGCCAGAAGAACAATCATGGCGTCAGCGAATGCGTGGGCCTCGTCACGGCGGCGCTGCTCGTTCCCGAGGCGGCCGACAGCGCGCCATGGCTGGCGCATGGGCTGAGGAATCTCGAGGCGCAGCTGGACG
>DASRSH010000294.1:0-5994 GCA_035656575.1 Opitutaceae bacterium
GCCTCCTTGCCGGTGAGGGAGGCGAATTCTCCGACGGGGATGGTGTTGGCGGGCGCGCCGGAATGGCAGCCCACCAGCGCCGCCCCCAAAGCGATGCTCCCGGCCAGGGCGAGCGAATGCGGCAAATGAACCATGAACGAGGCCGCAGAAAACACGACTGACAGCCGGTTTTCAACCCCTCAATACTGGAGGCCTTGAACACGTTCGACCGCCATTTGCTCTCCGAATGGCTGCAAATCCTGGCGGTGGTGCTGGCGGCGCTGCTGGGGCTCCTGCTGGTGCAGATCTGTTATGAGGACCTGCGCTCCATGCTCGAGGCGGGGGCGCACTTTTCGGAGGTGTCCAAGTACGTGCTGCTGACGGTGCCCAGCTTCTTCGCCATCGTCCTGCCGCTGGCCCTCCTGCTCTCGCTGCTGTTCACCCTGGGCAAGCTGCACCGCGCGAACGAGCTGACCGCGATGCGGGCCGCCGGCGTCGGCTTTGGGCGGATGATGCTGCCGATCTGGGTCATCGGGGCGGCCGCCTGCGGCGCCGTGTGGTGGCTGAATTCGACCATCGTCCCGTGGTCGGTCGAGCAGTCGGAGTACTTCAAGAACGAGATCGAGTTCCGCAAGGAAGCGCGGGTGATGACGGCCGACAAGGTGGGCGCCTCCTACGACGTCGCCTTCGACGAGCCGCGCGCGGGGCGGATGTGGTTTTTTGACCGCTTCAGCCGGGAGACCGGCCGCGGCTACGGCGTGTCCGTGACCGAGACGCGGGGGGCGGCGTTCGCCTCGCGGCAGATCTGGGCGTCGGAGGCGTGGCCGAAGCCGGGCGACGCGGGCTGGGTGTTTCACAACGGGCGCGTGCTGACCTTCGACCCCGACACCGGGGAGGAGCTCTCCACCCAGCCGTTCCATGTGCACGTCGAATCCTCCTTTCACGAGGATCCGCGCCTGATGCTGCTGCTGCAGGAGCGGCCGGACGACCTTTCGATATTCGACGTCCACCGGGTGATGAACTATTTCGCGATTCAGAATCCGGCGCAGGCCGTGCCCTACACGATCCGCTATTACTCGATCATCGCCGAGACCCTGGGCCCGCTGATCGTGCTGCTGATCGCCATCCCTTTCGCGGTCACGGGGGTGCGCGTGAACCCCGCCGTCGGCGTCGCCAAGTCCATGGGCCTGTTTTTCGTCTATTATCTGCTGGAGGCCGCGTGCGGCGCCGCGGCGAACAAGGGATGGATCGATCCCCAACTCGCTGCCTGGGCGCCAAATGCGGCCATGGGGGCCGTAGGAATCTGGCTATTCACGCAGATTCGCTAGGTTAATAGGCCCGAATTTCTGTAAACATCGGACCCGAGCCGGCGTCATACTGAGTAACCATGAATACAAAGCTTTTGACACTGGGTGCCGTCGCCGCCGTCGCGAGCGCCGCCTGGGCGTTCGGGCAGACGAACACCGAAGCGACACCTCCGCCTCAACCCCCGCCGCCGCCCTCCTATCAGGGCAGCTACACGGGCCAGGTGGTGAACGCGGATGGCAACGTCGTCGCGCAGCCTTCGACGCCGGCGCCGGTTCCGCAGACGGTGTATGTGCAGCAGCCCACCACCACCGTGGTCTATGGGGCGCCGTATGACTATTATCCCTACTACTACCCGTACTACTATCCCGGCTACTACGTTGGCCCCTCGGTCATCGTGGGCGGCGGCTGGGGCTGGGGCGGCGGGTGGGGCTGGGGCGGCCGTGGCGGATGGGGTGGCCGCGGCGGCTGGGGCGGCCACGGCGGCGGTCGCCGCTAAGCCACGCCCTTGAATCCGAGCGGAGGCGGCCCCGGGCCGCTTCCGCTTATTAGGGGGACTTTGTGCGCAGCAGGAGCCTGAAGCCCTGCGTCGGCGAAGGATCCGTGTCGGCGTCTTCGGACGACTGGGTCTGCCAGCCGATGCGGCAGCCGGCGGCGTTGGACTGCCACGAGCCGCCGCGGATGAAGCGGTCGCGGCACCATTCGGAGACGTTGCCCAGCATGTCATAGAAGCCCCAGGCGTTCGGCTGGAAGCTTCCGACGGCCTGCGGCGAGCCTTCATCGGTCTGGTCGTAGTTGGCCAGGCGGTCCAAATTGGCGTCCCGCTGCACGTCGGTGATCGACGTGCCCGTATAGAACGACCCCTGCGTGCCGGCGCGGCAGGCGAATTCCCATTCGTCGTTCGTGGGCAGGTCGGCTACCAAGGCGCCCCCGATCATCGAATCGAGCCGGCGGTTGAGCCGCTCCAGGAAGCCGTCCGAGCCCGTGAGCGATTGCCAGTCGACCTGGTCGATCGGCCAATCCGGATGGCCCCGCCAATAGCTGGGGTTGCGGGGCATCACGGCGGTGTATTGCGCTTGCGTCACTTCCGTCACCCCCAGGTAAAACGGCTGGTCGATCCGCACGGGCGAGGGCAGGGGCTCGTTGTTGCGCCGCCCCGGCTCGTCGGCCGGCGTTCCGCGGAGGAACGTGCCGGGGTCGACGCGCAGCAGGCGCAGGGTGACGGTGGCGCTCAGGGGAAGATCGAGGGCCGGCGGCCAGGCGCCGGGATTCCCTGCCACGGCCGAGAGGGGGTATTCGAGCGCGGTCTTGGCCCGCCATTGGAAGGGGGTCAGCCGCCCCCCGTCGATCAGGTCTTCGGCCAGGGATTTTTCGGCGGGGGATTTCCCGCCGCGAAGCGCGGCTTCGACCCAATCGGCTTCGGCGGCGGAAAGGCGGCGGGCATCCAGCCACGGCTTGACCTTGGCGACGATCGGGTCGACGGGGGGCGGAGGGTACAGGGCGGTGCGGCTGCGCCAGTCCGCCGGGCTCAGGTCGTGCAGGTCGACCAAATGGAACGCCAGCTGCGCCTCGGCGGCGCCCTTTTCGTTTTCCAGGGCCGCGGCCAGCCAGGGGAACTCGTTCTCGCGAATCTGGCCGGCCATCAGCAGCGGCCGCAGTTTGGCGACGGTGGGATCGGCCGGGGGAGTCAGGGCCGAGTAGGCGCGCCACTGCGCGGGCGTGAGCGTGTGGCGGACGACCAGGCGCGTCGCCAGAGCCTGCTCGAATTCGCCCTGCTGGCCCACCAGGGCGCGGCGGATCCAGGTCGCTTCGTCGGCGGAAACCGAGCCCGAGCGCACGAGGCGGTCGATGCCGGCAAAGCCGTCGTCGGAAAACGATGGCGCCGGCGCGCCGGCGGCGGCGCCCGCCAGCGGCGCGGGGGGCCCGGAAGCCGGGGCCGCGGCCCTTGGGGGCGGGACAGCGGGTGCGAACGCGGAGGGCGAGGCGGGAGCCGACGCCGAGGGCGCGGCCGGGGCGAATCCGAGCGTCCGCGACACCGCGCTGCGCAGCCGCCAGCCGGCGAAGGCCGCGGCGACGAGGGCGGCGGTGACCGCCGCGACGGCAGCGGCCGTCTTCCCCAGGGGCGGCGCCCGACGGCGGGCGGGGACCGGGAGGGAGGCCGTGGGGCGGTCCGCCAGCAGCACGCGAAAGGCCGCGGCGCTGGCAGGCCGCCCGGACGCCTCCTTGCAGAGGGCGGAGGCCACGGCGGCTTCCCAGCGGGCCGGGATCGCCTTGCCATTGCGGTTCAGCTCCTTGCGCCGATCGCTCATCGAAGGCGCCACCTTCGCCAGGGTCTGCTCGCGGATCGCGCCCCGAAAGAAGGGCGGATCGCCCGTGAGCAGATCATAGATCGTGGCGCCGATCCCGTAAATGTCGTCCGCCGGGACCGCGCGCTCGCCCATCGTCTGCTGCGGGCTCATGAACGGCGGCGTGCCCGAGGACTTGCGCGTCAGTCCATGCAGGGTCTCGGTGGCGGTCTGGCCGATGCCGAAGTCGCCCACCTTGAGGTTGCCCTGCTCGTCGATCATCAGGTTCGCCGGCTTCAGGTCCCGGTGCACGACGCCGCGCTGGTGCGCGTACTCCATCGCATCGCATAGCTGCAGCATCCAGCGCTCGATCTCCTCGCAATCGAAAAAGCCATTCGGACGCTCGCTCTTCAGCCGGTGCAGGTTCGTCCCGCTGACGAACTCCATCGAGATGGCCGACGAGCGGTCGCTGCTGACAAAATCGTAGGTCCGCACGATGTGCGGATGGGAGAGGGTGCGGTTGATCAGCACCTCGGACTTGAGCTCCCGCAGGGCCGACGGCTCGCTCGTGATCTCGGGGCGGAGGGTCTTCAGCGCGACCTGCGCCCCCAGGATCCGGTCGTGCGCCATCCAGACGACGCCGGTGCCGCCGCGCCCGAGTTCGCGCAGCAGCTCGTAGCGGTTGAACTCCAGCGGCGGCAAGGGGAGGCAGACGGTCGCCGCTTCACTGCCGTCGGCAGCGACGCGCTGAGTCGGTACGTCGTCCATGGGGAGCCTTGGGAAACTGGAGCGGAAGCGGGAGGAAGCGAAGCGGAGGAAGTGACGCCGTTGTTGAGCCGGCGGTGACAAACCGCAAGTTTATTGCGGATGAGGGAATTCCCTTTCAGGACAGGCAGACGGTGAAAGCGGCATTGCCTAGTTGCAGGAGCTGAGCGGTTTGCAGCGCGACAGTGGCGCCGGGCGGGCTGGAGGAGCCATTGATCGAGACGTGACTGGGAACGTTTTTTGGGACCTCCAGGAAGAAAGAAACGCCGCCCGTGTTGTTCCGGCAAAGGATGCGGGCGACCAGCGGAGGATACGCAGCATCCAGGCGAAGGGCGGCTGTCGGAGAAGCGCCTACGGTCGCGGCGGACAGCAGCCAGATTGGCAGGACGGAGCGGTCCGCGGCCGGCGGGGGCAGGAAGCGCACGAAGCCCTCGGGAAAGTACTGCACGCGGATTTCGTATCCGAACTGCCCCAGGACGAAGCGGCGTTCCTGCGCGAAATTCAGGGGCAGGGGGCCGGCGACCCGCTGCTCGTCGATCACGGTCCCGTTGCGGCTGGGCGTGCTCTCGTCCGCGCCGTCGGCGACGAAGAGCTGTCCGCCCCGGGCGAAGAGCGTGGTGTGCCGGCGGCTGATCGTGCTCAGCCGGTGGCGGTTCTCCTCGGTGTCGAGCGCGTAGCGGGCGACGCAGTCGCAGGTGCTCTGCCGGCCGAGGACAAACGTATCCTTAACTATGATACGATAGCGCGGCCGGGGGTTGCGCAGGGTCTCCCCGCTCGGGACGGGGACGAGCTCCAGGATCCCGCCCGATCCGTGCCGGGGCTCGTCAGAGGCGCGCCGGGGCTCGCTCCGGCCGCGTCCGGGCTCGCACGGGCCAGGCTCGGCCTCGCCCGAGCTACTCCTGGGGTCGGCTGCGGCGGCGGCCGCCCGCGGGGGGGGGGGCGGGGGGCGGCGGGCTGCGGCGTCCAGTTCGTCTGCGCACAGGGCCAGGCGCTTTTCGGCGGCAAAGCGCAGCGCGTCGTCGCCAATGGCGGCGATCAGGGGCTGGGCCCGCTCCAGGCACAGGCGGAGCACCGCAGTTCCGGGGCGGTCCTTGGCGCTTTCCCGGCGGAACTCTTCCAGCAGCGACTCGGCCTCGGCCGCGCGCTTCAGGCCGGCGGCGAGCGACTCGGCCTCGTCCAGGCGGCGGCGCTCCTCGCGCAGCCGCAGCTTCACCGGGCGGGGGTGGCTGCCATCCTCCAGCGCGGCGTCGAGTTCGGCGCGGCGGCGCTCCCAGGCGGCGAGCAGCCCGCCCGCCGGGGTCTCCGGCGGGCAGGCCAATTCGGCGCACAGCTCCTCCGTGGTCATGCTCACAGCGCGCGCTCCTCCCGGCCGGCGGCCGGCGTCAGTCGACGCCGACGGGCAGGGTTTTCTTGATGGTGAAGGCGCTGCCCCAATCGGTGCGGCCGGTGACCTCGACCGTGTATTCGCCGGAGGCGGTGAAGGTCGCCGTGGTCGTGTTGCCGGGCGAGCCGCCCAGCGCGGGCGAGCCCGCGGGCCCATTGATCGTCCAATTGTCGACCGTGAAGCCCGCGTTGCCACGGCGGTCGGCGAGCTCGAGGGAGGCGGTCAGGCTGCCGGTGGACTTGCGCTCCGAGCCCGGCACGGTGGTGACGTCGAACT
>DASRSH010000295.1:0-55708 GCA_035656575.1 Opitutaceae bacterium
GCACCGCCTCGGGTTCCACGGGCCGGCCCCACTCGAACTTGAGCGCGCCGGCGGCGAAGCCGCAGCGCTGGGCGACGTCGTTCCACTTGTCGGAAAAGGCGCCGTTCATGCAGTTGAGGACCTTCTTGCGCGTGACATTGCGCACCGAGCCCTCCATCGCGCCCCAGGCGCTGCTGGTCGAAAGGTAGACGGGATCCTTGGTTCCGAACAGCGATTGCAGCTCGGGCTGGATCGCCTGATACAGGGCGACAAAATCCGCGCTCCGGTGGCCGATCATCGGCTGGGCCATGGCGCGCAAGGTCTTATCCGATACGGCCACGGGGCCCGGGATGTACAGTTTATAGCTCATGGAAGGCGGTTGGGTCCGGAGTCGGACGCCCGAAAACAGTTTACGCGCGCTTGCGGGTCAACCTTGATTCTCGGTTGCGTCATGTTGTCCTGGCTGCGCCGCAAGTTCCAATCGTTCGAACTGTACACGATCGATGTGGTGCTGGGACGCCGGGCGGACACCGGGGCGGCGATCTACGGGGCCTTCCTGCAGGTCCTGTCTTGGGGCTGGAACGCCGCCGCGCAGCTCAAGCTGTGGCTGTACCGCAACCGCATTTTGCGCGATCAGCCCCTGGGCTGCCTGGTCGTCGTCGTCGGCAACCTCACGGCGGGGGGGACGGGCAAGACGCCGGTGGTCGAAAAGCTCGCCCGCGCGCTGCGCGACCGCGGGCGCAAGGTCGCGATTCTCAGCCGCGGCTACAAGAGCAAGGCGCCTCCGCCCTGGAAGAAGGGATGGTACTGGCTGACCCACACCGCGGAACCGCCGCCGCGGGTCGTGAGCGACGGGACGCGCGTGCTGCTCGACAGCGAGCAGGCGGGCGACGAGCCGTACATGCTCGCGCGCAACCTGCCCGGCGTGGCGGTGGTGGTGGACAAGAACCGGGTCAAGGCCGGCCGTTACGCGATCAAGCGCTTCGGCTGCGACACCCTGGTCCTCGATGACGGCTTCCAGTACATGCCGATCAAGGGCGCGCTCAACCTGCTGCTGGTGGACAAGACCAACCCGTGGGGCAACGGCCGGCTCCTGCCGCGGGGGATCCTGCGCGAGCCGGTCAAGCACGTGCGCCGCGCGAACTATGTCTTTCTCACCAAGTCCAACGGGCTTCGGGACTCCGAACTGGAGGCGCTGATCGCCCGGCACAATCCCCAGGCGGACATCATCGAATGCGCCCACCGTCCGCAATACCTCCAGCGCAGCGACCGCGATCCGGCCGACCCGGCGGGGCGCGAGCCTCTCGCCTGGCTCAAGGGCCGGCGCGTGTACGCCTTCAGCGGCATCGCGACGCCCGAGAGCTTCGAGAAGTTTCTGCGCGACCTGGGCGCGCTGCTGGTCGGCCGGGAGCGTTTCCTGGACCATTACCGCTATCAGAAGTCCGACCTGGTCCGGCTGCAGAGGCATGCGGCCAAGGAGCGCGCGGAGTGCCTGGTGACGACGGAGAAGGACGCGGTGCGGCTGCCCGCGGGCGGACCGGGACTGCCGATTTTCTATCTGCGGCTGGAAATCGAGATCCTGCGCGGGGCGGCCGACTTTGACGAGGCCGTGAGTCGGATTTGCTTTCCCGGCGGCGTGGGCGTAAAGGGTTCGGGATAGCCAATTTCACGCATGATCATCGATCCCCGATTTGAACGGCTGGCCGAGGGGCTGGCCGGATTTTCCACCTCTCTCGCGCGCGGCGAGCGCGTGCTGATCGACGCCTTCGACGTGCCCGACGAGATGGTGATCGCGCTGGTCCGGGCGGTGCGGGCCCGGGGCGCCATCCCCTATGTGCAGATCCAGCGGGCGCGGATCGGCCGCGAGCTGGCGCTGGAGGCGACCGAGGCGCAGGTGAGCCTGAGCGCCCGGCTCGAATTGGAGCGGATGCGGCACATGGACGCCTATATCGCCCTGCGCGGTTCGGGGAACATCTTCGAGGCTTCCGATATTCCCGCCGAGCGGGCGCAGCTGGTCAGCCGGCTCATGAAGCCGGTGCAGGACCAGCGGGTGGGCAAGACCAAGTGGGTGGTCCTGCGCTGGCCCACCTCCGCCATGGCGCAGCAGGCGGCGATGAGCACGGAGGCGTTCGAGGACTTCTTCTTCCGGGTCTGCACGCTCGACTACCGGCGCATGGAGCCGGGGATGAAGGCGCTCGGGGACCTGATGCGCCGGACCGACCGCGTGCAGATCAAGGGCCCGGGGACGGACCTGCGCTTTTCGATCCGGGGCATCGGAGCGATGGAATGCGGCGGCAAGCGCAACATTCCCGACGGGGAGGTGTTCTCCTGTCCGGTCAAGGAGTCGGTCGAGGGGGTGGTGCAGTACAACGCCCCCACCGTTTATCTCGGCACTTCCTTCGACAACATCCGGCTGGTCTTCCGCAAGGGGAAGGTGGTCGAGGCGACGGGCAGCAACACCAAGCGGCTGAACGAGATCCTGGACAGCGACGCGGGCGCCCGCTACGTGGGCGAATTCGCGCTCGGCTTCAACCCCCACATCCTCGAGCCCATGCGCGATATTCTCTTCGACGAGAAGATTGCCGGCTCGTTCCATTTCACCCCGGGCCAGGCCTACGACAAGCCCGGCAACGGCAACCGCTCGCAGGTGCACTGGGACATGGTGTGCATCCAGCGGCCCGAATACGGCGGCGGCGAAATCTGGTTCGACGGGAAGCTGGTCCGCAAGGACGGCCGCTTCGTGCCCGCGGCCCTGCAAAAGCTGAACCCGGAATACCTGCTCGGGCGCAAGCGATGAGCGGCGGGGTGGCCGAATACGTCCGGGCGCTGCCGAAGACCGAGACCCACCTCCACATCGAAGGCGCGCTGCCGTATGAGCTGCTGATGGCGTGGCAGCCGGAGCGCTACCTGGCGGAGCCGGAATTTCGCGGCGTCCGCTACTGCTATCCCAGCTTTCCGCACTTTGAGGACATCCTGCTGGCGCACGCCGTCCCGTGGTTCACTTCGGCCCAGCGCTACCACGATACGGCCCGGGCGATCTTCGCGAGCCACGTCGCCCAGAACGTCCGCTACGTCGAGACCAGCTTTCACCTGCCGGCGGTGCAGTTTGCCGGCGTGCCCGGGCCGGAAATCGTGGCGGCCATCCGTTCGGCCGCGCCGGCCGGTCTGGAAGTGCGCGTTTTTGCCGGCATGAAGCGCAACGACTACGACGGGCCCCTGCGGCCGGTGATCGACAGCGTGACGGAATGGCCCGGCCTGGCGGGCATCGACCTGCACGGCTTCGAGCAGGTTCCGACCGAGCCGTGGACGGCGCAGGTCTGGGCGAAGGCGCGCGCCGCCGGGCTCGTGACCAAGTGCCACGCCGGCGAATTCGACGGCCCCTCCCGGGTGCGCGAGGCCATCGAGGAGCTGGGAGTGACGCGGGTGCAGCACGGCGTGCGGTCGATCGAGGATCCGGCGGTGGTGGAGCTCGCCGCCCGGCGCGGCGTCACGTTCGATGTCTGCCCCATCAGCAATGTGCGGCTGGGCGTGGTGCCCTCGATCGCCGAGCATCCCCTGCGGCGGCTGCGGGCGGCGGGCGTCCGCTGCACGGTCAGCACCGACGACCCGCTGTGCTTCGGCAATACGGTGATCGACGAGTACGTCGCCCTGGCCGAAGAGGCGGGCTTCACGCGCGCCGAGCTGGCGTCGGTCGCGCGCGCGGGCTGGGAGGTCGCCGATGTGCCGGCGGCGGTGCGGGCGGCGAATCTGGCCGAGATCGAGCGGCTGAGCCGGTCCGCTCCGGGCTGATCGCGATGGCTGCCCTCGTCACGGTTCAAGCTTCGGGCCGGGCGGACAAGGTTCTGGCCCGCGCGCTGCCCGAACACAGCCGGGCGGGATGGCAGCGGGCCTTCGCGGCCGGGCTCGTGACCCGCGGCGGCCGGACGCTGGACAAGAACGACGCCGTGAAGGCGGGCGAGGTCATCGCCTACGCGTTTCCGGAGGTGCAGCCCTCGGAACTGACGCCGCGCCCGATCGCGCTGGATGTCCTGTTCGAGGACCGCTCGCTGCTCGTCGTCAACAAGCCGGCCGGCATGGTGGTGCACCCCGGAGCGGGGACGACGGGGGACACGCTCGTGCATGCGCTGCTGGCGCATTGCGCGGGGCAGTTGAGCGGCATCGGCGGGGTCGAACGGCCCGGCATCGTGCACCGCCTCGACCGGGAAACCTCCGGCGCGATCGTGGTGGCCAAGACCGACGCCGCCCACCGCGGGCTGGCGGAGCAGTTTGCGGCGCGCACCGTGCAAAAGGAATACCTGGCCCTGGTCGCGGGAGTTCCGGCGCTTTTGAGCGGAAGCATCCGCAAGCCCATCGGCCGGCATCCTCGCCACCGCCACAAGATGATGGCCTTCGAGGAGGATCCCGCGGCGGCGCCCGAGGGCGACGATACGCCGCACGGCGCCGACGAGGAGAGCGGACCGCGCCGGCGGCACGCCCATACCGACTGGGCGCTGGTGGAGCGGTTCGGCACGGCCGCGGCGCTGCTGCGCTGCGTGCTGCACACCGGGCGCACGCATCAGATCCGCGTCCACCTCAAGGCCCTGGGGCATGCGATTCTCGGCGATGCCATCTACGGCTTCAAGGCGGCGCCCGGCCTGCCGGAGATTCCGCGCGTGATGCTGCACGCGGCGCGGCTGGCCTTCGATCATCCCCGGACGGGCCGGCGGCTGGATTTCACGGCGCCGCCGCCGAAGGATTTCGCGGCGCTTATGAAAGCGCTTCGGCGGCCAGCCCCCAGCGCAGGTTATACAGCGAATGCCGGTAAGCCTCGAAGCCGCCCAAGTCCGCGACCGCGATCAGCGTAGCGAGGGCGGCAGGGAAGACGTCCGCGCGGCCCGGCGGAAGCCCCGGCACTTTCCGGCGATCGGCGAGCGGCAGGCCCCCGACCTGCTCGAGCATGTCGCGCAGCTGCCGGATCGAGATATCCGGCGGCACCTGCTCGTTGACCTGGCCCGCGCGGGCCGCCAGGACGGACCGCACCGCCGTGAGCGTGCCGCCGGTTCCGATCGCGACCGCCTGGATGGCGAGGGAAAAGTTGGCGGCGGCGACGATGGCGCGCACGTGCGCGGCGATGGCGGCGGCGGCCTCGGGCCGGAACGGCGCCGCGGCGTCGGGGACGAATTTCTCCGTCAGGCGCACGCAGCCCAGCGGCAGGCTGTCCTCCTGGACGACCCGCCGGTCGCGAAAGGCCAGGCATTCCAGGCTGCCGCCCCCCAGATCGAAGACATAGAAGTCGCGTTCCCCGGCCAGCTGCGGATCGCACAGCAGCCCGCGCCCGATCAGGTCGGCCTCCTCCGCCCCGGAGAGGACGCGCACCTCCACGTGGGTCGCGTCCTTGACCCGCGCGCAGAATTCAGCGCCGTTCTCGGCGTCGCGCACGGCGCTTGTGGCGACGATGATGATCTTGTCCGCGTGGAAGGCCTGGACGTCGGTGGTCAGCTCGGTGACCGCGGCCACGCCGCGCTCCATTCCTTCGGCCCCGAGCCGCGGGTGGTCGGCGCTGATGCCGGCGCTGATCCGGGCCTCGATGGTCCGGAGCTTTTTCGCGACCACGCGCCCGTCCGCTCCGCGCGCCGCCACGAGAACCTTGATCGAGTTGCTGCCGATGTCGATGACTCCGACCATGCGTGATTCAAGGGGTCATGTACCAAATTCCAACATGCCGCAACCGGCATGTTGGAATTTGGTACATGACCCCTTCGTCACAGCTCGTAGCCTTCCGGCGCGATCATCAGGACGAACTCGCCCTTCAGCGCCAGGCGGGACAGGCGCGCTTCCACATCGGAGGCGGGGCCCGTCAGGAAGGTTTCGTGCACCTTGGTGATTTCCTTGGCGACGCAGACGCAGCGGGCTGGGCCCAGGACCTCGCGGACGTCGGCGAGCGCGGCGGCGATCCGGTGGCAGCTTTCGTACAGGACCAGGGTGACGTCGCAGGTCCGGTGCTTGTCGAAGAAGGCCCGGCGCGCGCTTGTCTTGGGGGCCAGGAATCCGGCGAAGAGGTAGCCGTGGGTCGGCAGTCCGCTCGCGCTCAGGGCGGCGACGGCGGCATTGGGGCCGGGCACCGGCACGACAGGCAGCCCCCGGCGGCGGCAGGCCCGGACGAGGCGGAAGCCCGGATCGCTCAGGGCGGGGGTTCCCGCATCGGTGATCAGGGCGACGCTGCGGCCCGCGCCGATTTCGGCGGCGATCTGTTCGGCCGCCTCACGCTCGTTGTGTTCGTGATAGGCGATGCGCGGGCGGTCGATGCCCAGCCGGCCCAGCAGCGCGCCGCTCGTGCGCGTGTCTTCGCAGGCAATCACATCGACCCGCGCCAGCAGCGCCTGGGCGCGGGCGGTCAGGTCGGCCAGGTTGCCGATCGGCGTCGCCACCACGTACAGATGCCCCGGAAGCGGGGCCAGGGACGGGTTGTCCAGTGTGATGGATGCAGGCTAGTGCCCGCTGGGGTTCGACTGCGGCGTGTCCATGCCCGGGATCTGGCCCTCCCAGCTGGCGGGCTGATTCCACGGGATCGACGAGTCCTTTTGCGAAGTGATCGAACATCCGCCCGCCAGGAGCGCGCCGGCGGCGGCGAGAAGGAGCACGAGAATGCGGGTGGGAGAAATCATCGGGTGTAGGCGAACGCGGAACGATGCCCGTTTACGCCTCGTAAGTCGAGTCGAACCACGGTTCTCGAGCCTGCTTCTTGACGATCCCATTGGCCGCCAAGTGTTCCAAAATCTTGAAGACGAGCTCAGGGTCGCAACCGATCTCCCCGGCCAGGGCCTCGGCGGTGCGGGGCGGCGAGCCGGGGCGCAGCGCGGCGCCGATCGTCCGCCGCAGGGAGATGACCGAGGTGGCGGCCTTCTTGCCGGCTTCGACCCCGGGCTGGTGGTAGGCGTTGATGCCGATCAAGCTGGCGTACAGCCCGACGACGCGCTCGTACAGCGCGATCAGCGCGCCGACCGTCCGCGGCGACACGTCGGGCACCGTGATGGTCACGGACGAGCGGTCCTTCTCGCTCAGCGCGTCGCGCGTCCCCAAATAAAACCCCTGCAGATAGTCGCCGCTGGTGATGCCGGGCTCGACGGCGAGCGACGGGCCGGCCCGGTCCTTCAGCACCTCGATGAAGGTCACGAAGAAATTGTTCACGCCTTCGCGCAGCTGCTGGACGTACGCATGCTGGTCGGTCGAACCCTTGTTGCCGTAAACGGCGATGCCCTGATTGACGACACGGCCCTGCAGATCCTTTTCCTTGCCCAATGACTCCATCACCAGCTGCTGCAGGTAGCGCGAAAACAGCAGCAGCCGGTCCTTGTAGGGCAAGACGACCATGTCCTTGGCGCCCCGGCCGTCGGTCGCGAAATACCACATCAGGGCCAGAAGCGCCGCGGGGTTGTCCCGGGTGACGGGTTTGCGCGTCGCGACGTCCATGGTCGCGGCGCCGACGAGGAGGGAGTCGATGTCGATGCCCTGCAGGGCGGCGGGCAGCAGACCGACGGCCGCGAGCTCGCTGGTCCGGCCGCCGACCCAGTCCCACATGGGGAAGCGGGCGAGCCAGCCCTCCTTGTCCGCCAGCTGGTCGAGCTTGGAGCCCACGCCCGTCACCGCCACGAAGTGGCGGGCGGGAGTAAGGCCGGCGGCCTGGAAGGCCGCGGCCGCCTCCAATTGACCGTTGCGGGTTTCGACCGTGCCGCCCGACTTGCTGATCACGACCACCAGCGTTTCGGCCAGCCGGCCGCGGAGTCCGCCCAGCACCAGATCCATGCCGTCCGGATCGGTGTTGTCGAAGAAATGCATCGCCAGCTTGTCCGCGCCGGGCTGCCCGAGCGCCTGGCTGACGAACTGCGGCCCCAGGGCGGAGCCGCCGATGCCGACGATCAGCGCGTGGCGGAACGGCCCCTTGGGCCCGGCGACCGCCCCGGTGTGCACCTGACGGGCGAATTCCTTGATCGCCTTGACCGTGCCGGAAATCTCCAGGGCGATATCCTTGGTGGGCGCCAGCTGCGGAGCGCGCAGCCAGTAGTGGCCCACCATCCGCTTCTCGTCGGGGTTCGCCATTTTGCCCCGCTCCAGTTCGGCCATCGCCTTGAAGGCCTCCTGCATCGCGGCTTCGCGGCCGGCCAGGAAATCGTCGGGAAAGGGAATGCGGCTGATGTCGAGCGCGAAGCCGAGCTCGGGAACCGGGCAGAAGAAGGTCTTGAAGCGCGTCCAGGATTTCATGGCGGTGCGGGTATGGACAGCGAGACGCCGCCCAAAGGCTAAAGATTCTTGTCCGTCACCGCGCCCTCCGACGCGCTTGTGACCAATCGGGCGTACTTGGCGAGCGCGCCGCGGGTCTCGCGCGGCGGCCGGGGGCGCAGTTTCTTGAACCGGGCGCGGATCTCGGCCTGCGGCAGGTCGAGCACGAGCGAGTTCTTGACCGCGTCGATGGTGATGGGATCGCCGTTGCGGACGATCGCGATCGGACCTCCCGCCGCCGCTTCGGGCGTGATGTGGCCGACCACGAACCCGTGGCTGCCGCCCGAGAACCGGCCGTCCGTGATCAGGGCGACATCCTTGCCCAGCCCCTTGCCCATCACCGCGCTGGTGGGGGCGAGCATTTCGCGCATGCCGGGGCCGCCCTTGGGACCCTCGTTGCGGATCACGATGACGTGGCCGGGCTTCACCTTGCCGTCGAGGATGCCGCGCAGCGCGGTCTCCTCGGACTCGAACACGATGGCCCGGCCGGAGAAGCGCAGGCCCTCCTTGCCCGAGATCTTCGCCACGGCGCCGTCGGGGGCGAGGTTGCCGTAAAGGATGCGCAAGTGGCTGTCCGGCTTGATCGGGTTGTCGAAGGGACGGACCACATCCTGATTCTCGGGATAGGGGGCGACGTGGCGCAGATTGTCCGCCACGCTCTTGCCCGTCACGGTCAGGCAATCGCCGTGCAGCAGCCCGCGGTCGAGCAGCACGCGCATCAGCGGCGGCAGCCCGCCGATGCGGCAGAGGTGGACCATGCCGTACTTGCCGGAGGGCTTGAGATCCGCCAGAACGGGCACGCGCCGGCCGATCCGGCTGAAGTCGTCGAGGGACAGCTTGACCCCGGCCGTGTAGGCCATGGCCAGCAGGTGCAGCACCGCGTTGGTGGAGCCGCCGAGCGCGATTACGACGGTGATGGCGTTCTCGAAGGCGCGGCGGGTGAGAATGTCGCGGGGCCGGATGCCGGCCTTGAGCAAGGCCAGGGCGGCTTCGCCGGCCTTCCGGCAGTCGGCCTTCTTTTCCGGGCTGATGGCGATTTGGCCGGAGCTGTTCGGCAGCGACATGCCCAGCGCCTCGATGGCGGAGGCCATCGTGTTGGCGGTGTACATGCCCCCGCACGATCCCGGGCCCGGCACGGAGCAGCCCTCGACGGTCTTGAGGCCGCGGTCGTCGATCAGGCCGGCGGCATGCTTGCCGACGGCCTCGAAGACCGACACGAGGTCGCATTCCTCGCGGGTCTGGGGATGGATGCCGGGAATGATGGTCCCCCCGTACACGAATACGGACGGCCGGTTGAGCCGCGCCAGGGCCATGAGGCACCCGGGCATGTTCTTGTCGCACCCGCCGATGGCGACGACCGCATCGAAGCCCTCGGCGCCCGCGACCGTTTCGATGGAGTCGGCGATGATCTCGCGGGAGACCATCGAATAGCGCATCCCCGGCGTGCCCATGCTGATGCCGTCCGACACGGTGATCGTGCCGAAGATGATCGCCTTGCCGCCGGCCCCGTCGGCCCCCGCCGCGGCTTCCCGCGCCAGGGCGTCGATGTGCATGTTGCAGGGGGTGACCATGCTCCAGGTCGAGGCGACGCCCACGATCGGCTTGGCGAAATCCTCGTCCTTGAACCCGACGGCCCGGAGCATGGACCGGTTGGGGGCCCGGTCGGGTCCGTCGACCACGATCGAGGAGTGCTGGCGCTGCGATTCACGGGAGGTTTCGGCCATGGCAGGAAGGGGGATTTCATTCGATCGGGTTTGACCCGGCAAGGGCGAAACGCATCACTCGCGGTCTCCGCGCATGGCGTTTCCGCTCAAGAAGGTCCTCAAGGCCTGGCTCCTCTCCTCCAGCCAGCCGCTGTCCCTCAAGGACATTCAGGCGGCGTTCGCGCGCTTTCATGATCAGGACGAGGCGGGGCAGGAGCCGGCGGCGCCCGGAGAGGCCGAGGCGGCCGGCGCTTCGCCCCCCGAGGCCGGCGCGCCGGAAACGGCGGGGGCCCCCGACAGCGCGGAGGAGCCGGCATTGATTCCCGAATCCGCCGAGGAGGCCGAGCTTTACCGCGACGTCCCGTCGCTGGTCACGGCGGCGCAGATTCGGGAGGCCATGGACGAGATTGCGGCCGAGCTGAAAGCGGCGGACGACGGGCTGCTGCTCATCGAGGGGGCGAACGGCTACCGCCTGGCGACGCATCCGCGGTTCGGCCGCTGGGTGCGGATTTTGCGCCAGGAGCCGCCCCCGGTGAAGCTGAGCCAGTCCTCGCTCGAGACCCTGGCCGTCATCGCCTATCGCCAGCCGGTGACCCGCGGGGAGATCGAGACGATCCGCGGCGTGGCCGCGGAGGCGGGGCTCAACCGGCTGACGGAGCGGGAGCTGATCGCGATCGTGGGCCGCGCGGAGCTGCCGGGACGGCCGATCCAGTACGGCACGACCGACAAGTTTCTCGAATTCGTCGGCATCCGCAGCCTCGACGAGCTGCCCGCCTCGGACGTCCTGTCCTCGCGGCAGATCGACGAATGGCTGCGGAGCGCGCAAAACCCCTCCAAGCCGACGGACCGGGACATGGGCCTGGACGAGGAGCAGGGAGCCAAGGACGAGCCAACCGGAGTGGAAGCCGGCCGCGAGGCTCCGCCGTCCGGCGCCTGACCGCCATGGACCTGACCCCGCTGCGCGAAAAGATCGACCAGTTGGACCGCCAGCTGGTCGAACTGATCAACCAGCGGCTGGCGCTGGCGGCGGAGATCGGCAAGATCAAGCGCTCGACGGGCGGAGAGATCTATGTGCCGGAGCGCGAGGACGCGGTCCTGCGCAAGATCTGCGAGCAGAACCAGGGCCCCATCCGCAACGAGGCGCTGCGGGCCATCTACCGGGAGATCATGTCGGCCGCCATCGCCCTGGAGAAGCCGCTCCTGGTGGCCTACCTCGGGCCCGAGGCGAGCAACACCCACGCGGCCGCGATGCGCAAATTTGGGGCGAGCGTCGATTACCATGCGATGGCCGCGATCGGCGACATCTTCACCGCGGTCGAGAAGAGCGAGGCGGACCTGGCGGTGATTCCGATCGAGAATTCCACCGAGGGCAGCGTGCGCGAGACCCTGGACAGCTTTGTCGAGAGCGACCTGAAGATCGTGGGGCAGCTCTATATGGAAATCACCCACGCGTTGATCAGCCATTCGGGCCTCGAGCAGATCCGCCGGGTGTACTCCAAGGACCAGGCGCTGGCCCAATGCCGGAACTGGCTGCAGCGGCACCTGCCGCACGCGCAGCTGCTGGACGCCCCCAGCACCTCGCGCGCGGTGCAGATCGCCAAGGAGGACCCCGCCGCGGCGGCCGTCGCGGGGGAACTGGCCGCGGACTACTACGGCGTGCCGGTCGTGGCCCGGAACATCCAGGACCGGCCCGACAACACGACGCGGTTTTTCGTTCTCGGCCGCAAGGCCGCCGGATCGGCGGGGCCGGGCAAGGACCTCACCAGCTTCCTGGTTTCGCTCGGCGACGAGGCCGCGAGCCATTCCGGGGCGCTGCTGAAGATGCTGATGCCGCTGGCCGAACGGCAGATCAACCTGTCCAAGATCGAATCGCGCCCGAGCAAGAAGCGGCCCTGGGACTATTACTTCTTTCTCGACGTGACCGGGCACCACGACGACGCCAACATGAAGGCGGCGCTGGCGGAATTGAAGCGCTTCTGCCCGATGGTGAAATGGCTGGGCAGCTACCCGGCCGTGAGCTGAGCCGGCCGCGGCCCGCCGTTCCGAATCGGAAAGTCTGGGGCCATGGTGATCGACGCGCACGTCCACTTGTATTGGCCGGCGCTGAACGCGGATCCGGGGGCCTGGGCGTCGGCCCGCGGCGAGGCGCATTGGGCGGATCTGGCCACGCGGCGGCGAAAGGATGGCCGGCCCGTGCAGCTGTTCCCCGACGTGGGCGCGCTGCTGCGCGAAATGGACGCCGCGGGCGTCGACCGCGCCGTCCTGCTCGGATGGTACTGGGAGACCGCGCGCAGCTGCGAGGAGCAGAACGCCTTTTTTGCGGAGTGCGTGCGCGCTCATCCCGACCGGCTGGCGGCGGCCGTCACGGTGCATCCGCCGTCCGGCGCCGCGCATGTCGAACGCGAGTTTGAGCGCGCCCGGGAGGCGGGATTCCGCGGGGTGGGCGAGCTCTCCCCGCACGCCCAGGGCCATCCGCTCGATCATCCCGCGTTTGCCCGCGCGCTCGCGCTGGCGGGTTCCGCCGGCTGGCCTGTCACCTTGCATGTGACGGATCCCTCGGCCCGGCCCTATCCGGGCCAGGTCTCCACCCCCCTTGAAGACTTTGACCGGCTGGCGCGGGAGTTTCCCGCCACCACCTTCATCCTGGCCCACTGGGGAGGTTTTCCTCCCTGGCGCCAGCCCAACGTCTATTGCGACACCGCCGCCTCGCCGCTGTCGCACGGGCCGGACGTCTGGCGGCGGGGCGTGGGCGCGCTGGGCGCGGACCGGGTCCTCTTCGGCTCCGATTTTCCGCTCCGGCTGTATCCGCGGCTCGAAGACGGCGCCGGGATGGCCCGCGCCGCGCAGGAGGCCCGGGCGGGGCTGGCCCCGGCGGAGGCGGCGGCCGTGCTCGGCGGCAATGCGGCGCGGTGGTTCGGCCGGCGGCCGCGCTGATCGCCGGTCACCGCCGCCAGGATCTGGCGGGCGGCCGACACGCTGCGCCAGGCATGGCCGGCGACCAGGTCCAGCTGGCGGCGGGCGTCGGGATCGGCGACGCGGCGCCGGAGGACCTCGACCGACAGCAGGATGGGGGCGAGGGAGTTGTTCAGTTCGTGGACGGTTTCGCCCAGATCGAAGCGGAGGGCGTCCAGGGCGGCGGCGGGGGAAAGCAGGGTCATGGCAGCACCCAGGGCGCCGCCTCCGGGCCCCCCGTGCAAGCGGCCCGATTACCGTGAATCCGGTAGCGTTGTTCCCATTTCATGAAACGTTTGGCCCGAAAGGGTGTCTGCCCCGTGCGATGGCCGGGTGCGCGCGGGGATTTTCACTATTGCCAAGCGGGGAGATTTGCCGCGGGCTGACCCTTCGATTTTTCGCTGACTTGTGATCCGCTTCGCCCTGTGCCTGGCGGCGCTGGCCGCCGTTTCCCCTCTTCCCGCGTTTCCCTTCTGGCAGCGGCACGCGTCCGACCGCCCCGTGCTTGACGCGGACCCGGACGTGGACGGCACGATGCCGGAGGACTATCTGCCGGGCCTGAAGGATATCGTGGATGCGGCGGGCAAGGAGTCGCCCCAGCTGGTGGCCGACGCGCTGAGCGTCGATATCGCCGACGCGCAGAAGCTCTACAACGGCGTCGCCCCGATGCTGCCCAATGTCGCCGGATGGTCCCAATACGGCGACAGCATCAGCAAGGTGGCGGCCGACGCCGGCGCCAATACGACCAGCCGGGGGCTGCAGTACGACTTCGCCGCCCACCAGCCGGTGTTCCACTGGGGGCAGCTGCGCGACCGCCTGGTGCAAAGCCAGATCAGCCTCGCCATGAGCGAGCGCCGGTACGCCACCGGCTACCAGCAGTTCATCGGCGGCCTGCGCCGCCAATATCTGGCGCTGATCACCGACAAGATCGCCTGGCGCAACACCCAATTCACCCTGGACATCCGCACCCGGGCGCTGCGGGCGCTCGAGGGCCAGGCCAAGGCGGGCGCCGTGCCGCCCTCGACCCTGCAGGGGGCGCAGCTCGACTACGACGACGCGAAGCTCGCGGCCGACCAGCAGGAAGAGGCCTATGGCTTCGCCCGCCGGCAGCTCGCCCGGCAGATCGGGCTGGCCGATCTGCCCGACGCCAGCATCCCGCTCGACGTGCCCGAGCCGAAATTCTCCCGGCCGGGAGCGGACAACCTGCTGGCCGACGTGATGCGCACCGGGGCCCGCTACCTCGGCGACACCCAGATCTCGCTGCTGCAGATCCGCGACTCCGCCCTGGATTACGATTACTGGAAGGTGAACCTGATGCCCATGTTCCAGATCGAGGGCGAGCTGAACCAGCAGAATGCGACCAACGCGACGCCGACGTCGGTGCAGCAGACCGCGATCACCCAGGAAAACCTCTACTTCCGCGCCGACTGGAACATCTTCGACGGCTTCGGCACCCGCGGGCGCAAGGAGGAGGCGCTGCTGTCCCGGCGCCAGGCTGAGCGCGAATTGAAGGTGCGCGTCGACCAGGAGCTGGACGCGGCGCAGAACGCCGAGCATAACGTCGAATTCGCCTGGCGCGCGCTGCAAACCACCAGCGTGCGCGCCGCCATCGCCCATTCCGCCCTGCTCTTCGCGGAGCAGGACCGGGCCCGCGGGGCGGGGACGGACGAAGCGGTTGCCGCCGCGCGCAGCAACGACTACAACTACCAATACAACCTGATGACCGCGCGTACCACTTTTCTGGCGACATGGGCCGATTTCGTCGCCCTGACCGGCCACGATCCCGCGCTCAACGCGCTGCCCGCCCGCTATGTCCGCCCCGTCCAATAGCCCTCCGCCCCGCTCCCGGCGCGGGCTGGTGATCGCCCTGGCGGTGGTCGTCCTGCTCGCGGCCGGCGGCTACGCGGGGTTCGAGGCCCTGCGCCCCCTGGCGGTGGTGGAGCCGGTGGTGAGCGGCCGGGCGATCGACGCCAAGCCGGGCAGCGTGACCGTGGCCGAGGACTACGCCCTGGACATCAAGGCGGAGCTGGGCGGGCGCATCCTCGACCAGGATTTCAATCTCCGTCTGGGCCAGACGGTCCGCCGCAACCAGCCGCTGCTGCGGCTGGATCCCAAGGACCTGGAGCTGGCGCTGGCGAAAACCGAAATCGACTACCACGCGACGCTCGCCCGCTACCAGGCGGACCAATCCCAGAAGTACGACCTCGAGGCCGCCAAGGTCGACCTGACCAACGCCGAGCGGGCGCACGCGATCGGCTCCATGTCCGACCAGGACCTGGCGGCCCACCAGCGCAGCTGGGATTTGGCGCTGCAGACCGCCAAGCTCGACCAGATCAACCGCAAACAGGTCCTGGAGACCTTCGAAAACACAATCGATACGCAGAAGCGCCAGATCGAGAAGATGACCCTGTACGCGCCGGTCGACGGCGTGGTCAAGGCGGTGATGGCGCATCCGGGCGAACTGATCGACGCCAACACGCCGATCGCGACCCTGATCACCCTGAAGAAGAATGTGGTGGGCAAGATCTCGGACGAGAACTTCGCCGAGATCCGGGTGGGGCAGAAGGCCAGCGTCACCTTCATTCCCTATGGCGGCAACGTCTTCAACGGGACGGTGACGCAGATCCTGCCGACGACCGATCCGCAGACCCAGCGCCACATCGTGTACCTTGACGTGACGGACATCCGCCCGGAGCAGCTCATTCCCGGCATCAACGGCGAGCTCAGCGTCACGGTGGGCGAGCATGTCGCGCGCTGCGTGGTGCCGCGGCGCGCGGTCTTCACCACCGACGGCGACAATGTCTACGTCGTCCAGGACGGCGTCGTGCACCGGCGGCGCATCACCGAGGGCTACGTCTGGGCGAGCGGCGTGGAGGTCCTGTCCGGGCTCGAGCCGGGCGAACAGGTGATTGTGGAGGGCCTCGAGGACTTCCGCGACGGCGACCATGTGCGCGTGCAGGCCGTGCCGTCGGACGTCACGCACCGCACGGAATGACGCCCAACCTGCGCATCGCGATCCGCTTCCTGACGGCGAAGAAGCGGTCCATGCTGATGAGCTTTTCGTGCATCATCCTCGGCGTGGGCCTGTACGTCGTCACCCAGGCCACGACGAGCGGATTCCAGGGCTATTTCATCAAGACCATCCTGGGGACGGACGGAGCGGTCCGGATCGCGGACAAGCTGCAGGCGACGATGCAGACGATCGCGGCCGGCGGGTACAATTCCGGCTTCGACATCCAGGACATCGGCTTCAAGCACATCGAGGGCATCGACTATCCGGAGCAGCTCAAGGCGACCCTGCGCACCTTCCGCAACGTCGACGCCATCTCCGAGGTGCTGCGGGGCTCGAACATCACGATCCGCAGCCCCTTCAAGGACGATGTCGTTCAGGTGTACGGCATCAATGTGAACGATCACCGGAGGGTGTCGGACATCGGCAGCCAGATCGTGGCCGGTTCGCTTCTGGCCTTCAGCACGAGCGCGGACGGGGCGATGCTGGGGCGCGACATGGCCGACCGCCAGCACCTGCAAGTGGGTGACAGCTTCGAACTGGTGACCGCGGATCAGACGCGGCGGTTTTGGGTGCGGGCCATCTATCAGACCGGAGTCGAGGACATCGACCGGGTCCGGCTTTACCTCAACATGGAGCAGGCGCGCTCGCTGCTGGAGAAGCCCACCGGGGTCTCCTATCTGCAGGTCAGCCTGCACGACGTGAACCGGGCGGACCGGGATGCGGGGTGGATGCAGGGCGTGCTGGGCTACGAGGTCGCCGCCTGGCAGTTCCGCGAGCGCACCTGGCTGCAGGTGTTCAAGATGCTCAGCATCTCGACCGGCATCACGGTGTCGGTCTTCGCGCTGATCGCGGGCCTGGCCATGTGGACGACCCTGGCGATGATCGTCTATGAAAAGACCAAGGACATCGCGATCCTCCGCTCGATGGGCTATAGCCGCGCGGACATCTCGATGATTTTCCTGTGGCAGGCGGCCATCGTGCTGGTCGTCGGCTGCACCATCGGCTGCATCCTGGGCGCGGGGGTGACCTACGCCGTTTCCCAGGTGCCATTGCAAATTCGCGGCATTTTCGCGGCCAACCACCTGATCGTCCAGTGGAACAAGTGGCATTATATCCAGGCCGTCGGAATCTCGGTGCTCATGGTGATGGTCGCCAGTCTGGTGCCGGCCCGCCGGGCGGCCCGGCTTGAGCCGGGCGACATCATCCGAGGCACCGCGCAATGAACGCCCTGCGCTGCCGCAATCTGCACCGCTTTCTCGGATCGGGGGAAGGCCGGGTGCATGTGCTGCGCGGGGTGTCCTTCGAGGCCGAGGCGGGGCAGATCTACGCGATCGTCGGCCCGTCCGGTTGCGGCAAGTCGACGCTGCTGTACCTGCTGGGGCTGCTCGACCGGCCGGACCAGGGTGAGATCGAGATCGGACGCCGCCTGATGTCCAACGGCGACGATGCCGCCCGCACCGCGGCGCGCGGAGCCCACATCGGCTTCGTCTTCCAGTTTCACTTCCTCATGCTGGAGTTCACCGCCCTGGAGAATGTCATGATGCCGATGCGCAAGCTGGGCCGGCTGAGCCCGGGCGAAATGGAGGCGAGGGCGGCGCAGCTGCTGGGCGAGGTGGGCCTGGGCGACAAGACGAACCGGCGCGGCACCCAGCTTTCGGGCGGCGAGCAGCAGCGGGTGGCGATCGCCCGCGCCCTGGCGAACCAGCCGAATATCATCCTGGCGGACGAGCCGACCGGGAATCTCGACGTGCGCAATTCGGGCATCGTATTCGACTTATTGACGCGGCTGGCGAAGGAGAACGGCCAGGCCGTGATCCTCGTCACGCACAACCCCGAAATCGCCTCGCGCTGCGACCACACCCGGCCGATGCGGGATGGCGTGTTCATTTGACCGGGGCGAGACGGGGATTGCCTCTGGCCCCGGGGAAGCGCTGGCACGCCGCCGCCACCAAATTAGGTAAACCGCCGGACGCGCCAGTCGGAACTTATTCTTGGCCGAAACGGGCCCCCGCCTGAAAAAAGGGTTTACATCCTTGGAGGCGAGCCGTTTGGTTTGTCGCTCCTTTTCCCGCACCCGGAGCTCCACGCGAACTCAGGATCCATGTCGAAACTTTACCCGAAGTCGGTCAACAAGCTGCCGCTCCAGATCATCGTCTATCTGTTTGTGCTGAGCGGCCTGATCACCGCCGGGGCGACGTACTACATGACCCCGAAATACACGCGGGTCGGTTACAGTCCCATCCAGCCGGTGCCTTACAGCCACGCCATTCACGCCGGCCAGCTCGGGATCGATTGCCGGTACTGCCATAGCAACGTGGAGACCTCCGGCTTCGCCAACCTGCCCACCGCGCAGACCTGCATGAACTGCCACGACCAGGTCAAGGCGAACAGCCCGCTGCTGGCGGTGGTGCGCGAAAGCTACCGCACCGGCCGCCCCGTGCCGTGGATCCAGATCCACCAAGTTCCCGATTTCGTCTATTTCAACCACGCCGTGCACGTCTCGCGCGGCATCAGCTGCGTCGACTGCCACGGCCGCATCGACCAGATGGATGTCGTCTCCGAGGCCAAATCCCTGGCGATGGGCTTCTGTCTGGATTGCCATCGCGATCCCGAGGCCCACCTTCGCCCCCGCAACGAGGTGACCAACCTCGCGTGGAAGGCGCCCTCGCCCCAGGCCCAGCTCGCGATGGGCCTCAAGTTCAAGCACGACTGGAACATCAATCCTCCGCAAAGCTGCTCCGGCTGCCATCGATGAAACGCGAAGTCATCCATCCCGCCCCCTCCGAACGCGCCCAGCGCGGCCCGCGCTATTGGCGCAGCCTCGACGAGCTGGCGGAAACGCCGGGTTTCCGGAAGCACCTGGAACGGGAGTTTCCCGAAGGGGCGTGGAACCTCGAGGGCGTGGACCGGCGCCATTTCATGAAGATCATGGCGGCCTCCTTCGCCCTGGGCGGCGCGGGGATGGCCGGCTGCCGGCGTCCGGAGAGCAATATTCTGCCCTACGGCCGCTCGGTTGAGGGGCAGATTCCCGGCCTGCCGCTGTATTATTCGACCGCGATGCCATGGCGACGCTACGCCATGCCGCTGATCGCGGAAACCCATCAGGGCCGGCCGACCAAAGTCGAGGGCAATCCGGGTTATGCGCCGCATGGCGGCGCCTCTTCGCTGCACGCCCAGGCGTCGCTCCTGGACATGTACGATCCCGATCGCGCCAAGGCCCACACCCAGGACGGACGGACGCTCGAGGTGGCCGAGGTGAACGCGCTGCTCGCGCGCATCGGCTCCGACCATGCGGACGGCCAGGGGCTCGCCTTTCTCGCCGGCTTCTCGTCCTCGCCGACCCGCGCCCGGCTGGTCGAAAGCCTCAAAGCCAAGTTTCCCCACGCTGTCTGGGCGGAATACGAGGCGGTCTCGGAGGATCCTCCGGTCGAGGCGACCCAGACCGTGTTCGGCCGGCCGCTGCGGCCGATCTACCGCTTCGCCGCCGCCAAGCGCATCGTCTCCATCGACGGCGACTTCCTCGGCACGGAGGCCGGCAAGCTCTATTATTCGCGCGAATTCGCCAAGGGCCGGCGGGTGAAGTCCAAGGACGACCCGATGAGCCGCCTCTATATGGCGGAGAGCGGCTTCACCCTGACCGGCAGCATGGCGGACCACCGGCTGCGCGTGGCAACCAGCCACATGCTGGCCTTCGCCGCCGCGCTGGCGTCCAAGATCACGGGCGACGCGACCTTCGACCGCCTGGCCCAGGGGCTGGACCTGAATCCCCAATGGATCGAGGAGTGCGCCGCCGACCTGTCCGCCCACAAGGGCGAATGCCTCGTCGTGGCCGGCTGCCACTTGCCGGCGGCCGTGCACGCGATCGCGCACGCGATCAATGCCGCGCTGGGCAACCTGGGCAGCACCGTCGATTTCGTCGAATTGACCGAGCCGGCTCCCGCCAGTCTCGCCGATCTGGCCGGCGCCATCCGGGGCGGAAGGGTCAAGACCCTCGTCATCCTGGGCGGCAATCCCGTTTACAACGCGCCGGCGGACCTGGATTGGGCCTCCCTGCAGAAATCGGTGCCGCAGGTCGTCCGGCTCGGTTACTATGTCGACGAGACGTCGGCGTACGCGTCGGTCAATCTGGCCGAGGCGCATTATCTCGAGTCGTGGGGCGACGGGCGCACCTTTGACGGCACGGTGGTGCCGATCCAGCCGATGATCCTGCCCCTGTTCGGCGGACTGACCGAGATCGAGGTTTTGGCGCGGATCGCGGGGGAGGCCGATCCCGACCCGCACGCGCTCGTGCAAGCAACCTTCGCCACTCTTCCCGGCGGCAAGGAGCCGAAGGCGTTCGAGAAGTTCCTTTACGACGGTTTCCTGGAAGGGACCGCGTATCCGACGGTGTCGCCCGATTTCAACGGCGCCGGAATCGCCGCGCTGGCCAATGCCGCGGGAAGGTATCAGGCGCTGTCGCTGGACAGCCTCGAAGTCAGGCTGGTCGCGGACTACAAGGTCGACGACGGCCGCTTCGCCAACAACGGCTGGCTGCAGGAATGTCCCGATCCGATGACCAAGGTGTCATGGGACAACCTGATCCTGGTCAGCCCCAAGCTCGGGAAGGCGCTGGGCATCCAGAGCAAGGGATCGGTGCTGCAGGTGGCACGCGACGAGACCGAACAGATCTCGAAGGGCAACGAGGGGGCGCCGATCGGGGAGCTGACGGTCAACGGCCGTTCGGTGCGCGGGCCGATGCACATCCAGCCCGGGCTGTCGGATTTCACGGTGGTCCTGCCGCTCGGCTATGGCCGCACGGTCTCGGGGCATATCGGCACGCACGCGGGCTTCAACGCCTATGTGGTGCGCACGAGCGACGCCATGCATGTCGCCACCGGCGGAAAGCTGCGCGTGACGGGCGAGCACATGCTCGTCGCCAACGTGCAGGAGCATTGGTCGATGGAAGGCCGCGCCCTGGTGCGCGAGGCGAACCTCAGCGATTTCCAGGAGCATCCGGATTTCGCCCAGGAGGAGAGCATGGAAGCGGAGACTCCGCCCCTGCTCACGGCCGCCCAAGCCGCAGAGCCGGTGCCGGAGCAGGTCACCAACATTCCCCGCGGCAATTCGCTCTATACGACGCCGGTGTTCAAGGACCACATCGAGCAGTGGGGGATGAACATCGACCTCAACACCTGCATCGGCTGCAACGCCTGCGTCGTCGCCTGCCAGGCCGAGAACAATATTCCGATCGTGGGCAAGGACCAGTCGATCCGCGGGCGCCAGATGCACTGGATCCGCATCGACCGCTACTTCTCCGATGGCCATGCCTCCACGGCGGCCTTCGGCGGAGAAGGCAACCGCGAGATTCCGGAGGATCCCCAGGTGTCGCTCCAGCCGGTTGCGTGCATGCAGTGCGAATTGGCGCCCTGCGAAATGGTCTGCCCGGTCAACGCCACCATCCACGACGACCAGGGGCTCAACGTCATGGCCTACAACCGGTGCATCGGCACCCGGTATTGCGCCAATAACTGCCCCTACAAGGTGCGCCGCTTCAATTACTTCGACTGGAACGAGCGTTCGATCGACAGCCTGTACATGGGGCCCCTCGGGCCGCACGGCATGCCCGAGCTGCTGAAAATGGCCAAGAACCCGCAGGTCACGGTCCGGATGCGCGGGGTGATGGAAAAGTGCACCTACTGCGTCCAGCGCATCGAGAACGGCAAGATCAACTGGAAGGTGAAGTCGGCCCGGGAGGGCGATCCCGGCAATGTCACCGTGCCCGACGGCTACATCAAGACCGCCTGCCAGCAGGTCTGCCCCGTCGAGGCGATCGTCTTCGGCAACATCCTTGATCCGAACAGCGAGGTCTCGCAGGCCAAGGCCCGGGTGCAGGACTATGCGCTGCTGGGTTATCTCAACACCCGGCCGCGCACCACCTACCTGGCGCGCCTGCGCAATCCCAATCCGCGCATGCCCGATTACCATGCCCTGCCGCTGAGCCGCGCCGAGCACGACGCCAAGAGCGACGCCGCCTTCCCGAAAAACAGAGGAGACAACTGACCATGGCCCACGCGACCAGCTCGGCCGCCGCCGCGCCCGCCATTCTATCCGAAGTCAAGCCGTCCGTTCTGCCCCGGCCGGCGCTGGTGGAAAACCGCCGCAGCTTCACCTGGATCAGCGACAAGATCTGCGGGATCGTCGAGGGCAAGACCCCGACGTGGTGGTGGTGGTGCTTCATCGTCGCCTGCTGCATCGCGAGCTTCACGGTCTGCGGCATCGTCTATGAGGTCGCCACGGGCATCGGCGTCTGGGGCCACCGCACGCCGATCAACTGGGGCTGGCCCATCGTCAACTTCGTCTTCTGGATCGGCATCGGCCACGCCGGCACGCTGATTTCCGCCATCCTGTGCCTGCTGCGCCAGAAGTGGCGCACGTCGATCAACCGCTCGGCCGAGGCGATGACGATCTTCGCCGTGGTGTGCGCCGGCATCTTCCCGGTGTTCCACGTCGGCCGCGTCTGGTACGCCTGGTTCCTCTTCCCGCTGCCCAACTACAACTACATCTGGCCGCAGTTCCGCTCGCCGCTGGAGTGGGACGTGTTCGCGGTCTCGACCTACGGCACGGTCTCGGTCCTGTTCTGGTACGTCGGCATGATTCCGGACCTCGCGCTGCTGCGCGACCGGTTCGCCGCGGCGGGGCGCATCCTGCGCGCCCGCCTCTACGGGCTGTTCGCCATGGGCTGGCGCGGGTCGGCCCGGGCCTGGAGCCACTACGAGATGGCCTACCTGATCCTGGCGGGCATCGCGACCCCGCTGGTGCTGTCGGTGCACACCATCGTGTCGTTCGACTTCGCGGTCTCGCTGATCCCCGGCTGGCACACGACGATCTTTCCGCCCTACTTCGTCGCCGGCGCCATCTTCTCGGGCTTCGGCATGGTCCTGACCCTGATGCTGCCGCTGCGGGCGATCTACCGGCTCGAGGACCTGATCACGCAGTACCACATCGACTGCATGTGCAAGATCACTTTGGCGACCGGTTCGATGGTCGGCTACTCCTACGCGATGGAGTTCTTCATCGCCTGGTACGGCGGCAATCCCTTCGAGGGCTTCACCTTCATCAATCGGGCCTTCGGCCCCTTCGCGTGGGCCTACTGGATCATGGTCAGCTGCAACGTGATCACGCCCCAGTTCTTCTGGTTCAAGGCCGTCCGGCGCAACACGACGATGGTCTGGATCCTGTCCCTGTTCGTGAACCTGGGCATGTGGTTCGAGCGCTTCGTCATCATCTGCACGTCCCTGACCCGCGACTTCCTGCCCACCAGCTGGGGCTACCTCAGCCCCACGGTGGTCGACATCTTCACCTTCTTCGGCACCTTCGGCGTCTTCTCCGTCCTGTTCCTGCTCTTCATCCGCTTCCTGCCTCTGATGGCGATCGCCGAGATCAAGGCCGTGACGCCGGCCGCCGACCCCCACGCCGGGCCGCCGCCGCACGGCGGCGTCGACCCGATCGATCTCGCGCATCACCACTGATCCGCCATGGCCGAACCTACCTACGGACTGATTGCCGCGTTCGACACGCCCGCCGCCCTCTACCACGCGGCGGAGCAGGTGCGCGACGCCGGCTACCACCAATGGGACTGCATCACGCCCTTTCCCGTCCACGGGCTGGACGGCGCCATGGGCGTCAAGCGGTCCTACGTGCCGCGCATTTCGCTTTGCGGGGGCATCACCGGTTTCTGCACCGGCATGCTCATGATCTGGTTCATGAACGGGTTCGATTATCGGCTGACGGTGGGCGGCAAGCCGTTCTTCAGCCCGCTGTTCGCGTTCCCCATCTCCTACGAGCTGACGATCCTGTTCACGGCCTTCGCCACCATCGGGGGCATGTTCGTCGTCAACGGGCTGACCAAGCTCTACCATCCGGTGCTGAAGTACGACCAGATCGCGCGCGCGATGTCGGATCGCTTCTATATCGTGATCGAGGCGCGGGACGGACGCTTCACCGCCGCCGACACGCGCGCCTTCCTCGAGCGGATCGGCGGCAAGGACATCGCCGAATTGGAAGACTAAGCCGATGCGCACCCTTTACCTGACGACTTTCCTGACCGCGCTGCTCCTGGTCTCCCTGCTCGGATTCCGCGGCGCCAAGTTCACCCATCCGCCGGCCGACGTGTTTCCCGAATGGCTGTTCCCGGGAATGAAGCGCCAGCCCAAGTACAAGCCGATGGGAACAAGCGCCTTCTTCGCGGACGGCCGCGCCGACCGCATGCCCGTGCCCGGGACGGTGCCCAATGACTACGGTCCCGTCGGCCAGCCCTTCCGCGGCGACGATCATCTTTACCTGGGCAAGAATCCGGACGGCTCCTGGGCCAAGGGCTTCCCGGACTCGATCAAGGTCGACATGAAGCTGATGGAGCGCGGACGCGACCGCTTCCAGATCTATTGCGCGCCCTGCCACGGCCTGGTGGGCGACGGCAACGGCGTGACCAAGCGTTACGGCATGGGCGCCACCCCCAGCTATCACGATGACCGGCTGCGCGGCGTCCCCGACGGCTACATCTTCGACATCATCACCCACGGCAAGCAGCCGGCGAACAACATGCCCCCCTATGCCGACAAGCTCACGCCCGAGGACCGCTGGGCGGTGGTGGCTTATGTCCGCGCCCTGCAGCGCGCCTCGCACGCCTCGATCGCCGACGTGCCGGCCGATGAGCGGGCGCAACTAGGCCTCAAATGAGCAATCCCGCCATACCCGCTCCCAGCGCCGCCCTGTCGGCGACGCCCTCCGCCACCGCCGCGGCGGCGAACCGGGCCCTGCTCATCGGGCTGGGAGGCATCCTCGTCACCTGGCTGGGCGCCTTCGTCTCGGGCCCCCGCGTCGTGGGCACCGCCTGGCTGGTGGGAGAGGGCTTCTGGACCGCAGCCGCCATCGGCTTTCTGATGCTGACCATGCTGCTGCACATCTTCGACGCGATGTGGGGCACTGTGCTGCGCCGTCAGCTCGAGCACGGCCTGGTCGCGTTCAAGTGGCTCGCCCTGCTGTTCGTGCCGATGCTCCTGGTCGCGGTGTTCCGGCCGCACAATCCGGTCTGGGTCTGGATGGACCTCAGCCACCGGATGGTCGCGGAGCACACCACCGTGGGGAACGACATCATCTATTGGCGCAAGTCGAGCCTGCTGAATTTCCGCGCCTTCGTCATCTTCACCGCCGTCCTGTTCGTCTTCTGGATCTGGGTCGCGTCCCGGCTGCGGCGCGCGTCGATCGCGCAGGACTCGGACGGAGATCCGAAGTGGACGGTCAAGAATCGGTTCACCTCCGGGTTCGGCCTTCCCTTGGGCGGCCTGGCGCTGACGGCCGCCGCCATCCTCTGGTTCAAGAGCCTGGAATACCACTGGTTCTCGACCATGTACGGGGTGTGGTACTTCGCCGACTGCATGCGCTGCGCGCTCTCCTTTGGCGTGCTGATCATGTTCTGGCTGTGGCACCGCGGCGATTACCAGGGCGTCCTCAATCGCAACCACTGGCACAGCATCGGCCAGCTCATGCTCGCCTTCACCGTCTTCTGGGGGTACATCTGCTTCAGCCAGTACTTCCTGACCTGGAACGCGAACGTGCCGGAGGAGACCTTCTGGTTCAACGAACGCGAATTCGGGGACTGGTACGCGATCGGCATGGTGCTGGTATTCGGCAATTTTCTCCTGCCGTTCCTCCTGCTGCTCTCGTATCGCTTCAAGATCACCAAGCACATCATCCGGCGGATCGCGATCTGGATATTGCTCACCACCTTCATCGACCTGTGCTGGAACATCCTGCCGGCGCTGAAGGACGCCAACGGCAACGCCCGGCCGTTCCTTTCGCTCACGCTCGTCTGGGCCATCACTTCGACGATCGGCATCGGCGGCATCTGCATCTGGGCCTACCTGCGCGCCCTGCCCGCCACCAAGCTGATTCCCATCCGCGACCCGCGCATCACCGAGACCCTCACATTCCACGAAGATGAGTGACCCCGCGTTTTCCTCCCCACGCCCGGTCGGGTTGGTGACCATCCTGGCCATCTTCGTCTGCCTGGGACTGTTCTGGCTGGTTCTGCGCTACTCCTACCAGCGCCGCCATCATCCCGAGCCGTACAACATCCCGGCGCAGAACGAGGCCAAGGAAGACCTGTGGCAGGCGACGCCGGCGGCCCGCCTGGAGTACCTGCACGAGCTTCGCGCCAAGCACGAGGCGCAGCTCCGCTCCTACGGCTGGGTCGACCGCAAAAATCAGATTGTCCAGATCCCGATCACGCGCGCGATGCAGCTCGTGGTGCAGGATTATGCCCGCCAATCCTCTTCGCAATGACGCTCGCTTCGACGCCCACCGCCGAAACGCCGGCTGCTCCCGCTGAAGTCACCGTGGTGGAAACCGCGGGACGGGTGCCGCTGCTGCTCCTGGCCGGCTCCGCCATCGCCTGGCTGCTGGTGAGCGGCATCCTGGCGCTGGCCTCCAGCATCCAGCTCGTGCATCCGGATTTCCTCAGCGGGTGGTCCTTCCTTTCCTATGGCCGGCTCACGGCTCTGGCGGAAACCGCCTTCATCTACGGTTGGGTCGGCAACGCCGGGCTGACCGTCGCGCTGTGGATGCTGGGGCGGCTCAGCGGCGAGCCGCTGCGGGCGCCCAACTGGCTCCTGGCCGGGGCCTCCTTCTGGAATTTCAGCCTGCTGCTGGCCCTGATCGGCATCGCGATCGGCTACGGCACCGCGGTTCCGTTCTTCGAACTGCCGACCGTGACGATTCCGATCCTTTTCCTGTCCTATGCCGCGATGGCCATTCCGGGCGTGCTGGCCTGGGTGGGCCGGCGCCGCGATCTGATGTTCGCGTCCCAATGGTACGCCGTGGCCGCCCTCTTCCTGTTTCCGTGGATCCTGGCTGTGGGCTACTTCATGCTGGACAAGATTCCCGTCCAAGGCGCCGTGCAGGCGGTGGTGGGCGGCTGGTACGCGCAGGCCCTGTGGACCGTCTGGATGGCGCCGCTCGCCCTGGCCGGGGCCTATTACGTTGTTCCGCGCGTCACCGGCAAACTGCTGCCGGCCTACGATTCGGCGGTCCTGGGTTTTTGGGTTCTGGTGGTCGTCGGCGGCTTCACGGGCGGCCGCCACTTGATCGGCGGCCCGCTCCCGGCATGGGTCGCGAGCGTCGCCATCGTGACGACGTTCCTCCTGCTGGTTCATTACGTGGTGGTGCTGCTCAACCTTCGGGTGGCCTGGGGCGGCGGCGGCACGGCGCTCAAGTTCATCGGCCTCGGGCTGTTCTGCTACGTGCTCGGCGGCTTCGCCGACGCGGTGACGTCGGTCCGGGGCGTGGCCGTGAGCACGCAATTCACCTTCTTTGACGTGGCGCAAACCCAGCTGGCCCTGTACGGCGGGGTGACCCTGATGCTGCTGGGCGCGCTGTACTTCGCGCTGGCCCGCATCCTCGGACGGCCGTGGTGCTCGGCGGGGCTCATCCGCGCGCATTGGGCCCTGACCGTTCTCGGGCTGGCCGCCGTGGTCATCTGCCTGGCCGTCGCCGGACTCCGCCAGGGGGCGGACCTGAATAACGCGCAGGTCTCGTTCGCCGCGATCGCGGACGATACCCGCCCCTGGCTGGTGGGCGCGGTCGCGGGCGCGGCGGCCCTGCTCCTGGGCAACATCCTTTGGGCGCTCAACCTGGCCGGCACCGCAGCCGCCATGGTGCGCGAGGAGCTGTTCGCGTCATGAAAAACGGACTGATGCTTTTTCTCGGCCTGCTGGCCGCGATGCTCATTCCCTGGTCCGCGATCGTCCTCGGGGCGAACCACGAACTGGGCCGGCAGCCGGCGTATTACGACGACAACGACAGCCAGGCGTATCCGCTGCGTCCCTCGGGTATCGCCGCCGAAGGCGAGCAGGTGTACCGCGGGCTGAATTGCGCCGCGTGCCACACCCAGCAGGTGCGGCGCGACGGCTACGGCTCGGACGTGGCGCGCGGGTGGGGCGACCGGCAGAGCGTGGCGCGCGACTATATCTTCCGCGCCAACCCCGAACTCGGCGCGCTGCGCATCGGGCCCGACCTGGCCAACCTGGCCGGCCGCAAGCCGACGGCGCCCGACATCGACGATCTCTACACCCTGCTTTACGAAGGCCAGGGCGCGATGCCGCCCTACCGCTTCCTGTTCCAGTACCGCAAGATCATCGGCCAGCGCTCGGACGATGCCCTGCAGCTGGTTGGACGCTATGAGCCCCGGCCGGGCTACGAGGTCGTGCCCACCCGCGCGGCCCAGCGCCTGGCGGGCTATTTGCTCAGCTTGAATTCGACGTACACGTATCCGGAAGCGCGCGCCGCCGCGCCGGCTGCCGGGGAGGGCAGGAAATGAGCGTTTCGCCATCCGATCCGCGCTACGACCGGGCTGCCGCCAGCGACGACGCGCTGCTCAACGCCCACGAGGCGGCGCTGGCCCCCCAGGGGGACGATCATGCCCATTACCCGCTGCGCCCGCTCGTGCTGCTGTTCGTGACCAGCGGATTCATCCTCTTCGCCGCGACCTACCTGAATCGCTACGCCGGCCAGTACGACCCGACGGTGTTCAACGAGGACACGCTGCCCAATCATGCGGCGGTCAGTGCCCCCGCCGCCGACCCGGTGACCTTGGGCAAGCGCCTGTTCAATTCGTCCGGCGCCTGCTTCACCTGCCACCAGCCGACGGGGCAGGGCATTCCCGGCGTTTATCCGCCGCTGGCGGGATCCGAATGGGCCCAGGGTTCGCCCGACCGTGTCATCCGCATCCTGCTGGCCGGGCTGACCGGCCCGGTCACCGTCGAAGGCAAGACCTTCAATGCCGCCCAGATGCCCTCCTTCGGTCCCAGCGGATTCAATTGGAGCGACGAGAAGATTTCGCAGGTCCTGACCTACGTCCGCCAGGAATGGGGCAACAAGGCCCCCCCGATCACGCCCGCCCAAGTGGCCGCGATCCGCGCCACGATCGGCGACCACCCGGCGTGGACGTCGGCGGAGCTGCTGCAAATCAAGTAAGGCCGCGCCCCCCGTCGCCAGCGTCTCGACGCTGGCGACAATTGACAGATTCACCCCCCCGGCGGCGCCGTCCGGCGCCTCGCTGACGGCCCCCGGCCGGCGAGGGAAAAGAACCATGCCGGAGCCGCTGGCGCTGTGGTCCGGCCGCCGCCGTGCAATCAAACGTCAGGCCGCGTCGGTGGCCTCCAGAATCTCGACGCTCACGACGATGGGCAGGTTGACCCACTCGACTCCCCCATCGGGCTTCTCAATCATCGCGCGCGGCTCCCGGTGAAAAAGAAAGATGAAGTCGGGATGCGGCACATCCAGCCGCCGCCCGTCAGCCAAGTGCAGCCGCAACGGGCGAAAGGGAGCTTTTTGCAGGAGCTGCCGCAAGGCATCGGAATTCATCGTAGCGAATAACAGATGCGGGAATTAGGGTTGTAGGCCCCAGCCATCCTGACAATCTCGCAATGATGGCTGGGTGCAGAATATACTGGCGGGCGCTTTTCGTCGGCATCGCGGCCGCCGTCAGCCTCCAGGCCGACGACGTCCCCACTGTCGTCCCGCCCCTCAACGCGGATCCTTCCCCGGACTATTATGCGGGCAAGATCGTCTGGGCGAACCTGTACACCACCGACGTCGCGGCGTCGACGAAGTTTTACACCCAGCTCTTTGGCTGGACCGCCCAGTCGGTCCCGGGGCGCGGGCCGCGGTCGATCCTTGCGCTGAACGGCCGCCCGATCGCGGGCGTCGTCACGCGGTCGGCGCGAATGCGGGACCTGGCCCATGGCCGGTGGGTTCCTTTTGCTTCGGTGCCGGACGTGGCGGCGGCCCTGTCCGCCGCCGCGGCGGACGGAGGGCGGACCCTGCATGCGGCGCATTCGGTGCCCGACCGGGGCGAACAGGGAGTCTTCGCGGATGCGGAGGGCGCGCTTTTCGGGGTGATCCATTCGAGTTCGGGCGACCCGGGCGAGTACCTGGCCGAACCGGGAGAGTGGGTCTGGGCGGAATTGTTCGCCCGGGACACCGAGGCCGAAGCGAAATTCTACGCGGACGTGGCGGGCTACGAGCCCGTCCCCGACCGCCGGACAGCGGAGCCCAATCGCTTCGTGCTGGTGAGCGGGAGCTATTCCCGGGCCAGCATCGTGCCGGTGCCGAATAGGCCCCGCGCGCATCCGGCCTGGCTCCTGTTTGTCCGGGTGCAGGATGTGAAGGCGGCCGCGGATCAGGCCGCGGCGCTGGGCGGACGCGTGATCATCGCCCCGAGCCTGTCGCCTTTGCACCACGAGCAGGCGATTGTCGCCGATCCGACCGGCGGGGCGGTGGGACTGGTCGAACTGCCGGCCGCGGAGGATTCACGGTGAATCCGCGGGCGGCCGTCCTTGCGCTCGGGACCGCGGGCTTGGCCCTGTGCGCCGCCGCGTTTTGGGGCTGCGCCACCGTCGCGGGCGGCGGCGGCGAGGAATTGATGTACAATCCGCCCGTCGACTACTCGTACGTGGGGGTGGATTTTGACAGCCCGCCCTACGGCCCGGAATATGCGTACGGTGCCTATCCGAATCGGCCGGGCGGCCGGCCGGCCGGCGGCCATCCGGGGAACGGCCATCCCGGAGAGGGCGGCAAACCGGGTGGGGGCGGGGGACGGCCCGCGCCCGGTCACGGCTCGCCGCCTTCGATTCCGAGCACGCCCCGCCCCTCGGGCGGCGGCGGGCATGGCGGCTGGGGTGGCGGCGGCGGTGGCGGCCATTCCGGCGGTGGCGGCGGCGGGGGTGGAGGAGGAGGCGGCCGTGGCGGTGGCGACGGGGGGAGCAGCGGCGGCAACCGCAAGTAGCCGATTGAAGACCATCGCGGTCGACCTGGACGATACCCTCAACAACTTTTCCGAGGTCTTGCACTCGGGGGAGTTCGCCAACGACCCGGCCGACGCCCTCTCCGAGGAGAAATTCCGAACCTACCGCGACCGCGTCCTGCGGGACGAGGATGAGGACACGGACCTGCTCAGCACCGAGTTCACCTATTTCCGGGCCCGGCTTCATCTCCGCTGTTTTGCCCGTACGGTGCCGCAGCGGGATGCGGCCCCGTTCATGCGCGGACTGCGCCGCGACGGCTGGCGGATCGTGATCTGCACCCGGCGCGATCTGCGCCGCGCGCACGGCTATACGCACCGCTGGCTGACCGAACAGGAAATTCCCTTCGACTATCTGTTCACGGCCGGCAACAAGATCGCGTTTTGCGCCCTGTGGAAGATACCCTTCCTGGTCGACGACGACCTGTTCAGCATCGAGCACGGCCGCCGCTTCGGGGTGCAGGTGTTTTATCCGGCGATGGCGAAGCACGCCGGCATCGATCCGCGCGGGGCCAAGGGCTTCGCGGCGTTCGCGGAGGTCCGGCCATGGATCGGCGCCTAGAGCTCGTCCGGCGCTATTACGCGCCGCTCTCGACGGCCACCGTGAAGCTGGAAACCACCCAGCACGGGTTCGGCTTCCTGGAGGCGCTGACGCGCCGGGGCGCCCGGCTGGAGTACGGCGAACTGACGCTGCACGGCGCGTTGCACAAGTACAAGCTATCGGGCGTTCCCCCCGAGCAGTGGGACGAATTGCTGGCGGACCACGTCGCCAAGCGCGCCAACGTCTGCCTGTACTTCGGGCCGGCGGAAAACGCGCTGTTCGCATTCAACCTCGACAACAACCGCCGCGAGAAGAACACCGAGGTGATTCCGGAAATGACCTTGGCGGTGGCGGGCGTGCGCGAGCGCCTCGAGGCCCACGGCCTGCGGCCGCTCGTGATCGCCAGCGGACGCGGTTATCATATCTGGTGCCGATTGGACGCGCCCCGTCGCAATGAGGAAATCTACCGCTTCATGCTCAGCCAGGCGGTGCAGACCGCGGCCGGAATCCATTTCCAGGGTGGGGACCGCCACCGGGTCAAATTCAACTTCTATCCCGATCCCCATACGGACAATTTGGTGTCCCTGCGCCTCTTCGGGTCCGATCACGCCAAGAACCAGGTCTTCAGCCGGGTGTTCACCCGGGACGGTCTTCTGGATGAGCCGCAGTCCTGGGACTGGTTCGAGCGCCACGTGAACGCCGGCCCGGTTTCGGCAGGCGTCTTCGACGCGGCGCTGAAGGGGTCGGGCGCCCGTGCTTGACCGCAACCGCGGCGCGCTGCGGCGCACGATCGCAGCGACGAATTGCCTGCCCGACCCTGCTTAGGATTCGATCGAGCAAACCGCCAACTCATTGCCGCCAGGCTCGACGAAATGAAAGCGGCGCCCGCCGGGATATGAAAAGATGGGCTTGGTAATCCTGCCGCCCTCGGCGACGACCTTGTCGCAGGCAGCCTCGAGCTGCTGGTTGAAGAGAACGACGAGCGGCCCGCCGGCGGCAATGCTTCCCTGCGCCGATGAGCGGCAGATGCCTCCGGAAACGGCCGGATCCTGCTCTTCGAATGAGGCGTAGTCCGGCCCGTAGTCCTTGAACGTCCAGCCGAACGCAGCCGTGAAAAACGCCTTGGTCTTCGCCAGGTCCGCCGTCTGGAATTCGATGTAAATGATCTTGTTGGTGCGGTCCATGGCCCGATTTTGCGCCCTGGGGCGGGGCCTGGCAAGAAACGTTCCAACGTTGGTACGCCGAAGGCGTTTGATTTGAAGCCGGGCCCGGCAACGCTGGCGGGAGATGCTTCGGACCGAGAACCTGTTTCGGCTCACCTGGCCGATCTACGTGCAGCAGATGACGCAGAGCTTCGTGCTCCTGGCGGATTTTTGGTTCTTTTCCCGGCTCTCGGACACCATCGCCGCGACCATCGGCCAGCTCATGCCGATCGTGTGGATGGGCGCTTTCGTCATTCCCGTGTTCGCCGGAACGGGAGTCGCGGTCGCGACGCAGTTCATGGGCGCAAAGCGCTTCGACCGCGTCGTCCCCACCTACCAGACGAACCTCTGCCTCACGGTGGCGATGGGAGCGGTGTTCGCCCTGCTCATGCGCCTGCTTGCATCCGACGTAGGGCCGTGGATGGGCATGAACGCCCGGGAAAGCGCGATCGGGACGGCCTATCTGGGGACGTTTGCGGCTTACTTCGTCTTCGTGGGCATCCTGGTGGGCTACAATGCCGTACTCTCCTCCCGCGGGCTGACCCACTGGCTCATGTACAGCTCGGCCGTCGTGGCGACCCTCAACGTGGCGCTCGCGGCCACGTTCGTCCTGGCCTTTCACTGGGGCGTGCGCGGAATCGCACTGGCCTCGGTCATCAGCGTGGCGGCGGCGGCGGCGCTTTCGGCCTGGCTGGTGCACGGCCCCCTGGGGATTCGCTTCCATCGCCGGAACGCCTGGCGCGACATGGCCGAGGTGCTGCCGCCGGTGCTGCGGATCGGCGTCGCCAACGCCATGGAGCCCTTCAGCTACGCCGCCCAGCAGACCATCCTGTCGACCTTGATCGTCGCCCTGGGCGTGAAGGCGATGGCGGCCAACAATTATGCCAGCCGCCCCCAGGTCTTTCAGATCATCTTTTCGGTGTCGCTGGCCCTGGCGGCGCAAATCCTGATGGGGCACTGGACCGGGGCCAAGCGCTTCGCCGATGTCGACCGCCTGTACTGGACGGCGATCCGCCGCGCCTGCTTCGTCGCGGCCGTCTACGCGCTCACGCTCTGGTTCTTCTCCGATCCCGTGCTGGGCTTTTTCACGCACGATCCCGCCATCAAGCACCTGGGCAAGACCCTGCTTCTGATCGCCGCCTTCTACGAGCCCGCGCGCGCCGTGAACATCATCACCGGCAACGCCCTCAAGACGGTCGGCGACGCCCATTTCCCCATGATCGTCGCCGTCGTCTTCATTTGGGGCATCGTCCCGGTGGTCCTGTACATCGACCACCGCTGGCACCTTTCCCTGGCCGGCTTCTGGATCTGCTTTGCCGCCGACGAAATCATCCGCAGCCTGATCAACCTTTGGCGCTGGCGCACGGGCCGCTGGAAATCCATGGGCATCGTCCACCACCTTCCCGTCCCGGTGTTCGGGGGCGGGGAGGTGTAGCTAATCGCCCAGCCGCTTGTCCGGGATCAGATAGTTCTGAACGTAGTCGAGAACGGCGTTGGGCAGGGGAGTGATGGGGCGGGAGAAGCCGGAGGCGCGAAGCTTGCCGATGTCGGCCTGCGTGAAGTACTGGTACTTGCCGCGCAGGGTCTCGGGCATGTCGATGAAGTCGATTTCCGGCCGGCGGCCGAGGGCGGCGAAGATCGCGCCCACGAGCGCGAGCCAGGTGTTGGCTTCGCCGCTGCCGAGGTTGAACAGGCCCCCGGCCGAGGCGCCGCCCTCGGCGAAGTGCAGCGTCATCTCGACGGCGTCCTTGACGTAGAGAAAATCGCGCTTCTGCTCGCCGTCCTTGTACTCGGGCCGCCCGCTCTTGAACAGCCGGACGCGGCCGGTGTCGCGAATCTGCGCGAAGGCCTTGTTGACCAGGGAGCGCATGTCCCCCTTGTGGTCCTCGTTCGGCCCATAGACGTTGAAGTACTTGAGGCCGACGATCCGATCGAGCCAGCCCTGCCGCTGGGCGTATTGGTCGAAGCGGTGCTTGGAATAGCCGTACATGTTGAGCGGCCGCAGCCGGCCGAGGTCCGGCTCGGTGTCGGACATGCCGGCGGAGCCGTCGCCATAGGTGGCGCCGGAGGACGCGTAGATGAAGCGCGAGCCGTGCTTGAGCGCCCACGCCGCCAGCTCCTGGGTGTAGGCCGTGTTGTTGTCGGCCAGATAGGACGCATTGCGTTCGGTCGTCGCCGAGCACGCCCCGAGGTGAAAGACGCACGCGAAAGGACCGAACGCCGCCGGATTGGCCGCCAGCGCCGGCCGAAACCGGTCGGCTTCCACATAGTCGGCGAACTTGAGCGGCGCCAGATTGCGCCATTTCTCATCCTGCCCGAGGATGTCGCTGATCACGATGTCGTCGATCCCGCGGCGGTTGAGCGCCCAGACGAGCGCGCTGCCGATGAAGCCGGCGCCGCCGGTGACGAGAATTCGGCCTGCGAGGTGGTCCATGGTCAGTCGCGGGAAAGCTCCTCGGAGCGGGCGCGCGCGGTTTGCACGACGTCCGCGATCAGCGCGCGAAAATTGCCCGCGGCCAGGCGCCGCAGGCCGGCGAAGGTCACGCCGTTGGGCGAGGTCACCTCGTCGCGCAGCTTTTCCGGCGCGACCCCGCGCCGGGCCTGCAGCCGGCCGGCGCCGAGCACGGTCTCGACCGCGAGCGTTTCGGCGAGCGCCGGCTCGAGCCCGGCGGCCACGCCCGCGTCGCGCAGCGCCGCGGTGAATTCGAACACGAACGCCGGTCCGCTGCCGCTCACGGCGGTCAACGCGTCCATGCGATCCTCCGGCACCTCGATCTCGCGGCCCATCGCGGCCAGGAGATTCTGCACCAGGTCGCGATCGGAAGGATCCAGGGGCCGCAGCGCGCACCAGCCGGTCATGCCTGCGCCGATGCGGCTGGGCGTATTCGGCATGGCGCGAACGATGTTGCGGGCCTGGGGGAAAACCTTCTGCAGGGCGGACAGGCGCTTGCCGGCCAGAACGGACAGGACGAGCTTGCCCGCCGTCAGGGCGGACAGCTTGGCGTCCGCCGCGGCCAGGTGCTGGGGCTTGAAGGCGACCACCAGGACGGAGGCAGTCGCCAGCAGCTCCTCCAGGGTTTGGGCGGCGCGGATCCCGGTGCGCTGGGCGAGCGCCTGGGCCGAGCGCCCGGAGGCGGTGAAACAGCAGAGCGCTTCCGGCCCGCGGGAGGCGAGCAGCCCGTCGACCATCGCGCCGGCCATGTTGCCGGCCCCGAGGATGGCGATGGACGGACTCACAGGGGCAGGGAGCGCGTAAACGCCTCGGCGTGCTCCCCTTCGTCCGGCGGCTTGGGCTCCAGGGGATGCAGCAGGATCGCGCTCGCGCCGCCGCCCGGCCGGTTCACGACCGTGACTTCGCCGCCGAGATTGCGCAGCGCGTGCCGGGCCATGGTGAGACCCATGCCCACGCCCACGGTGGCCTTGGAGCTGACGAAAGGCTCGAACATCTGGTCGGCCATTTCCGGGTCAATGCCGCGGCCGCGGTCCTCCACGCGGATTTCGGCGAAACGCCCGTCGCCGGGCCGCTCCGTCAGCCGCACCGAGATCTCGATCGGGCGCCGGTCCGGCGGCGCGTCGCCGTAGGACTCCCAGGCGTTGATCAGCACCTTGGATAACGCTTCCTCCACCAATTCGGTGTTGGTCTCGAAGCTGAGCTCGGCGAGCGAGCTTTCCACTGTGACCGGCGCGTCCAGCCGGTAGTCGCGGTGAAAGCGTTCGATGGCGCTCGCCAGGAGGTCGGCCAGGCGGCACTTGCTCAGCGGCGGCCGCGCCTTCACGACCAGGGAGGTGAGCTGGCGGATGATGGCCACGATCCGCTGCAGCGCGGAATCCACGTGCTGGATGCAATGGTTGACCTGGTCCGGCCGGTCGAGCGACACCTTGACCAGGTCGAGGTATCCGATGGCGACGCCGAGCAGATTGTTGAGATTATGCGCGATGCCCTGGGTGACGGCCCCGATGGTGGCGGCGCGGCGGGCTTCCTCCAGGCGCCGCTGCAGGTCGACCATCTCACGGTTGATGGCGACGAAGCGCAGCTGCGTCTGCACGCGGGCGAGCGTCTCGTCGAGGTCGATCGGCTTGGTGATGTAATCGACGGCGCCGACGCCCAGGCCCTCGAGCTTGCTCTCCTTGGTCGTGCGCGCGGTGATGAAGATGACGGGGATGGCGCGGGTCTCCTCGCTCGCCTGCAGCCGCTGGCAGACCTCGATGCCGTCCATGTCGGGCATCATGACATCGAGCAGGATCAGGTCCGGCTTTTCGCTCTGGATCCGCTCGAGGCCTTCCTTGCCGTTGTAGGCGGGTATGACCTGGAGGTTTTCGCGCTCGAGCTTGCGCTTGAGGAGCTGGACATTCACCGGCTGGTCGTCAATGACCAGGATCTTGGGCGCGGGCATGGGGTGGGCGGTCGCAGTTGAAGCGGATTCAGCCGGGCGAGGCAATCCGCGCCTTGAGCGTGTTGCGCATGAGCATGGCGACCGTCATGGGCCCCACGCCGCCGGGAACCGGCGTCAGCCGGGAGGCGCGCTCGGCGACGCTGGGAAAGTGCACGTCGCCGGTCAGGCGGTAACCGGTCTTGCGCGAGGCATCGGGGACGCGATTCATGCCGACGTCGATCACGACGGCGCCGGGCTTGACCATGTCGCCCGTGATCCGTTCAGGCCGGCCAATGGCCGCGATGAGCACGTCGGCCTGGCGGGTGAAGGCGCCGAGATCGGCCGTGCCCGAATGGCAGACGGTGACCGTGCCGTTCGCCCCGGCCTTCTTTTGCAAAGCCAGCAAGGCCGCGGGCTTGCCCACGATCAGGGATCGCCCGACGACGACGACATGGCGGCCGGCGAGATCGACGCCGCTGCGGCGCAGCAGCTCCATGATCCCCGCCGGCGTGCACGACACGAAGCCCGAAGGATCTTCCTGGGCGATCTTGCCCAGGTTCAGGGGATGGAAGCCGTCCACGTCCTTGGCCGGCGACACCCGCGCGAAAATGGCGCGTTCGTCCAGCGGCGGCGGGAGCGGGGATTGAACCAGGATGCCGTCCACCGCCGGATCGGCATTGAGCTCGTCGACCAGCCGGTTCAGGTCCGCCTGGGTGGTGCCCACCGGGCGAAGGATCATCCGGCTTTGGATCCCAATGGCGGCCGCGGTCTGGTCCTTCTTGCGCACGTACGAAACCGAGGCGGTATCGTCGCCCACGCGCACGAGGGCGAGGCACGGTTTGCGGCCCGCCAGGGCCGCGGTCTGGGCCGTGAGCTCCGCGATGATGTCCGCCGCGATGCGGTTCCCGTCGATGAGCTCCATCGAGCTAGCGCAATTGCAGGCTTTCGACGGTCACCACGACGTCGTGGCTGCGGGGAATCGGCTCGACCGTCCCGTAAACGCTGACCGTATGGCCGATGTATTTTTGCATCTGCTCGGTGAGCAAAAGCTTGTGGACGTCGAGATAGGCCAGGCGGCTTCCGCTCGCATCGAGCAGTTCCCAGTCATAGGGCCGGGCGGGGCCGATCCAGCGATGCGTCGAGGCGAAGCGGCCCTCGAAATATTGCGGCCCGGTCAGCGCGGACGTCACATCGACGGGATGGCCGGGTCCGCTGGGCGCGGGGACGGGCGCCTCCGAAGCCCCGGCCGGGGCGGACGGAAGCGGGGAGGAACCGGCCGCGACGGCCGGCGATGGCCCCAAGGGAATGTAGCCGATGAGCGGCTGCTCCAGGCTGACCTGCGTCCAGCGGCCGTGCAGGCCGGTGATGGTGATCTTGTCGCCCCGCGCGGCGGAAGCGAGAACGTTGGCGTCGGGCCGGGGCTCGAGGTACAGGGGGGTGCCGGGTTTGACGTCCAGGTCCTTGGTCAGCGCCGTGCTGGGCACGTACGCGGTGAAGGGTCCGGGAAGGCTGACGGCCATCCACCCGTCAGGCGCGGATCCCGCCGCTTGGGGCTCGGTGCCGGCCTTGAGGTAGCCGACGATCGGGGCGGCGGCATCGGGCCGGGTCTGCACCGCGGTCGTGGCGGTAAGAGGGGCCGCGCGCCCGGCGGCGGCGGCCAGAAGAAGAAGGCAAAGGCAGCGAGCGTTCATGGATTACGGGAGGGATTCCGCGGACGCAGTCCACGCGGCGCGCGGGGTCCGAGGCGAATGAAAGAGTTGGTCAATCTCCTTGGTAGAAAGTTGTCTGCCTCCGCGCAATGGGATTCCCTGCAAGCGGATGGCACCTATCTGGTAGCGCCGCAGCCGCCGGACGTCGTAGCCGAGGACGGTGAGCAACTGGCGGATCTCCCGTTTCTTGCCGTGCTCCATATGCAGGTCCAGATCGCGGGACTCTCCGGCCGGGCTGGCGTTGACCAGGGACGCCCGCTCGACCTTGAGCCGCTCCCCCTCCACCGTGATGCCCTTCACGAGCAGCGGCAGCCGGGCGGCCGGAAACGGGTTCTTGAGCGAGACGTGGTAGCGCTTGACCACGCGGTGGGACGGATGCATCAGCCGGTTGGCCAGATCGCCGTCGGTGGTCAGGATCACGAGTCCTTCGCTCTCCTTGTCCAGCCGCCCGGCGCAAAAGAAGCGCAGGCGTGCCAGTTCGCGCGGCACCAGGCTGAAGACGTTTTCCGGATTGAAGGGGTCGTCGTTGGAGCAGACCAGGCCCCGGGGTTTGTGCACGACCAGCGTGATCTTCGGCTGCGCGGTCGCGCGGACCGTCTTGCCCTCGACCGTCACCTTGTCGGCGCCCGGGACGATCTTCTGGCCCGGCACCGCGGCCTTGCCGTTCACCCACACCTCGCCGGCGGCGATCAGGGCTTCGGCCGCGCGCCGCGAACAGACGCCGGCGTCAGCGAGGTACTTTTGCAGCCGGACATCCTCTGACATCGCGCCACGCTGGGGCCGAATTTTGACCTTTTCAATCCCACGCTGAGAAACTATGGCTGACCCTTCGTCCTGCGATGTCCGAGACCGAAGCCGCTTCCGCGTACACCAAAGACAATCCGTTTCCCGCACGGGTGGTCGAGTCGCGGGTCCTCAACCGGCCGGGCACGGCCAAGGAGACGCGGCACTTCGCGGTCAGCATCGTGGGCAGCGGCCTGCGCTACAAGGCGGGAGATTCGCTGGGCGTGTTTCCGACGAACCGCCCGGCGGATGTCGACGAGATCGTCCGGCGCCTGGGCGCTTCGGGGGACGAGCCGGTGATGCTGCCCAAGGCGGCGGGGGCGCTGCCGCTGCGCGAGGTTCTCTTCAGCCGGGTCGCCCTCAGCGCGCCGACCCGCAAGTTCGTCGAGACGCTGGCCGGCCGCGCCACCGACCCGGCGCAGAAGGCGCGCCTGGCCGGCCTGCTCGCGCCCGACGCCAAGGATCTGCTGGCCGAGTATCTGGCCGAACGCGAATTCGTCGACCTGCTGGAGGAATTCCCCAGCGCGCGCCTCTCGCCCCAGGAGCTGGTCGAGCAGATGCGCCGGCTCATGCCGCGTCTCTATTCGATCGCCTCGTCTCCGCGCGTCTTTCCCGCCGAGGTGCACCTGACCGTGGCGGTCGTGCGCTACCGCACGAACCAGCGCGACCGCGTCGGCGTCTGCTCGAGCTTCCTCGCCGACCGGGTCCAGGTCGGCCAGACGCCCGTGCCGGTCTTCGTTTCCCATTCGCATTTCGGGCCGCCGGAGGACCCGGCCCGGGACGCGATCATGGTCGGGCCGGGCACCGGCATCGCGCCGTTTCGCGCCTTCGTCCAGGACCGCGAGGCGGCCGGGGCGGCCGGCCGCAACTGGGTCTTTTTCGGCGACCAGCACCGCGCGACGGATTTTCTTTACGAGGAGGAATGGAAGCAGTTCCAGGAGCGCGGGGTGCTCCACCGCCTGGATACGGCCTTTTCGCGGGACCAGCCGCAAAAGATCTACGTGCAGGACCGGATGCGCGAGCAGGCGGCCGAGATCTGGAGCTGGCTGCAGGGCGGAGCGCACTTCTACGTCTGCGGCGACGCCAAGCGCATGGCCAAGGATGTCGACACCGCGCTGCTCGACATCGTGGCGGGGCAGGGCGGAATGGATCCGGCCCGGGCCGCCGATTACGTCAAGCAGCTCAAGAAGGACAAGCGCTACCAGCGCGACGTGTACTGATTTATGCTGACCTACAATTCCCGGACGGCGCTCGTCACCGGAGCGGGCCGCGGCATCGGCAAGGCCATCGCGCAGACGCTGGCGCAGGCCGGCGTCGCCGTGATCTGCGTCTCCAAGTCGGCCGAATCCTGCGGGGCGACGGCGGCGGCCATCACCGCCGCCGGCGGCAAGGCGAAGGCCCTGGCGGTCGACGTGGCGGACGGCGCCGCGGTGGCGGCGGCGGCGGCCAGCCTCCTGGCGGAGTTCCCGGCCATCGACATCCTGGTGAATAACGCCGGGATCACCCGCGACGGCCTGCTGTTCCGCATGAGCGAGGCGGATTGGAACGATGTCCTCGCGACGAACCTGACGAGCTGCTTCCACTGGACCAAGGCCCTGGCCCGGCCGATGACCCGCGCCCGCTGGGGGCGCATCATCAACATCGCCTCCGTCAGCGGCATCATGGGCAACGCCGGCCAGGCGAACTATTCCGCCGCCAAGGCCGGCATGATCGGCCTGACCAAGACCCTCGCGCGTGAATTCGCCTCGCGCAACATCACGGTCAACGCGGTGGCGCCCGGCTTCATCAAGACCGACATGACCACCGATTTCGTCAACCAGCCGGAGGTGTCCGCCAAGATCCTTGAAGCCGTGCCCCTTAAGCGGTTCGGGGAGCCGGCCGACATCGCCGCGATGACGGCTTTTCTCGCTTCCGAGGAAGCCGGATACATTACAGGCCAAGTTTTTACCGTTGACGGCGGCATGGCGATGTGAAGTGTCCGAACAGCCCGTTTTTTTCATCTTTCCCGCCAATGGCCGACCAAAAATCCATCGAACAACGCGTCAAGGAGATCATCGTTAACCAGCTCAATGTTAACGAGGAGCAAATCACTCCCACGGCCTCCTTTCTCGACGACCTCGGTGCCGACTCGCTCGATACCGTGGAGCTGATCATGGCGTTTGAAGAGGAGTTCAAGGACGAGATCAAAGGCGAGATTCCCGAGTCGGACGCGGAAAAGCTCCAGACCGTGGGCCAGGTGGTGGACTACATCAAGGCCAAGGCCGGGCAGTCCTAAGCTGGTTTCGTTTCCATTTCCGTTTCCGCTTCCAACCGCAGAGTCGTCGTCACCGGTTTGGGCGTGGTCACGTCCATCGGCCACGACGTGGCCGGCTTCTGGTCGTCGCTGGTGGCCGGCCGCAGCGGCGTGCGGCGGGTGACGCTGTTTGATCCCGCGGAATTTGCCTGCCAGATCGGCGCCGAGGTGCGCGACTGGGATCCGGCCAAGCTGTGGGACCCGAAGGAAGTGCGGCGCAACGACCGCTACACGCACTTCGGCTTCGTCGCCGCCCGGCAGGCCGTCGCCGACAGCGGCATCGACTTCACCCGGGAGGACGGCGACCGCGTCGGCGTGATTCTGGGTTCCGGGATCGGGGGCATGCACTATTACGAGACGCAGCTGCGCGTCCTGTGGGAGCGCGGCCCGCGCAAGGTGTCGCCCTTCACCATTCCGGCCCTGATCATCAACATGTGCTCGGGCCTGGTCGCCATCGAGTACGGCGCGCGGGGCCCCAACTTCGGCGTCGTTTCGGCCTGCTCGTCCGGCACCCACGCCCTGGGCGAGGCCGCGCATGCGATCCGCCGCGGCGACGCCGACGTGATGATCGCCGGCGGCGCCGAGGCCGCGATCACGCCATTCGCCTACGCGAGCTTCTGCGCGATGAAGGCGATGAGCACGCGCAACGATGCGCCGGAAAAGGCGAGCCGGCCGTTCGACCGCCAGCGCGACGGATTCGTCATGGGCGAAGGCGCCGGCATCCTGATCCTCGAATCGCTGGAGCACGCGCAGGCGCGGGGGGCGCGCATCTATTGCGAGCTGGCGGGTTACGCCGCCACCTGCGACGCCTTTCATATCACGCAGCCCGATCCCGACGGCCGGGGCCTGTCGCTGGCGATGCGCCGGGCGCTGGCATCGGCCGGAGTGGGCCCCGGCGAGGTGGACTACATCAACGCGCACGGGACCTCGACCCCGTACAACGACAAGTACGAGACCCTGGCGATCAAGCGGGTGTTTGGCGACCACGCCGCGCGGGTCGCCATCAGTTCGACCAAGTCGATGACGGGACATTTATTGGGCGCCGCGGGCGCCATCGAAGGCGTAATTGCCGTCAAAGTGCTCGAAACCGGCGTCATACCGCCGACAATCAACCTTGAAGAGCCAGATCCGGATTGCGACCTGGATTATGTACCCAATGCCGCCCGCCGTGCGTCAGTCCGTTGCGTGCTGAGTAATAATCTTGGTTTTGGGGGGCAGAATGCGGCTGCGGTGTTTCGCGCGCTGTCCTAGCACCCCACGTTTCATTCCCTTAGGGAGATTTCCGTTCCGGACCGGCGTGGCGCGCATTAGGTCTGGACCGGAGGGTGCATTTGCAAATCCTTACCACTATGCCTGAAGAGCCGTCTTCATTGAACCCCTCCCGGCGGACGGAGCCGGCCGGCCAGCCTGGCCACGGTGGACACTCCCATCATGGGCATGGCCACTCCCATCATCCGCACCATCCCCGCGCGCATTCCGCCGATGGCGGTGAGCGTCACGGGGGCCGGCGCCGCCGGCGCATCTGGCCGTGGATTGTCGGCCTGCTCGCGATCGTATTCATCTTTCTGATCATCCGGGGCCTGAAGCCGGCCAAGAAGCCCGCGGGCGGACCCCCGCCCTCGCGGGTCGCGGTGACCGCCGTGCGCCAGGGGAATCTCGATATCACGCTGGACACCTTGGGCACGGTGACGCCCACCTACACCGACAATCTGGTCTCCCGGGTCGGCGGCGAGCTGACCGCGGTCTATTACAAGGAGGGGCAGATGGTGACCAAAGGCCAGTTGCTCGCGGTGGTCGATCCGCGGCCGTACCAGGCCGTCGTCGACCAAAGCAAGGGGCAGCTGGCCAAGGACCAGGCGGCCCTGAGCAATGCGCGGATCGATTTGCAGCGCTATCAGCAGGCCTACAAGGAGCACGCGATTCCCCAGCAGCAATTGGCGACGCAGCAGGCGACGGTGGATCAGGACCTCGGCACGATCCAGGTCGACCAGGCCAACCTGGAGGCGGCCGAACTCAACGTCGACTATACGCAGATTCGCGCCCCGATTGACGGCCGCGTCGGCCTGCGAACGGTCGACCCGGGCAACCTGGTCGTCGCCAACAGCGGCACGATCGTGACGATCACGCAGATCAAGCCCATCACCGTCATCTTCACCCTGGCCGAGGACCAGATCGATCAGGTGTCCCGGCCGATGCTGGCCGGCCAGACCCTGCGCGTGGACGCCCTCGACCGCACGCTCGAACATACCCTGGGCCAGGGCACGCTGATCACGCTGGACAACCAGATCAACACCGCGACCGGCACGGTCCGCGGGCGGGCGAGCTTCGCCAACGCGAACGGCGCTCTCTTTCCCAATCAATTCGTCAATGCGCGGCTCTATCTGCGCACGCTCACGAACGTCGCCCTGGTGCCGCTCGGCGCGGTCCAGCGCGACAACGACACGGCCACGGTCTATGTCGTGGACATGCAAACGAAGAAGGCGGAGCTGCGCACCGTGAAGCTGCTGGCGGTCGAGGGCAATACGGCGGCGCTGTCCGGGGTCAAGGCGGGCGAGGAAGTGGTCACGGACGGGTTCGACAAGCTCCAGAACGGCGCGCCGGTCCAGATCGGCGGCCAGCCCAAGTCCACGCCCAGCGCACCCGGCAGCCAGAGCAGCAGCACCAGCACGGGTCCGGCCGGCCCCGAATGAATCCGTCCCGGCCGTTCATTCTCCGGCCCATCGCGACGTCGCTGCTGATGGTGGCGATCCTGTTGGTCGGGCTGATTTCGTACACCCTGCTGCCGATTGCGGCGCTGCCCGAGGTGGATTACCCCACCATGCAGATCACGACCTTTTACCCGGGCGCGAGCCCGGATGTCGTGGCCTCGGCGGTGACCGCGCCGCTGGAACGGCAGCTGGGCGAAGTGCCGGGACTGAACCAGATGCTCTCGACGAGCTCGGAGGGGGCGTCGGTCATCACGCTGCAATTCACGCTCAGCCTGGACATCGACGTGGCCGAGCAGGAGGTCCAGGAGGCGATCAACGGCGCGCAAAGCTATCTGCCCGCCGGGCTGCCGCAGCCGCCGATCTACAGCAAGGTCAATCCGGCGGACGCGCCGATCCTGACGCTGGCCCTCACCTCGCAGACCATGCCGCTGGCGAATGTCGAGGACCTGGCCGACACGCGACTGGCCGAAAAGATCTCGCAGCTGTCCGGTGTCGGCGCCGTCACCATCAGCGGCGGCCAGAAGCCGGCGGTGCGCATCCAGGCCAACCCCGTGCAGCTCGCGGCCTACGGCCTCACCCTGGAAAACCTGCGCACGGCGCTCAACAACACGAGCCTGGACTCGGCCAAGGGCAGCTTCGAGGGGGCGACTCAAACCTACCAGATCGGCGCCAACGATCAGCTGACCACGGCCGCGCAGTACCGGTCCGTGATCGTCGCCTACCGCGATGGCGCCCCCGTCCGGCTGAGCGACGTCGCGAATGTCCTGGACGGCGTCGAGAACAGCGAGGAGGCGGCCTGGATGAACCGCACGCCCGCGGTGATCCTGAACATCCAGCGGCAGCCGGGCGCCAACATCATCCAGGTGGTCGACCGGATCACGGCCCTGCTGCCCAAGCTGAAGGCGACGCTGCCGTCCGCCGTGCACCTGACGATCCTCACCGACCGCACGACCTCGGTGCGCGCGTCCGTCTCCGACGTGGAGTTCGAGCTGATGCTGTGCATTGCGCTGGTCGTGGCGGTGATCTTCGTCTTCCTGCGGACGCTGGCCGCGACCATCATCCCCAGCGTGGCGGTGCCGCTGTCGCTCATCGGGACGTTCGCGGCCATGTACGCGCTGGGCTACAGCCTGAACAACCTCACGCTGATGGCCCTCACCATCTCGACCGGCTTCGTCGTCGACGACGCGATCGTCATGATCGAGAACATCACCCGCTACGTCGAGGAGGGCGACAGCGCGCTGGAGGCCGCGCTGAAGGGGGCCGAGCAGATCGGGTTCACGATCATGTCGCTGACGATCTCGCTCATCGCCGTGCTGATTCCGCTGCTGTTCATGGGCGACATCACGGGGCGGCTGTTCCGGGAATTCGCGGTCACGCTCAGCGTGACCATCCTGATTTCCGCGGCGGTGTCGCTGACCCTGACGCCGATGCTCTGCGCCAAGCTGCTCAAGCACCGGCCGGAGTCGGAGCAGGGCCGCTTCTACCGCTGGTCGGAGCGGCAGTTCCAGCGCATCATCGACTTCTACGCCAGGACGCTGGACTGGGTCCTGACCCACACGCGGCTCACCCTGCTGATCGCGGCCGCGACGCTGGTGGTGACGGTGCTGCTGTACCTGGTCATACCCAAGGGCTTCTTCCCCGTGCAGGATACGGGCGAGATCCAGGGGGTGTCGGAGGCGGACCAAAGCGTTTCCTTTGCCCGGATGTCGGAGCTGCAGCAGCGCCTCGGCGCCGCGATCCTGCAGGATCCCGCCGTGGCCAATCTCTCCTCGTTCATCGGGGTCGACGGAACGAACACCACGCTGAACAGCGGCCGGATCCAGATCAACCTGAAGGACCTGGCGGCGCGGCACCACGTGAACGCGACGGACGTCATTCGCCGGCTCAACCGCCGCCTGGCCTCGATCCCCGGAATCACCCTGTACATGCAGCCGGTGCAGGACATTTCGGTCGAAGACATCGTCAGCCGGACCGAGTATCAATACACCCTGGAAGATCCGAACCTGGACGAGCTGGAGAAGTACGCCAGCGCCTTCGTCGCCAAGCTCAACGGCTTGCCCCAGCTGGCCGATGTCGCCAGCGACCTGCAGACCCGCGGCCGCGAGACCGTGCTCAATCTGGACCGCGCGACGGCGATGCGCCTCGGACTCACCCCGACGGACATCGACAATGATTTGTACGACAGCTTCGGGCAGCGGGAGGTCTCGACCCTCTTCACCCAGCTCAACCAGTACCATGTGATCCTCGAGGTGCCGCCCGCCTTCCGGCAGACGCCCTCGGATTTGGCGGACATTTACGTGCAATCGAGCAGCGGCGGCCCCGTGCCGCTCGGCGCCCTGGCCAAAGCCCAGGACCAGCTCGCGCCGATCCTGATTTCCCATCTGGGCCAGTTTCCGGCGACGACGATCTCGTTCAACCTGGCGCCCAAGGCGGCGCTGGGGGCGGCGATCAAGGCGATCGACCAGGTCGCCCGGCAAATGCCGCCGCCGGCGGCGATGCAGGCATCGTTCCAGGGTACGGCGCAGGCGTTCGTCAGCTCCCTGACGAACGAACCGATTCTCATCCTGAGCGCGCTGGTGACCGTCTACATCGTCCTGGGCGTGCTCTACGAGAGCTACATTCACCCGATCACGATCCTCTCCACGCTGCCGTCGGCCGGGGTGGGGGCGCTGCTGGCGCTGCTGGTGTGCGGAACCGAGCTGACGGTCGTGGCGATCATCGGGATCGTGCTGCTGATCGGCATCGTGCAGAAGAACGCCATCATGATGATCGACTTCGCGCTCGAGGCGGAGCGGCAGCGCCGCAAGCCCGCGCGGGAGGCGATCCGCGAGGCGTGCCTGCTGCGCTTCCGGCCGATTCTCATGACCACCATGGCGGCGCTGCTGGGCGCCGTTCCGCTGGCCCTGGGACGCGGCATCGGCTCGGAACTGCGCCGGCCCCTGGGCATCACGATCATCGGCGGCCTGATCTTCAGCCAGCTGCTCACGCTGTACACGACGCCCGTCGTGTACCTCTTCTTCGACCGCATTGCGCGGCGGTTCGGCGGCGCCGGCGGCCCGGTGCCGGTCGGCCAGCCCAAGCCGGAGGCGCAGCCGGCGCACAGCGCGTCATGAACCTGTCGGCGCCGTTCATCCGCCGCCCGGTCGCGACCACGCTGCTCACGGTCGCGGTCGCGCTTGCCGGCGCGGTCGCCTTCAAATTCCTGCCGGTTTCACCCCTGCCGCAGGTGGATTTTCCCACCATTACGGTCGGCGCCTCGCTGCCGGGGGCGAGCCCCGAGATCATGGCGTCGTCGGTCGCCACCCCGCTGGAGCGCGAATTCGGCCGCATCTCCGGCGTCACGGAAATGACGGCGACCAGCACCCTGGGCCAGACGGGCATCACGCTGCAGTTCGACCTGAGCCGCAACATCGATGCGGCGGCGCGCGACGTGCAGGCGGCGATCAACGCGGCGCGCAGCGACCTCCCGTCAAACCTGCCGAGCAATCCGACCTACCGCAAGGTGAACCCGGCGGATTCCCCGATCATGATCGTGTCGCTGACTTCGGACACGGTGCCGCCGCCGATGCTTTACGACGCGGCGTCGACCGTGCTCTCGCAGAAGCTGTCGCAGCTTCCCGGGGTCGGGCAGGTGGTGGTGGGGGGGAGTTCGGCCCCCGCCGTCCGCATCGACCTCAATCCCCTGCAGATGTACGGGCACGGAATCCAGCTCGAGACGGTGCGGACCGCCGTCGCCGCCCAGACCTCCAATCTCGCCAAGGGCGCCTTTTCCGATGCCACCGAGCGCTGGATGATCGCGGACAACGACCAGCTCCTGAAGGCGGCCGACTACGCCCCTCTCATCGTGGCCTACCAGGGCGGCCAGCCGGTGCGCCTGAGCGACATTGGCAAGGTGTCCGACTCGGTGCAGACGGTGCGGTCGGTCGGTTTCGTGAACGGCAAGAGCGCCGCCTCGCTGATCATCTTCCGCCAGCCCGGCGCCAACATCATCGATACGGTCGACGCCATCGTCAAGGCGCTGCCCCAGCTGCACGCGGCGATCAACCCGGCGATCGGCCTGACTATCGTCATGGACCAGTCCCAGACCATTCGGGCGTCGGTGCGGGACGTCGAGCGGACGCTGGCGATCTCGATCCTGCTGGTGGTGTTCGTCGTCTTCATCTTTCTGCGCGAAGTGCCGGCGACGGTGATTCCGAGCGTCGCCGTGCCCGTGTCGCTGATCGGAACCTTCGGGGTCATGTACCTGCTGGGCTACAGCGTCGACAACCTGTCGCTGATGGCCCTCACGATCTCGACGGGGTTCGTGGTGGACGATGCCATCGTCGTCCTGGAAAACATCACCCGCTACCGGGAGCATGGCGACAGCGCCCTGGACGCCGCGCTCAAGGGCGCCGCCGAGATCGGCTCGACGGTCTTTTCCATCAGCGTGTCCCTGGTGGCGGTCTTCATCCCCATTCTGCTCATGGGAGGCATCATCGGCCGGCTGTTCCGCGAGTTCGCCGTGACCCTTTCCGTCACCATCCTGGTATCCCTGGCGGTTTCGCTGACGGCGACGCCGATGATGTGCTCGCGCCTGCTGCGGGAGCCGTCGAGCCACGGGCGGTTCTATGCCGCCAGCGAGCGGGCGTTCAAGGCCATGCTCGGCGGCTACCGGCGCAGCCTGGGCTGGGTGCTCGAGCATTCCCTGCTCGTGCTGCTGATCGCCATCGTGACGCTGGCGCTGAACGTGTTCCTGTTCATCAAGGTGCCCAAGGGCTTCTTTCCCCAGCAGGATACCGGCCGGATGATGGGCATGATCATCGCCGACCAGGACATCTCCTTTGAAGCGATGGCGCAGAAGATGCGCCGGCTGTGCGCCATCGTGAACGCCGACCCCGCGGTGAGCGCCGTCATCGCCTTCACCGGCGGCGGCGGGGGCACGACGACCAACACGGGCCGCATGTTCATTTCCCTCAAGCCGCTCAGCCAGCGCAAGGCGTCGGCCGACCAGATCATCGCCCGGCTGCGGCCCAAGCTGGGGAAGGTGACGGGGGCGACCCTCATCCTGCAGGCCGCCCAGGATGTGCGGATCGGCGGCCGCGCGGCCGCGGGGCAATATCAATACACCATCCAGAGCGATAACATCGCGGAATTGAACCATTGGGGCCCGGTCCTGCTGCACGCGATGCAGAAGGCCCATCAGCTCGCCGACGCGAACAGCGATGCGCAAAACGGCGGCCTGGCGATGAACGTCGTGATCGACCGCGCGACCGCGGCGCGGCTGGGCGTCACGCCCAGCACGATCGACAGCGCGCTGTACGACGCCTTTGGGGAGCGCGAGATCGCGACCATGTACGAGTCGCTCAACCAGTATTACGTGATCATGGAGGTGGCGCCGCAGTTCTGGCGCGATCCCGATGCCCTCAAGTACGTTTACGTGGGGGCCGCCGGCGGGGGCGTCGTGCCGCTGGCCGCGATCGCCCATTTCAGCGCCGCCACCGCGCCGATGATGATCAACGACACCAGCGTGTTTCCCTCCGTCACCATCTCGTTCAACCTGATGCCGGGCGTGGCCCTGGGCGACGCGGTCAAGCTCATCGACGGGATTGAACGGGGGATCGGAATGCCTTCGACGATCACCGGCAGCTTCAGCGGCACGGCCCAGGCCTACACGCAATCGCTCTCCACGGAATGGATGCTGATCCTCGCCGCGCTGGCGGCCGTGTATATCGTGCTCGGCATCCTGTACGAAAGTTACATCCACCCGGTGACCATCCTCTCCACGCTGCCTTCGGCGGGGCTGGGCGCGCTGCTCGCGCTGCTCATCACCCACACCGAGCTCACCATCATCGCGCTGATCGGGATCATTCTGCTCATCGGCATCGTCAAGAAAAACGCCATCATGATGATCGATTTTGCGCTGGAGGTGGAGCGGCGGGACGAGACGACCCCGCGGGAAGCCATCTTCGAAGCCTGCCTGCTGCGGTTTCGCCCCATCATGATGACGACCATGGCCGCCCTGCTCGGCGGATTGCCCCTGGCCCTCGGCACGGGGATGGGGGCGGAACTGCGCCGGCCCCTGGGGATCACGATCGTGGGCGGGCTGATCGTGAGCCAGGCGCTGACCCTTTATACGACGCCCGTGATCTACTTGTATATGGATCGGCTGAACAACTGGGTGGGCCGGCTGGGTTTTGCCCGGGCTCCCGGAGTCCCCGCCCCCGTGGAGAAACCGGCATGAACGCGCGAATGCTGACGACGGCCGTGGCCGCGGCCCTGCTGGCGGGCTGCAATTTCGCGCCGCATTACCGTGAGCCGGCGGCGGCTCCGCCCGCGGCCTTCAAGGAGGCCACGCCGAACGACGGCGCCGGCACGGAAGGCTGGAAGCTGGCCCAGCCCAGCGACCAGCTCGCCCGCGGAGACTGGTGGGACATTTACGACGATCCCGACCTGAGCGCGCTCGAAGGCCGCGTGGCGAAAGCCAACCAGAACGTCGTGCAGGCGGAGGCGACCTACCGGGAGGCCTGGGCGGTGTACCGCGAGGCGGTGGCGCAGCTGTTTCCGACCGTGGGGGTGAACCCGGAGGTGGTGCGGTCGCGCTCGCCCTCGGCCTTGGCCGAGACCGGAGGCGGCGCCACGGCCGGGGAGGCCAATTCGACCGGCAGCGCGGGAACCGGCACGACCGGGACGGGCGGCACCGGCGGTGGAACCGGCGCGGCGGCGGTGGCCGGCCCGGGCACGCACACGCTGTTCGAGCTTCCTTTCGAGGCCTCGTACGAAGTGGATCTGTGGGGGCAGGTGCGCAATACGATCCGCGAAAATCGCGCGCTCGCGCAATCGAGCGCGGCCACCCTGGCCAACGAGATCCTGAGCATGCAGGCGCAGCTGGCGCAGGATTACTTCAACCTGCGGGCCGTGGACGAGGAGCGCTTCATTCTCGACACCACGATGGAGGATTACCGGGCGAGCCTGCGGCTGACCCAGACCCTCTACCGGACGGGAATCGACTCCGCCGAGGATGTTTCCCAAGCCACCACGCAGCTGGAGACGGCGGAGGTGCAAGCCACCGATCTCGGCATCGCCCGCGCCCAATACGAGCACGCGATCGCCGTGCTGATCGGCGTGCCCCCGGCGCAATTCAGCCTGGCGGTGAAGCGCTTCAAGCCGACGATTCCGGCGGTGCCGGTGGCCGTGCCTTCCGTCCTGCTGGAGCGGCGGCCCGACGTGGCGGCCGCGGAACGGCAGGTGGCGGCGGCCAACGCGGCCATAGGGGTCGCGCGGGCGGCCTACTTTCCGCAGCTCACGCTCAGCGCGAGCGCCGGCTTCGAATCGCTCGGCGCGTCGCAGCTTCTCGATTGGTCCAACCGCTTCTGGTCGGTCGGCGCCGGCGCCGCGCAGACCCTCTTTGACGGCGGCGCGCGCTTTGCCGCGACCGACCGCGCCAAGGCGGCCTACGACCAGACGGTCGCGCAGTACCGGCAGACGGTCCTGGCCGCCTTTCAGGCCGTGGAGGACAACCTGGTGAGCCTGCGCGTGCTCTCGCGCGAGGTGATGCAGCAGCACCGCGCGGCGGCCTCGGCGGAGACGACGGTGCGCCTGTCGCTGACCCGCTACCAGCAGGGGGTCGACAGTTACGTGAATGTCATTTCCGCGCAGAACACCTTCTTGAGCAGCCGCGAAGCCGAACTCCAGACCCAGCTCCGCCAGATTCTGGCGAGCATCGGGCTGGTGCAAAATCTGGGCGGCGGCTGGACCCGCGACGCGATCGGCGGCGACGAGCGGCTGGCTCGGCACGCGGATCGCGGCGTCGTCCCGCAGCCCGATCAGGCGCCGTCGGGCACCGTGGCCCGGGTCGCCAATCCTCCGCCTTTGCCGGTGTCGGAAAAGACCCCGGAGGACATGCTCAAGGAGGACAATTCGGTGATGGCGCCCCCGCCGCCCCCGCCCGAGTAGCTCAGGCCTTGGTCACGAGCCCGGCCTTGAGGGCTTTGACCGAAACCCACACCCGCTTGGTGGCGCCATTCGGAAGCACGATGCGCACCCGCTGGAGATTGGGCCGGAACTTGCGCCGCGTGACGCTCGTCACGTGCGTGCCGATGCCCCCGCTCTTCTTGCTCTGACCCTTGCGGTTGATGATGTTGCCCTTGACGGGGCGGCGACCGGTGATTGCGCAGACTCTGGCCATGGTGGTGAGGATGGGTTGAAAGGGGTCCATAGTAGGCTGCGGGAAAAGGTCGGCAAGCAGATTATGCCCCGGGACCGCCGCGGCGGCTGGCCGGACCGGGCGCCGGCTCCTGGCCCGGCCGGAAGGCCGTCAGCACCTGGAACTTGCGCCCCATCAGGGACGGATGCAGCAGGTGCAGCAAGGCCTGCTTGCGCCCGTCCACGCCGGGCGCAACGGCGGCGGTAATCTCGGCCAGCACCGGGCCCGCGTGCCGCACGAGGAACGCTTCCTGGGACTCCAGGGAGACGGCGCCGAATCCGCGCTCGGCCAGGGCCTGGCCGATCCAATCCCAGCAGACGTGGCACGTCAGGTCCTGCTCCCCGGGGTGAGCCAGCAAGTCGTTGCTTTGGCGATGCTCGCGATAGGCCCGAGCCGTGCCCACCGGAGTGCCGTAGGCCAGCTCCTCCCAGCTCTTGCCGTAGTCCGCGGCCACGAAAAGCCCCGACCAGGGCTGGCCGGCGATGGCTTCGGCCAGTGTCCGGGCCCCGGTGGGAGCATCCAGGCAATAGTCCGTCGGGGCGTCGGCCGGCAGGAAGTCCGCGCCCACGGCCGGCAATTCGGTTTCTTCCCAGCCGGCGGACCCGGAGCGCACCCCGAGTTCCCGCCAGCCCCCGGCTCGTTTCCGGAAGCGGCGAAAGGGCTGGGCATCAAAGAGCTCGTTCGAAAACACCACGCACGGTCCGCGCAGGTCCAGGCCCCCGTTCACCCCCGCCTCGAGGCTCGCCCCGAAGGGGTGGGCCACTCCGCGCAGCACGCCGCCGGGCGGTTCCACGCCCAGCTCCACGAACGTGTATTCGCGGGCCTTTGACGGCCCGCCCACGAGCGCGGCGCAGGCCGCGGCGATAAGCTCGCCGTAGAGGGGAAGGGAGGCGGCCGTATAGAAGTCCGATCCCCCGCCGCGGCCGATCCGGGGGTGCGGCCGGCGGTAGTAGCCGCAGCCGGGATCGTACAGGGCCAGCGCCATGAAGCGCTCGAAGCTCAGCACGCCCTCCGGTCCGGCCGACAGGCGGAACGACTCAGCAAAGGTGCCCATTTACAAATGGAAGCCGATGGACACACTGCGGCCTATGCGCAAACGGATTTTTGCCGGCGCGGTCCTGGCCCTCGGCTTGGCGGTGCCCGCCTTCGCGTTTCACTTTGCCGCCCTGTTCGGCCTGGTGAAGGGGGACGTCGACCGGGCGGTGGCCTACGTGCGCGACGTGATGGTGATCGTGAATGAGAAGTACGTCGATCCCAAGGCGGTCAACTTCGCGGATCTGGCCCGCAATGCCCTCCACGGCATGGTCGAATCGCTCGATCCCCATTCCGAATTCCTGGAGAAGAAGGACAACGACGACCTGGCCGAGGACCTCAGCGGCGAATTCGGCGGGGTGGGAATCCAGGTGGAAGTCCGCTCCGGCAAGGTCCAGGTGATCGAGCCGATGGACGACACCCCGGCCGCCCGCGCCGGCATCGAGCGCGGCGACGAAATCGAGAGCATCGACGGCCGCTCGGTCGCGGGCTCGGGGGCGATGGACGCGGTGGTCGACCGGCTGCGGGGCAAGCCGCATACGCACGTGGCGATGACCCTGTATCGGCCGAAGGCGCACAAGAGCTACTCCGTCGACCTGGAGCGGGAAATCATCAAGGTCGACAGCGTGATCGACACCCGGGTCATCGACGACGATGTCGGGTACGTCCTGGTGACGGAGTTCTCCGAGCACACCGGCGAGCAGTTCGCCGCGGCGCTCGACAAGCTGCTCAAGCAGAACATCAACAGCCTCATCATCGACCTGCGCAACAACCCGGGCGGAACGCTCGATTCGGCGGTCGAGGTGGCCGAGCCGTTCTTCCGCAAAGGCGACCTGATCGTATCGACCCGCGGGCGCCGGGCGGAGGACAACGAGGAGTTCCGCTCCGAGGCCGATGGGGATCCCCTCGACCTGCCCGTCGCCGTCCTGATCAACCAGGATACGGCGAGCGCGGCGGAGATTGTCACCGGCGCCCTCAAGGACACCGGCAAGGCCGTCGTCGTGGGCGAGCGCTCCTTCGGCAAGGGCTCGGTCCAGACCATCATTGATTTCAAGACGGGCGACGGCCTGCGGCTGACGACGGCGAAGTACTACACGCCCAGCGGCGTGAGCCTCCATCAGGTCGGCGTGGCGCCCTCCGTCGAGGTGGTGCTGTCCGCGGCCGACGACGACAAGATTCGCCAGCAGCAGCTGCGTCCCGATATCAGCGATCCGGCGGACTTCAAGGCGCGCTTCGGATTCACGCCGATTGACGACCGCCAGCTGGATGCGGCCGTGGCCGTGCTGCGGGGCGTGGAAGTGCTGGAGAGCCAGGCCGCCGCGAGCTCCCGCGTGGCCGGCGGGCGCCCCTCGGCGGTGTCTTGCAGCTTTCAGCCGCGCGCCGCCCGCGTCGAGATCTCCGGCCTGCCGCCGCACGACCGCGGATGATTCTCGCGCTCGAGAGCTCGTGCGACGAAACCGCGCTCGCGCTCTTCGATCCCGCCGCCGGCCTGGCCGGCGAATGGATCCACAGCCAGATCGCCCTGCACGAGCAGCACGGCGGCGTCGTCCCCGACCTCGCCGCCCGCGAGCACCTGCGCCGCCTCGCCCCGCTTTTGGAGCGAGCACTTGCAGTGGAAGCGGCGCCTGGCCGGCCGAAGCCGGGCGACGGCGGCTCCCGCCGCTTCGGAAACGGCGAGGACGCCGCTTTCACTATAATGGCTATCGCCGTCACCTTTGGGCCGGGGCTGGCGCCGTGCCTGGCGCTGGGGGTGGCGGCGGCGAAAGCGCTGGCGGCGGCGTGGGGCAAGCCGCTGCTGGGGGTAAACCACCTGCGGGGGCACGTCTGGTCGGTCTTCATTCCGGTGCACGCGGAGGAACCGGCGGCTTTTTCCGCGCGGGCCGAATCGCTTTTCCCGCACTTGGCCCTGCTGGTCTCCGGCGGCCACACCTTGCTGGCGCGCGCCGAGGCGGATCGCACGGTGCGGGTGCTGTCATCGACGCGGGACGATGCGGCGGGCGAGGCGCTGGACAAGGGGGCGAAGCTGCTGGCGCTGGGCTATCCCGGCGGGCCGCTCATCGAGGAACGGGCGGCCCGGGGCCGGGCGGACGCGTTTGCCTTTCCCCGGGGCCTCGGGCGCAAGGACGAGCTGGATTTCAGCTTTTCG
>DASRSH010000296.1:0-10964 GCA_035656575.1 Opitutaceae bacterium
AGGACACCCACGACCGCGGCGACCAAGCCTACCGCGAGGTGGGCGAAAACATGCCCGACTTCACCCTCTACGACCAGGACGGGCGCGTGGTTTCAAGCGGACGTTTTCGCGGGAAGCAGGTGATGCTGAACTTCATCTTCACGCGCTGCCCCGTGGCCAGCATGTGCCCGGCCGCGACGGCCCGGATGATGGCGACGCAGCACCTGGCGCGGGCCGCGGGGGTGAAAAACATCGAGTTCGTCTCGATCTCGCTCGACCCGACCTATGACACGCCCGGCGTGCTGTCGGCCTACGCGCATGACCGCGGCATCGACACGTCCAATTATTCCTTTCTCACGGGGCCGGAGGGCGCCGTGCGCGACCTGCTGACGCAATTCGGCGTGATCGCGGACTTCAGCGGCGGACTGGTCAAGCACACCCTCGCCACGCTGCTGATCAACGCCCAGGGCAAGATCGTGTGGCGGGCGGACGGCAGCGTGTGGGATCCGCAGGACTTTGTCTCGCGGATGCGCAAGACATGAGCGCGTCCGCCGGCCTTCCGCGCTGGGCCCAGGCGGCCGCGATCTGCGCGGCGGGGGCGGCGGCGGCGGCGGCTCTCTGGCTGACCGAACCCCGGCGTGGGGACCTGGGGCCGGTGGACTTCACGGCCGGCGGGCCGGACGCCCTGCAGTTCTGCGACCCGGAGCATCCGCGCTTCATCGCCGTGGCCAACCGCGTGTCGCCGGTGGTGCTGAAGGAGGAGGGGGCGGGGCTGTTTTCGCTGCGGACTGCGACCGGAAAATGGGTCGGCGCACGTGACCTGCAAGGAGGGCGCCTCCGGTTTTTTGCGGTCGACTCATCCTTGACGCGATTTGCGACGGGCATCGCCGAAGCGGCCGGCAAAGGGAAGTGGCGCTGGACGGCGCCCGCCGGCATGACGCACGTGTTTGCCGATTTCGTGCCTATCGCGACCGGGCAGGAGATGTACGCTTCGGCCCCGTTGGCGGCGGAAGGCGGACCGAGCGCCCCGCCGCCGCCGGCAGGCCTGGCGGTTTCCTGCCCGCGCCAGTCCCAGGCCGGGCAGACGGTGGAAGTGAGGGCGCGGGCCAGCGTTCCGGTGGAATTGGCCGCATTCGACCTCGGGCGTTCGGGACCGACCGGCTTCGTCGTGCGCGGCCCCGAAAGCGCAGCCGACGGCGACGCGGCCTTTCACCTCACATTCGACGACCCGGGCCGGTATGTGCTCTGGTGCCGCGCCGGCGCAGCCCAAGGACGCACGGAATTGACAGTGACGCCGTAGGGGGAAGGAAGGGGTCACGTACCAAATCTCAACAATCCGGACCGGAGGTGTGGCGATGACCAAGACGAGGTCCGGATTGTTGAGATTTGGTACGTGACCCCTTCCCTCGGCGTCAGAAACGCAGGTGCTTCACCGTCAGCCCGCGGTTGATCAGCTGCTTCAGGGCGTCGATTCCGATCTGCAGGTGATCGGCGACGTACTCTTCGGTGACGCGGCGGTCGCTTTCGGCCGTCTTGATGCCCTCGGGCACCATGGGCTGGTCGGAGACCAGCAGCAGCGCGCCGGTGGGAATCTCGTTGAAAAAGCCGGTCATGAAGATCGTGGCGGTCTCCATGTCGACCGCCATGACCCGGATCTTCCGCAGGTATTTCTTGAACTCCTCATCGTGCTCCCACACCCGCCGGTTGGTGGTGTAGACCGTTCCCGTCCAGTAATCGCGCGCGTGATCGCGGATTGTCGTGGAGATGGCCTTTTGCAGGGCGAACGCCGGCAGCGCGGGCACCTCGGCCGGAAAATAGTCATTGCTGGTGCCTTCGCCCCGGATCGCGGCGATCGGCAGGATCAGGTCGCCGATTTCGGCGCGATGCTTGATCCCCCCGCATTTGCCCAGGAAGAGCACGGCCTTGGGCGGTATCGCGCTGAGCAGATCCATCACCGTCGCGGCAGTCGCGCTGCCCATCCCGAAATTGACGATGGTGATGTCCTGGGCCGTGGCGCTCGGCATCGGCTTGTCTCGGCCGGTCACCTCGACCCCGTTCAGCTTGGCGAACAGGTCGACGTAGTTCTGAAAGTTGGTCAGGAGGACGTATTTCCCGAACTTGCCCACCTGCACGCCGGTATAGCGCGGCAGCCAGTTCGACACGATGTCGCGGCGGGTGCGCACCGCCTCGGCCTGAGTCAGGCTCCTGACCAGCGGCGCGGGCATCAGCCGGCGAGGGCGTTGGCCCGGTTGAGATGGTCTTCGCCCGTGTACTTGCGCGATTGCTCGTCCGCGTGATAGCTCGAGCGCACCAGCGCGCCGCTTTCCACCACGCCGAAGCCGATCGAGAGGCCGAAGCTCTTCCAGCGCGCGAACTCCTCCGGCGTGACCCATCGGGTTACGGGCAGGTGCTGGGGCGTCGGCTGCAGGTACTGGCCCACGGTAAGAATGTCCACCCGGTCCTGCGCGAGGTCGCGCAGCGTGCGCTCGATCTCATCGGGCTGCTCGCCCAGGCCCAGCATGAGGCCTGTCTTGGTCGTGAAGCCCCGCGCCTTGGCGTGCCGCAGGACGCTGCGGGAGCGGTCATAGCGGGCCTGCACGCGCACGGGCTTCTGCAGCCGTTCCACGGTCTCGACGTTGTGATTGAAGATGTCGGGCCCGGCTTCGAGCACCGTGTCGACGTCGCCCAGCCGCCCCTTGAAATCCGGCACCAGCACCTCGATCGCAGTCTGGGGATTGCGGTGGCGCACGGCCCGGATCGTCGCCGCCCAGACCGCCGCTCCTCCGTCCGTCAGCTCGTCGCGCGCGACGCTCGTCAGCACGCAGTGGCGCAGGTTCATTTGGGCCACGGCCTCCGCGACGCGCGCCGGCTCCCCCAGGTCCAGTTCCGTGGGCCGTCCCGTCTGCACCGCGCAGAAATTGCAGGACCGGGTGCAGATGTTTCCCAGAATCATCAGCGTGGCCGTCCCCCGGGACCAGCACTCCCCCAGGTTCGGGCATTGCGCGCTCTGGCAAACCGTATGCAGTTTGTGCTCGTCGACGAGCCGTCGCACCGCCTGATAGCCGGGACCGCTGGGAAGGCGCGCCCGGAGCCAGTCGGGTTTGCGGGAAGATTCCATTCCTGCAGAATACAAACACAATGCGGGGGAAAGGCAACGTCGCGGGGGCTGCGATAGTGGCACGGTGGCTGGGGTGGAAGCGGCGTCCCACCGCTTCCGCCCGGCAGGCAGCGGCGGGACGCCGCTTCCACTGAGGCAAACCGTGTCACTACCGGGGTGGCTGGCTGGCTGTTGTTGCCGTTCGGGAGGCGGAGGGGGCCGGCTTCGCGCGTTGCGCTACGCCGGGGTGGCCTTCGCAGTGCGCATGCCAAATCGCCCGCCTCGGCGATGAAGCTCGGCCGGGCGGGCGAATGTGATACTGACGTTGGCTATAGTTTGTTGTGAGCCGGATAGGGCGAAAGCCAAACCAGCGGCACAAAGGCGGCCGAATTAGAGCATGGGCCGTGCCAGATGTTGGCAAGCAAAAGTGGCGGGGCGGCGCGCCGGGGCGTTCGCGGGGAGCAAAATCCGCGTCTTGATCGCCAAGATGCGCGGAGGCGACCCGCGGCGTTTTTGCTAGGCTTGCTGGTTTAGCAATGCGAATCCTAGTAGCAGACGACAACGAAGACGCCCGGCAGATGGTGCTCCAATGCTTCGCCAATGCTCCGGATCGCCAGTGGGTGGTCGTGAACAACGGGGCCGACGCGTGGTGGCATTTGAGCAGCCCGGACGAGCGCTTCGACTTGGCCATCCTGGACTTGTCAATGCCGGTCGTCGACGGCCTGCAGCTTCTGGCGCGGATTCGCGCCGATGCGCGGCTGAGCGATCTGAAAGTCATTTTCACCACGGCGGCCAACGATCGGCCGACTTTGGTCAAGGCGGCTGGCCTCAGGGTGACGGGCTATCTGGCCAAGCCCTATAGCCGGGTCGCGCTGCAGCAGAAGGTCCACGAGATTGAAGGCCGACTGGCGGGCCGGGGGGCCCGGTCGTGATTCAAGCCGCCGGACGACCCACGGTCCTGATCGTGGATGATGAGGAAGTCGGGCGCGTGCTGCTCGAGGGCGCCCTGGAGGGGGAAAACTACCGGCTGCTTACGGCCGCGAGCGGCGCGGACGCGGTGGCGATGGCCCGGGAGCAGCTTCCGGACGTGATCGTGCTCGACGTAGTCATGCCCGGAGTCTCCGGTTATGACGTCTGCCGGCAACTGCGCAGCGACGATCGGCTGGGCCAGGTGCCGATCCTCTTCCTCACCGCGCTGAAGGATTTCCCTTCGCGCCAGGAAGGCTTGGCGGCCGGGGCGGACGAATTCCTCACCAAACCGGTCGACGTCGTGGAGCTTCGCACCCGGCTGCAGACGATCACCCGGCTCAATCGCTTTCGGCTGCTGGCCGAAGAACGGGAGCGTTTCGAAACCGTCTTCGAGCACTCGCCGGATGCGATCGTCATTGCCGCGCCCGACGGCCGGATTCTGGCCGCGAACCGCAACGCGGGCGAAGTGGGCCTGGCCGCGGGCCCGGAGCACAGCCGCACGCTGTTTGAAAATTTCCCCGACGCCGCCGACCAGGAGGGGCTGCAAGGCGTGTTCGCCCACGTGCTCCAGACCGGGCTGCGCGGAGGTCCTCTGACCGCGGCGCTGGCCGGGCGGGACGGACGGCGCCTGCTCGAAATCACCGCCAGCCGCCTGCCGTGGCGCGGCCGCGCCGTGGTCGAACTGACGCTGCGCGACATCACGGAAAAGCGGCGCATGGAGGCGTGGCTCATGCGTTCGCAGCGAATCGACCTGCTGGGCCAGTTCGCGAGCGAGATCGTCCACGACGTCAACAACATGCTGGCCGCCATCACCCTGGGGACGGCCCGCCTCGCCGCCGACCCCAACGAGGAAGTTCGCCGCGACGCCGCCCGGATCGAGGAAACCACCGTGCGCGCGGGCGCCGTCCTCCGGCGCATCCTGCAGTTCGCGCGCGGGGCGGCCGACAACTTCATCACGGCCGACCTGGCCGTGTCGGTGGCGACCTGCATGGGCATGATCGACCAAGCCCTCGGCCGAAAGATCAAGCTCTTCTGCCCCAGCGCGGTGACCGGGCTCCAGGTCAAGCTGGATGAGAATCAGCTTCACCAATTGCTGCTCAATCTCTGTGTCAATGCGCGCGACGCCATGGGCGGGGCGGGCGCGATCGAAATCTCCGTCTTCTACCGGGAGCTGAGCGCGGCGGATTCGGCCCGGATCGGCCAAGGCTCCCGGGTGGGTGCGTTCGGCGTGCTTTGCGTGCGCGATCGCGGCGCCGGCATGACGGAAGAGGTCAAGAACCGGCTTTTCGAGCCATTCTTCACGACCAAGAGTTCCGGCCGCGGCACGGGCCTGGGCCTGGCCGCGGTCGCGCGCATTGTCCAGGCGCACGGCGGCTTTGTGGGCGTCAACAGCGAGCTGGGCGTCGGCACCTCGATGGAGTGTCATTTCCCTCTGGTCGAGGGCTGCCGGCCCGGACCGGTTCAGGCCTGAGGCGGCAAGCTCGCGGGGGCCCGGGCCAGTTCGCTGATGAATCCGAGGCTGGCGGCGTCCACCTCGGCAAACAGGCGTGACGCGTCCGGCCAGTTCTCCTGCCGGAGGGCCGCCTCAAGTTCGGTCAGCAGGGCGGTCAGCGGTTGCGCGGAGAAATTCACCACCGCGCCGCGGAGGCTGTGGGCGGCGTGGAAGGCCGCCGCGGAAGCCCGGCTCTCGACCGCCTTTTGGAGCTGGCGATGAAGGTGGGGATAGGAGGCGCACACCGTGCGGGCGAGCTTGGCGAACAGCCGCCGATCGCCGCCCATCCGCTCGAGCGCGGCCGCCTCGTCGAAGGTGGACGGCGGCAGCGGCGGGGGGGCCTCCTCCCGCACGGGCGGGATCCACTTCGCGAGCATCGCGCCCAGTTCGTCGAGGTCGATCGGCTTGCTGATGTGGTCGTCCATGCCGGCGGCCAGGCATCGGTCGCGGTCCCCTTCCATGGCGCTGGCGGTGAGCGCAATGATCGGAACGCGGCGGCCGCCGGTGCTCCTCTCCCGCTCGCGGATTTCCGCCGTGGCCTGAAAGCCGTCGACTTCCGGCATGTGGCAATCCATCAAAATCGCATCGAAGTCGGCGGTGGCGTAGCGCAGCGCTTCCCGGCCGTCGACGGCCACGGAAACCTCGCAGCCGAACTGCTCGAGGAATTCCCGGGCCAGCTCCTGGTTGGCGGCATGATCCTCGACGAGCAGCACACTGGCGCCGGGGAACCGGCGGTTTTCCCGTTTGACCGGGCGGGACGCGGCCGCAACGACCCCGGCCGCCGGCTTTTGCAGCGGCAGCCGGACGGTGAACGTCGATCCCACCCCCGGCTCGCTTTCCAGCGTGATGGTTCCTCCCATCATGGCGACCAGGCGCCGGGAAATGGCCAGCCCGAGGCCCGTGCCTCCGAAGCGGCGGCTGGTCGAGGAATCCCCCTGCGTGAATTTTTCGAAGAGCCGCGCCTGCTTTTCCGGCGGAATGCCGATGCCGGTGTCGGCCACGCGCAGCACGAGGTAGTCGGAGCCGTCGCTCCGCTGCGCATCGGCGGTCACCGTGATGGCCCCGCGCGCGGTGAATTTCACCGCGTTGCCGACCAGATTGAGGATCACCTGCCGGATCCGCATCGCGTCGCCCACGAGGAGCTTCGGCACCGCGGCGGTGACATGCAGATCGCACACCAGCCCCTTTTCGACCGCGCGGTGGCTCAGGATGCCGACGGCCGAGGCGATCTCGTCGCGCGGCTCGTACGGCAGAGACTCGAGCACGAGCATGCCGGCCTCGATTTTCGAGTAATCGAGGACGTCGTTGATGACGTGCATCAGGACCTCGCCGGAACGAAGCACGGACTCGGCGTAGTGCCGCTGGCGGGAGTTCAATTCCGTATTCAGCAGCAGCCGGCTCATGCCGATCACTCCGTTCATCGGCGTGCGGATCTCATGGCTGATCGTCGCCAGGAAGTCGCTCTTGGCGCGGTTGCCCGCCTCCGCCGCCTCCTTGGCCAGAAGCAGGCGGCGCTCATAAAGGTGGCGCTCGGTGATATCGTGCCAGACCACCAGCAGCGTGGCTTTTCCGCCGATCGTGACCGGAGTCAAGGACACCTCGATGAGCAGTTCGCTCCCGTCCCTTCTCCGGTGCAGCCATTCGAAGCGATGATACCCCTCGCGGCGCGCGATCGCATCCATTTCGAGCGACTTCTCGGCGGAGCGGCGGCCGTCCGGCTGGAATTCGGGCGAGAACTGCGCGGGATGCAGTCCGATGACCTCGCTCTTCGCGCTGCAGTGCAGCATGCGCAGCGTGGCGGCGTTGCAGTCGATGATGCCGCAGTCGTCGAAAAGAAGATGGGCGTCGGAGGAGTGTTCGAACAGGACGCGGAATTTCTCGTCCGCCAGGCGGCGATCCGTAATGTCGTTGAGCGTTCCCGCCGTGCCCGAGGGCGTGCCCGCCGCGTCCCGCGTCAGGCGGGCGTGGACCTCGATCCAGCGGAATCCGCCCGCTTTCACGATGTAGCGCACTTCGTGCCGGCAATAGTCCTTGGTTTGCGCAATCAGGGGCTTGAACTTCTCCCAATTGTCCGCCCGATCGTCGGGATGGACGAAGTCGGCGAAGTTTCGGCCCAGGCATTCGGCCACGGTGAATCCCGTGATTTCGGTCCAGGCCGGGTTGAGGAACGACCAGCGCCCTTCGGCATCGGTGCGAAACACCACCTCGCGCAATTCGTGAATGATCTGCCGGTAATCGGTTTCGGGGGGAGCTGCCGGGTGGCCGGGGCCAAATGACATCGGCCGAGCGTAGCCGAGGCGCCGCGACCCGCCTATTGGGGTCGGCGCGCATTCCTCCTAAGGATATTCCTTAGGGGGTTTCCCTCGGGGCGCGGCCGTCCCCTTGAGGGTTGCGCGCGGCCGGTTTTCGCGCAGCGGTATCCGTCATGAGAGCCATGGTGCTGCACGCTCCGGGAACCCCCCTGTCCCGGGCCGACCTTCCGCGGCCCCGGCCGGGGCCGGGCCAGGTTCTGGCGCGGGTCAGCGCCTGCGCTGTCTGCCGCACGGATCTGCATGTGGTCGACGGCGAGCTGCCGCATCCGAAGCTGCCGCTGGTTCCAGGGCACGAAATCGTCGGGCAGGTTGCGGAGCGGGGCCCGGGAGCGGAGCGGTTTAGCCTCGGCGAGCGGATCGGCATTCCCTGGCTGGCCTGGACCTGCGGATCCTGCGCCTACTGCCGGTCGGGCCGGGAAAACCTCTGCCCCCAGGCGAAGTTCACCGGCTACACGGTTGACGGCGGCTACGCCGAGTTTGCCGTCGCCGATGAGCGTTTCGCCGTGCCGCTGCCGGACGGCTACGGCGACGCCGAGGCGGCGCCGCTCTTGTGCGCGGGGCTGATCGGCTTCCGCTGCCTGCGCAAGGCGGGAGAGGGGAAGAAGCTTGGCCTGTACGGCTTCGGCGCGGCCGCCCACATCGTTGCCCAGCTGGCCGTCGCGGAAGGCCGCGAAGTTCATGCCGTGACGCGCAAGGGCGACGACGCGGCCCAGGCGTTTGCCCGCTCGCTCGGCGCGGCCTGGGTGGGCGACGCCGAGGCCCTGCCGAATGGAACGCTCGATGCAGCCATCCTTTTCGCGCCGGTGGGCGCTCTCGTCCCGGAAGCCCTGCGCGCCACCGCGCCGGGAGGCTGCGTGGTCTGCGGCGGCATCCACATGAGCGACATCCCGTCGTTTCCCTACCGCCTGCTCTGGGAGGAGCGGTCGGTGGCGTCGGTCGCCAACCTCACCCGGGCCGACGCGGAGGCATTTTTCGCCGCGGCCTCGCGTCACCGCATCCGCACGCGGGTGCAGACCTTTCCGCTCGCGGAGGCCAACGCGGCCCTGGACCGCCTGCGCCGGGGCGGCATCACCGGCGCGGCGGTGCTGGTCCCGGGGACGGAGTGAACTGCGCCCGGGCGAGCGCCCGCTCCGCCTCGGGATTGGACATGAACCAGCGCCACAGTCTGCCCGAGCGGAGGTTTTCCGCCGCCAGCAGGGTGATGCCCAGGTTCAGGCCGGTGACGTCCGGGGAATACCATCCCGTGCAGGGGTTGAAGGAGTCGGTGAAGCCGTAGCGGCACGCGCTGGCTGGATAGCGCGCGCGCATCGCCTGCAGCGCCGGCACGCAGATTTCCGGCGCGAACATGAGCGATCCTCCCGCCGCGGCGGGAACGATCGTGCCGTCGGTGCGCGGATCCAGCGGCGGTCCGCCCCAGTCGGTGTAGCCGGCGGCGCTGCGCGAGGGCGTGATCCCCCAGATATCCTCGGTATAGCCGGGGAAGCGGCCGTGCAGATCGGCGCAGAACCGGCGGTGAGCCAGCGTCGCGGTGCGGGAATTCGCCGCCCAGTCGACTGCGCCGCGGTCGCGCCGCCCCTGGAAGGCGAAGAAGACGTGGGAATACTGGAACGTGAACAGGGGCGTGGTCCCGACGTAGCGGTAGCCGGCGTACGCGTTGGGCGTCCGCCGCCAGGCATACCACGCCCCCGGCGGAATGGGATGCGTGGGCGAGGCGATGGCCAGCAGGTACAGCAGGCTGGCCTCGCTGTACTCGTCCCAGGCGAAGGGGAGGAATCCGCTCTCGGGCGTCCAGCCATGGCTGAGCAGGCCGGTGCCCGGCTGTAGCATCCAGCCGAAATCGACGCGTTCGTAGATGGCCGTGGCGAGCCGGACCACCTCGGGATCGGAGGCGAAATATGCCCGCGCGGTCAGCATACCCGCCAGCAGCAGGGCCGTATCGATGGTTGAGATTTCGCTGATGGCCTCGTTGCCGCGGCCATTCGAGAACGCGCCCGCGCGCTCGCCCGTCCGCAGATGGAGCCAATGGTAGAACCACCCGCGCTCCTGGGGCGCCCGGTCGGCGAAGAAGCGCAGGGTGGCCCGGACCCGCGCGAGCGCGCTCGCCCGCGGCAGCCAGCCCCGTTCGGCGGCGACGCAGAAGGCCGCCAGGCCGAAGCCGGTCACCGACGTGCTGGCCGTGGGCCGGGCGTCCAGCGAGTAAGGGCCGCCGTTGGTGCAGCCGCGGTCGAGCACGAGGCCCGTTCCGTGGTCGGCCTTCTCCTCGAAATAGCTGAACGACCGCCGCTGCAGATCCTCCAGGAACGCGTCGCCGGTCTGGGCTGCGGCAGCCCGGCCAAGGCGGGGGGCGGCGCAGGCGGCCGCCGCCAGCCGCAGGAAGGAGCGGCGGTTCATCGGGTGCTTTGAAGTGGACGACAATGGCGGCCGCTGGCAAGCTTGCCGGTTCCATGAGCGAGCCGACGGGCGACTTTTCCCATGACCAGCATGCGGTGCGGCGGCAGAAGCTGGCCGACCTGCGCGCCGGGGGGACGGACCCCTTTCGCGCGTCGGTCGCGCAGACCCATTTGAGCGGCGAGGCGCTGCGGGCTTACGTCGAAGGGCATGACTACGAGGTCCCGGTGAGCGTGGCGGGCCGGCTGGTCGTGATCCGCGACATGGGCAAGAGCCAGTTCGTCAAGCTGCTCGACCAGCAGGGGCAGATCCAGCTTTTCGTGCGCAAGGACGCGGTGGGCGACGAGGCCTATGCGGCCTTCAAGCGGCTCGACCTGGGGGACATCATCGGCGCGACGGGGACGCTCTTCAAGACCAAGGCCGGCGAGATCACGGTCAAGGCCGACCGGGTGACGCTGGTGGCCAAGGCGCTGCGGCCGCTGCCGGAAAAATGGCACGGACTGACGGACCCGGAGCAGGTTTACCGCCAGCGCTACCTGGACCTGATCGTCAATGCGGAGTCCCGGCGGCGGCTGCTGCTGCGTTCGCGCATCGTATCAGCGATCCGGCGCTTCCTGGACGCGCGCCAGTTCGTCGAGGTGGAGACGCCGGTCCTGCAGGCGGTCGCGGGCGGCGCGGCCGCCCGGCCTTTCGTCACCCACCACAACGCCCTGGGGGCCGATTTCTT
>DASRSH010000297.1:0-8941 GCA_035656575.1 Opitutaceae bacterium
AGGTTCTGGCGGTCGAGTCCAACCATTGCCCGCGCATGCTGCAGGCGGATGTCCGGCGGCCCTGGTCCACCAAGCAGCGCATTTCGGGGCGCCACGGTCACCTGTCGAACGAGGCCGCCCGCGACCTGCTCGCGGCCATCGCCAGCCCGACGTGGCAGCGGGTGTACCTCACCCACCTGTCGCGCGAGTGCAACACCCCGGATGCGGTGCAGACCGCCTTCTCCGGGCTGCGCGCCACCCTGCGCTGCGAGTTCTCGGTCGTCGCGCCGGGCGCGAGCGCTCCGCCTTATGAATGGTGACCCTGCACCGGCCGCCTCCTTTCGGCGCACCAAGCTGATTTTCACCCTCGGGCCCGCCACCGAGAGCGACGCCATGCTCGAGGCGATGATCCGGGCCGGGGCCGACATCATCCGGCTCAACATGGCGCACGCCACGCACGAGTGGACGCGCCAGATCATCCGGCGGGTGCGCGAAGCCGCGACGCGGGCCGGCCGCGAAGTGGCGATCATGATGGACATCAAGGGTCCCGAGATCCGCACGGGCGACCTGGCCGCGCCGGTCGAATTGAAGGCGGGGGAAATCTTCGACTTCACGGTGAAGCCGGGCGGCGAGCGCGAACCGGGAGCGGAGGAGATCCGCTCGGTGGACGTCAATTACCGCGACCTGGTGAGCGACATTCAGGTCGGAGACACCGTCCTGGTCGACAACGGGCTCATTCGCCTGGAGGTGCTGGAGAAGCGCTCCGCGCTCATCCGCTGCCGCGTGCTGGTGCCGGGCGAGCTCAAGTCCCGCCGGCACATCAACCTGCCGGGGGTGAAGGTGAACCTGCCCGCCTTCACCGAGAAGGACCGGGCCGACGCCACCGTGGGGCTGGAATGCGGCATCGATCTGCTGGCGCTGTCCTTCGTGCGCGCCGCCGAAGACGTGGAGCAGCTCCGCCACTTCCTGGCCGAACGTAAGTCCCGGGTGTGGATCATCGCCAAGATCGAGGACCAGTCGGCCATCCGCAATCTGGACGACATCGTGGCGGTCAGCGACGCCCTGATGGTGGCGCGCGGGGATCTGGGCATCGAGTGCCCCTTCGAGGAGCTGCCCGTGATCCAGCGCCGGGCGGTCAATGCCTGCATTTCCCAGGGGAAGCCGGTGATCATCGCCACCCACATGCTCGAATCGATGATCGCGCAGGCCGTGCCGACGCGGGCGGAGATCACTGACGTCGCCAACGCCGTCTTTGAGCGCGCCGACTGCGTCATGCTCTCGGGCGAGACGACGGTGGGCAAGTACCCGCTCGAATGCCTGCAGATGCTGGATACGATCTCACGGCGGATCGAACGCGAGGAAATCGTCCTGGGCGGCGAGCCTTCCAACTTCGCCACCGAGCGGATGAAGGTCCTGCACGCGGCGGTGGTGCTGGCCAACCAGATTCCCGATTCCAAGCTCGTGACCTTCACCCGCCACGGCTTCATGGCCCGCGGCCTCGCGGCGCTGCGGCCCATCCACGCGCCCATCTTCGCCTTCACCCCGCACCATGAGCTGATGCGCCAAATGCGGCTGCTGCGGGCGGTCGAGCCGCTGCACCTGCCGTTCGCCCCCGAACCCCACCTGACGATCGAATCGGCCATCGGCCTGCTCAAGCGCGAGGGCCATGCCCGGGGCGGGGACAAGCTGATCATCTGCACCGATATCATCGCGCAGGACCGGCTGGTCGACAGCGTCCAGTTGCGAACCGTGCGCTAGCCCATCTAGTGTGGGCCTATGATACCGGTCACGGTCCTCACAGGCTTCCTCGGCGCGGGCAAGACGACGCTGTTGAACCGCATCCTGACGGAGCAGCACGGGCGCAAGCTCGCCGTCATCGAAAACGAGTTCGGGGAGGTCGGGGTGGACCACCAGCTCGTCGTCTCCGGCGAGGAGGAGCTGTTCGAGATGAACAACGGCTGCATCTGCTGCTCGGTCCGCGGCGACCTGATCCGGATATTGGGCCGCCTGCTCAAGCGCAAGGACCGGCTCGACGGCGTGCTGATCGAGACGACGGGATTGGCGAATCCGGCCCCCGTCGCGCAGACGTTCTTCACGGATCCGGAGATGAAGGCCGCGTTCCGGCTGGATGCCATCGTCACCGTGGTCGATGCAAAGCACCTGCTGCAGCATTTGGACCAGGGCGACGAATCGGTGAAGCAGGTGGCGTTCGCCGACGTGATCATCCTGAACAAGACCGACCTGGCGACGCCCGCGGAGCTCGACGCCATCGAAGCGCGGCTGCGGCGGATCAACGCCGTCGCGAAGATTCACCGCGCCCGCAATGGGGACGTGCCGCTGGACCAGGTGCTCGGGATCGGCGGCTTCAACCTGTCGCGGGCCACCGACCTGGACCCCCGGTTTCTGGACCCTGAATATCCCTTCGAATGGGCGGGAGCGTACGAGCTGCCGGCCGGCGAACACGTGCTGTCCATCGGCCATTGCGACCATGACCACGCCGGCGACCATGGCCATGCCCACCATCACCACGGCGCCGGCGCGGACGAACTGGACGTCGTGATCCTGCCCGTGCCGGGCTTGGACGCCGCTCCGATCGCCGCCGCGCGCGATCAGGCCGTGCAGCTGTTTTCCGATTGGGAGAAGCGCGTCGGCCCGGGCGAGGCGATCGAGCCGGGCCCGGTGCTGAACCGGCTGAAAGTGAACGGCGACGCCACCGAATTCCCGCTCAAGGTGCCCCGGCCGGGCTTCTATGTCGTGTTCGAACAGCATGGCGAGACCCCCCTGCATGTGGCGGTCGCCGGCGATAACGTCCGGCCGGCGTGGCAGCAGGACTTTCACGCGGCCCACGAGCACAACGACGCCGTGACGTCGGTCGGCATCAGCCGGCCGGGCGATCTGGATCCCAACCGCCTCAATCAATGGGTCGGCGAGCTGCTGCGGGTCCGCGGCGGGGACATCTACCGGATGAAGGGCGTGCTCAGCGTCAAGGGCAGCGACAAGCGCCTGGTCTTTCAGGGCGTGCACATGCTCTTCGACGCGCAATTCGACCGGCCGTGGGGCGACACGCCACGGACGAACACGCTCGTTTTCATCGGCAAGAATCTCGACCGGCAAAAACTGACGGAATCGTTCGAGGCGTGCCTGGCCTAGTCTCATTTCGCGAAAATCGCCGCAGGCGCGAGGGAGGACGCCCGGCGAGAACCGGCCGAAGCCTTCCAGCGATGGGCGCACGGCCCAACTCGGTCGGCTTGGGCCGGCTCTCGCTCGCCGCTTCGTCGATCTCGAGGCGTCCCCCCGAAATACCGAGGCTCGCCCAGCCTGGCGTCTCCCGCCCATGGAGCTGACCAAACACTGGGCGGCGGCGCTGGACGATTACGTGATCGACCTCGCCTGGTCCCCGGACAACACCGCCCTCGCCGCAGCCTCGGCCGCAGGGCCCATTGTGCTCCTGGCCGCGGCTGACGGCAAAACCCTTCATTCCTGGGATGGGCATCCCAACGGCACGAACTGCCTGGATTTCGCCGCCGGCCGGCTCGCCAGCGGCGGCCAGGACGGGTGCGTCAAGCTTTGGGACGTCGCGGCCGGCGAGCAAACCGCCAGCGTGCCGCTCGGCCCCGCCTGGGTGGACCACCTCGCCTGGCGCCCCCAAGGTGGAAGCGGCGGCCCGCCGCTTCTGGCCGCCGCAACCGGCCGCAAAGTGGTATTCGTCGCTTCCGATGGCACCGTCCGCCACCGCGCCCCCGAGGCGACCAAGACGGTCTCCGCCCTGGCCTGGCACCCCAGCGGCGGCGCCCTGGCCGCAGCCGCTTTCGGCGGCATCCGTCTCTGGGATGCGGACGATTTCGTCCTGCAAAAGGAGCTGCCGTATGCCAACGGCATCAACGCCCTGGCCTGGTCCCCGGACGGCCGCTGGCTCGTGTCCGGCAATCAGGACCCCAGCGTCCATCTCTGGATGCCGGAATCCGATGTCGAGCTGCAGATGAGCGGCTACGAGACCAAGGTGAAGCACCTCTCCTTCGATGTCCGCAGCCGCTGGCTCGCGACCAGCGGCGGCCAGGACGCCTGCCTGTGGGACTGCTCCGACCCCGGGCCCGAGGGGCGCGCGCCGGCCATGCTGCCGCACGAAGCTCCGGTCGGCGCGGTCGCCTTCCAGCACGCCCACAGCCTCCTGGCAACCGCAGCGGCAGACGGCGCCGTGATGCTCTGGAGCCCCGAGCGGCAGCAGCCCCTGCGCGCGACCATCCGGCTGCCGGCGCCCGCCGCCAAGCTGGTCTGGTCGCCCGACGACCGGTACCTGGCCCTCGGCACCGAAGCCGGCGCGTTGTACGTCTTGCGCTGCACCGCCTGACCCAAAAGGCTCCCGCAATGACACGCCTCCTCCTGCTCGTCTCCGCCCTGCTCCTGGCGCCGCTGGCGCCCCTGCGCGCGCAGTTTTCCATTACCGTCAACGGCAGGACGACCACCATTCCCGCGGCTGAGTTTGCGGCGCTGCCGCACCAGGACGTCTCCGCCTTCGACGCCCACGAAAAGCAGGAGCACACCTACTCCGGCGTGCCGGCCCAGGCGCTCCTGGAAAAGGCCGGCGTCGTTTTCGGCGAGGCCCTGCGGGGCAAAGGCCTCCGGCAGGTCGTGATCGCCCGCACCCGCGACCACTATGCGATCGTGTACGCTCTCGCGGAATTCGACCCGGCTTTCAATCCGCGCACCATTCTGGTCGTCGACCGCCAGGACGGGCAGCCGCTGCCGGAGCACCAGGCGCCCTATCGGCTGCTCATCCCCGGCGACAAGCGCCCGGCGCGCTGGGCGCGGATGCTGACCGGGTTCGAGGTAAAGTCGGTGGAGTGAAGGGCGTAGGCGGCGTCCCGCCGCTTCAGCCCCGCGGCCAGCGGCGCGACGCCGCTTCCACTTCGCGCGCCGCGCGCAGCCCGCTCGCGAAGGCGCCGTGCACCGTCCCCAGCTCCTCCTGGTCCGCGGTCGCCTCGCCGGCGAAGAAAAGCGTCCCGGCCACCGGCCGCGCCAGCTTTCGCGGGGCGTCCTCCCAGCCCGCCCGCGCATAGCTGTAGGCGCCGCGGGCAAAGGGATCGGCCGTCCAATCGTGCGAATGGAATTCGCGCAGGCGCGCCCGCAGCGCGGCCGCCCGCGCTCCCAGCACCGCCGCCAAGGACCTGACGGCGGCCGCCCGCACCTGCGCCGAGGTCATCCCTTTCAGCCGATCCGCATCCGGGCCGCCCACCCAGCCCACGAGCACGGGGTCGGGCCCCCGCGCCCACCAGGTCGGAAACATCGCCGGCCCGCTGTCCGCATGCACGAAGCCAAATCGCTTTCCCCCGGCTCCGCGCAGCGGCTTCGGCAGGATCCGGCTCCGCCAGAGTCCCCGGTCGAAGACCAGCGTCACCCGCCGGACATGTCCCAGGCCCAGGCGGCGCAACCGCCGCCGCGCGGCGAGGGCGGGGGCAAAGCGAATCCCCGCTTCCAACCCCAGCGGCACGGTCACCAGAACCGCCCGCGCCTCGATGCCGTCCACGGCCACCCTCCCCCGGCTCCACCGGATGCTGCGCACGCGGTGGCCGCAGCGCACCTCCCCGCCCCGCCGCCGCACCTCCGCTGCCAGGCCGGCGATCAGCCGATCGTAGCCGCCGATCACCCGCCACTGCCGCTCCTCCTCGCCGATCGAGCCCATCGCCACCGCGCTCATCCGCCCGAGCGGCGCGGCCTCGAAGCCTTCGATGAATCGGCGCGCCAAGGCCAGATCTTCCGCCGGCACCCGGCCCCGGCCCTTCGGCCACAGTTCTCCCACCGACCGGCCGCGGGCCCGCGCCGCGCCCAGCGCCTCCATCACCCCTCCCACCCGGGCCCACAGGTCCCCGGCCGCGGCCAGCCGGCCCCCGCTGCGCCGCCAGTGCCGCTGGGCAACCTCCCGGGTCCCCACGCCGCATTCCCGCAGGGCCCGCCAGAGCGGCGCGTTGCCCCCGTGGACGAACTCGGCCCCAAGTTCGAGCGCCAGCCCCCGTGTCCTGATTGTCTGAATACGCCCCCCGATGCGGCCCCGCCCTTCGAGGACAAGCACGCGGCGGCCTTTCCGGGCCAGGGCGCGCGCGCCGGCCAGCCCGGCGGCCCCCGCGCCCACGACGATGACGTCAACGGCCGGGCGCATTCACAGCGGCTTCAGGTTCGCCTCGATTTCAGCGCGGCGGCGCTCCAGGAACGGCGGCAGCGCCAGCCGCTCGCCCAGCTTTTCCCTCGGCTCATCCACGGCGAAACCCGGGCCGTCCGTCGCCAGCTCGAACAGGATCCCGTTCGGCTCGCGAAAATACAGGCTGCGGAAGTAATACCGGTCGACCGGTCCGCTGGAGGGCAGGCCGAACTGCTCCAGGCGCTCCCCCCACCGGCGGTACTGCTCGTCATCGGGCACGCGGAATGCGACGTGATGCACTCCGCCCGCCCCGGGGCGCGCCGCCAGCTTCGCCGCGTCCAGCCGCACGTGGAGTTCGGCGCCCGGGCCGCCCGGCCCCATGGCGAAGACCTTGACCGGGGCGCCTTCCCAGGCGTACTCGCGCTCGGGCCGCATTTCCATGACCTGGGTCAGCACCCGTTCGGTGGGCGCCAGCTCCGGCACGCTGATCGTGATTGGGCCCAGGCCGACAATCTGGCATTCGGCCGGCACGGGGCTTTGGTCCCAGGGCTGCGCCTCCTTCCCGGCGGGCGAGCCGTCGGTGCTGAGCGAGAGCCGCTGCCCCTCGAAATCCTCCAGGTCGATGACAGCGCGCCCATCGCGCTCGACCTTCGCCGCGGCCACGCCCTCGGCGGCCAGCCGCTTTTCCCACCAGCCGAGGGCCGCCGCGTCGGGAACCCGCAGCCCCGTGCGGACGATGCTGCGCGTGCCGCGCCGCTCCGGCGCGGCGGGGTAGTCAAAAAAGGTCAGATCGCAGCCGGGAGTGGCCCCGCCATCCGCATAAAACAGGTGATAGGCGGAGACGTCGTCCTGATTGACGCTCTTCTTCACCAGGCGCATCCCGAGGGTGCGGGTGTAAAACGCAAAATTGCGGCGGACGTCCGCGGTTACCGCCGACAAATGATGAATGCCAGTAAGCTGCACGCCCCCACCCTACCACCTCCGCCCCCCGGAGCAACCCGTCCCGGCATAGCGAAGCGACGCCGGACCCCCTGCCCCGGCATAGCGAAGCGACGCCGGGCGCCCCGGCCTAGCAACGCGACGCCGGATCCCGGCCTAGCGCCCCGAAGCCCCCCTCCCCGCATAACGCAGCCTCCCCGGACCTGTCCCGGCATAGCGCAGCGACGCCGGACTAAATCACATTAAAATCCAGCCAATAAGCCTTGAACGCCCGCACCATCTCCGTGAGCTGCGAAGCGGACGCCGGCTTGACCAGATATCCATTCGCGCCCGCTTCATAAGCCCGCCGGACATCCGTGCTTTCCCGCGAACTGGTCAGAAACAGGACCACGCAGCGGCGGCTGGCGACTTCCTTGCGTATCCAGGCCAGCACTTCATGGCCGCTCTTGAACGGAAGCTTCAAATCCAGCAGGACAATTCCCGGTGCAGGTCCCCGGTCCTTACCCAGGTAAGGCCCGGTACCGGCAAGAAAATCGATCGCCTCCTGGCCGTCTCTCGCCACGACCAGCGGATTGGGCACGCCGGCCTGCTGCCAGGCGCGCTGAAAGAAGAAGACATCATCGTCGCTATCTTCCACGAGCAAAACAGGATCGGTGACCGTCATGGGAGAGCTTAGGAGTGCCGGAAAGGTACTACCCAAGTCGCCCGCCCCGCCCTAGTCAATCCTTCGTCGGGGACCCGAAAGTTGGCCGCTCCAACTATCGGGCATTTCCCCATGCCCAAATCGGGATTTCGAACCCGTAAAATCCCTTTCCGCAACCTGCTTTCCACAGTGTACTCGGACGCATATGGTATCCCTCCGCGTTTTCCCCAAGTCCCGGCGGCTCGACAAGCAGCAGCTTGCCAACGCCCTGTTCAGCCTGCGCAACGGAGACTTCTCGGTTCGGATGCCCTCGGGTCTCGAGGACGTCGACGGGCAGATCGCAGACGAATTCAACGAACTGGTCGAAATCAACCAACGGCTCGTCGGCGAGCTCGAACGCATCAGCCAGGGCGTCGGCAAGCAGGGCCAGATCTCCCAGCGCGCATCCATCGGCACCGTGAGCGGCGCCTGGCAGGAGGCGGTGTCCTCCGTCAATTCGCTGGTCAACGACCTGGTTCACCCGACTTCGGAAATGGCCCGCGTCATCGGCGCCGTGGCCAAGGGCGACCTGTCGCAGTCGATGGCCCTCGAGATCCGCGGCCGCCCGCTGGAGGGCGAGTTCCTGCGCATCGCCAAGACCGTGAACACCATGGTCGACCAGCTCTCCTCCTTCGCCTCCGAGGTGACGCGCGTCGCCCGCGAAGTCGGCACTGAAGGCAAGCTCGGCGGCCAGGCCCAGGTGCCCGGCGTGGCCGGCACGTGGAAAGACTTGACCGACTCGGTCAATTCGATGGCCGGCAATTTGACCGCCCAGGTCCGCAATATCGCCGCCGTGACCACCGCCGTGGCGAACGGCGACCTTTCCAAGAAGATCACCGTCGAAGTGCGCGGCGAAATTCTGGAACTGAAGGACACGATCAACACCATGGTCGACCAGCTCAACTCCTTCGCCTCGGAAGTGACCCGCGTGGCCCGCGAGGTCGGCACCGAAGGCAAGCTCGGCGGCCAGGCCGACGTCCGCGGGGTGGCCGGCACTTGGAAGGATCTGACCGACAACGTGAACTTCATGGCCGGCAACCTGACGTCCCAGGTGCGCAACATCGCCGCCGTGACCACCGCCGTGGCCAACGGCGACCTGTCCAAGAAGATCACCGTCGACGTCCGCGGCGAGATCCTGGAGCTCAAGAACACGGTCAACACCATGGTCGACCAGCTCAATTCGTTCGCCTCGGAAGTGACCCGGGTGG
>DASRSH010000298.1:0-12615 GCA_035656575.1 Opitutaceae bacterium
AATCACGGGGATGAACCCGTCGGCGATCTCCTTCTTGATCAGCTTGACCTTGACCTCGGTGACTTCGCCCACGAAGCCCAGGTCGACCTCCTTGCCGTCGTCGTCGGTGGTCAACTTCTGGCAGACGAGCACCGAATCGCCCGGCAGCCCCTTGGCCCGGCCCTTGGCCGAGGCGATCGCCTCGCACACTTCCTTGTTCACCACCTCGTCGAGCGTCTTCTTGACGATCGCCACCGTGGGCTCGTCCGTCACCCGCAGCCCGTTGACGAACGCGGGCGTCAGGCCGGAGGTCTCCATCGCCCGGGTGATGGCCTTGCCCCCGCCGTGCACGACGACGACGTTGATGCCCGCGGCGGCGAGAAAGGCGATGTCGTGGGCCACGCGCGTGCGCACCGTCGCGTCCGGATCGTCCATGAAGCTCCCGCCGTACTTCACGACGAAGGTGGAGCCCCGGAAATCCTGAATGTAAGGCAGGGCTTCGATCAGCACCTTGGCCTTGGCGGTCAGTTCTGCAACGTCGATCACTTGTATGGCGGGGCCATGCTCATAGCGCACCTGAGTTCGGCAAATCCATCACAATTTGCGTCCAGTCAGGAATAATTGATTGAAGTCGGCGGTGGCGGTTCCCACTTCTACCCGCGTGACCAGCACATCCGGGGAGTATTCCAGCGCCGAAGCGCACCGCGCCTGGCTGCAGACGCAGGCCGCGCTGCCGGCGGGATTTCGCGTGGCGACGACGCGCTTCGACTTCGTCCCGGCGGAAGCGCCCAAGCCGGCGACGATGACGCTGACCTTGATCGCGCTCGATCGGCCGACGCCGGACTTCGCGGCGGTCTTCACCCGGAATGCCTTCCCCGGGGCGCCGGTGGTCATCGGACGGCGGCGGCTGGCGGCGCGGGCGCTGGGCGCGGTGCTGATCAACAACAAGATTTCGAACGTGTGCGCGCCCGGCGGGGTGGAAGCGTCGGAAAGGCTGTGCGCCGGGGCCGCCCGGCTGCTCGGCCTCGACGCCGACGCCGTGCTGCCGTCCTCGACCGGCGTGATCGGATGGGCGCTGCCCACCGACGCCATGATCCGGGCGCTGCCGGATGCCGTGCGCGGGTTGTCCTCGGGTTCGGTGCTGCCGGCGGCCGAAGGGATCGTGACGACGGACCTGTTTCCCAAGGTGCGGCGGGCCGCGGTGGGCGCGGGCAGCATCGTCGGGATCGCCAAGGGGGCGGGGATGATCGAGCCGAACCTCGCCACCATGCTGGTCTATCTGCTGACCGACGTCGCCGTGCCGCGCGAGCGGCTGCGCGCCCTCCTGGCCGCGGCGGTGGCGGAGAGCTTCAACTGCATCAGCGTCGACAGCGACACCAGCACCTCCGACACGGTGGCGCTGCTGTCTTCGGGCCGGGTGGCGCTCGCGTCCGAGCGGGAGTTTGCCGACGGCCTGAACCGCGTCTGCCGCGACCTGGCCCAGGATGTGGTGCGCAACGGCGAGGGCGTCCGCCACGTGATCCGGGTGACGGTGCGCGGCCTGGCCGACCGCGCGGCCGCGCGCGCGCTCGGCAAGGCGGTGGTCAACGCGCCGCTGTTCAAGTGCGCGGTGGCCGGGAACGACGCGAACGTCGGGCGGCTGGTGCAGGCGATCGGGAAAAGTTTGGCCGGCGGGGACGCGGCGTCCCGCCGCGTCGGAAGCGGCGTGGACGCCGCTTCCATTTCGGGGCTTCGCCTTCGGATGGGGGGCATCGAGATCTTCGCGGACGGGGTGTTTCAGCTCGACCGGGCCAAGGAGGAGGCGCTGACCCGGCACCTCAAGCAGGCCGAGCTCTACGCCAGCGCGGCGCCCGTGGGCGGCGTCTTCACTCCGCCGATCCACTATCCCCCGCATCAGCGGTGCGTGGAGATCGACGTGGAGTTTCGCGAGCCGGCCGCCGGCGAGCCGGTGGTTGTGTACGGGGGCGATCTCACTCACGAATATGTGAGCGAAAACGCGGATTACCGCAGTTGACCCCTGGCTTATGGCTACCCCGGCCGCCCCCGCCCCCCGGCTGCTCGCCGTCGACGACCAGGCGGATGTGCTGGAGGCCCTCCGGCTGCTGCTGAAGCCGGAGGGGTACGCGATCGAGACCGTCCGCACGCCCGCGGCGGCCGTGCGCGCGGTCGAGGCGCGCGACTTCAGCGCGGTCCTGATGGACCTCAACTACACCCGGGACACCACCTCGGGCCAGGAAGGGCTGGATCTGCTCAGCCAGATCCTGTCCATCGACGCCACGCTGCCGGTCGTCGTGATGACCGCCTGGGCGACCGTCGGGCTGGCGGTCGAGGCGATGCGGCGCGGGGCCAAGGATTTTGTCACCAAGCCGTGGGAAAACGCCCGGCTGCTCGCGATCGTGCGCAACCAGGTGGAGCTGGCCGGCGCGCTGCGCGCCTACCGCCGGCTGGAGCAGGAAAACCAGATCCTGCGCGGCCGCAGCGGCCCGACGCTGATCGCCCAGTCGCCCGCGATGCGCCCGGTCATGGAGGTGATCGCCCGCGTCGGGCCCTCGGACGCCAACGTCCTCATCACGGGCGAAAACGGCACGGGCAAGGGCGTGGTGGCGCAGGCGCTGCACGCGGTCTCCGCGCGGGCGGCCAAGCCGTTTCTGACCGTCAACATGGGGGGCCTTTCCGAGGGGGTCTTCGAAAGCGAGCTGTTCGGGCACGTCCGCGGCGCCTTCACCGACGCGCGCAGCGACCGCGCCGGGCGCTTCGAGTTGGCCGACGGGGGCACGCTGTTTCTCGACGAGATCGGCAATATCCCGCCCACGCAGCAGGCCAAGATCCTGCGCATCCTCGAGACGGGCGAATTCGAGCGGGTCGGGTCCTCGCGCACCTACCGCTCGAACGTGCGGCTGCTGGCCGCCACGAATTCGGACCTGGCGGCGGAGGTGGCCGCCGGCCGCTTCCGCGAGGACCTGCTGTTTCGGCTGAACACCATCCACCTGCACCTGCCGCCGCTGCGCGAGCGGCGCGAGGACATCGAGCTTTTGGCGGCGCATTTCCTCAAGCAGCACGCCGGCCGCTACCGCAAGAGCCTGACCGGCTTCGACGAGGCGGCGCTGGCGGCCCTGCGGGACTATCCCTGGCCGGGCAACGTGCGGGAACTCGACCACGCGGTGGAGCGGGCGGTGCTGATGGGGCAGGGCAAGGTCATCCGGGCGCCGGATCTGGCGCTGCAGGCGGCCAAGGGCCCGGCGCGGATCGACGACATGAGCCTGGAGGACGTCGAGGCCCTGCTGATCCGCAAAACGCTGGCCCGGTGCGGCGGCAACGCGCGCCAGGCGGCCGAGCAGCTGGGGCTGAGCCGGAGCGCCTTTTATCGGCGGCTCGAAAAATACCGGATTTGAGGCACCCCGTGGCTTCCCGGCGCCCCAGGCTGCGGCACGACCAGGTCATCTACCTGTACGCCCTGCTCGGCGGCCTGCCCGCGGTGGCGGCGGCGATCTGGCTGCTGCAGCGCGGCGATTATTCCCCGCTGACGCGGTGGACGGTGGACCTGGCCGTCCTCGGCATCTGGCTCGGCTTCGCCTCGGCGCTGCATGCCCGGGTGGTCCGCCCGCTGCAGACGATGGCGAATCTCCTTACGGCCCTGCGCCAGGGCGACTTTTCCGTGCGGGCCCGCGGCGGCGCGCGCGCCGAGGCGCTGGCCGACGTCATGGCCGAGATCAACACCTTGAGTTCGCTCCTGCAGCAGCAGCGGCTGAGCGCCCTGGAGGCGACGACCCTCCTGCGCCGGGTGATGGCGGAAATCGAGGTCGCGATCTTCGCCTTCGACGACGAGGGAATCCTGCGGCTGGCCAACTCCGCCGGCGAAAAGCTTCTCGGCCTGCCGGCTGAGCGGCTGCTCGGGCGCACCGCGCGCGAGGTGGGGCTGGAGGACTGCCTGGCCGGCGAGGCGATCCGCATCCTGCCGCGGGCTTTCGGCGCGCGGAGCGGCCCCGGCTCCGCCGACCCGCGCTGGGGAATGCGCCGCAGCCAGTTCCGCCAGGGGGGGCGGGCCCACCAGTTGATCGTCATCGGCGATCTGAGCCGGCCGCTGCGCGAGGAAGAGCTGCTGGCCTGGCAGCGGCTGGTCCGCGTCCTGGGCCATGAGCTCAACAACTCGCTGACGCCGATCAAGTCGATCGCCGGCAGCCTGGGCTCTCTCATGCGCAAGGACCCCCGTCCCCCGGATTGGGAAGGGGATGTGCGCAGCGGGCTGGAGATCGTCGAAAGCCGGGCCGACAGCCTGGCGCGGTTTCTGGCGGGCTACGCCAGCCTGGCCCGCCTGCCGCCGCCCGTGCGGGCGCCGTGCGACCTGGGAGCGCTGGTCGGCCGGGTCCTGCGGCTGGAAACCAGCGTCGCGCTCCATCTCGTGCCGGGCGAACCGGTCACCCTTGAGGTGGACGCGGGCCAGATGGAGCAGGCGCTGATCAATCTGGTGAAGAACGCGCTCGAAGCCTCGCTGGAGCGGGCGGGCGCCGCCCAGCCGGCGCCTGCCGTGACGGTGCGCTGGACCGTCAAACCCGATGTCGCAGAAATCATGGTCGAGGACAACGGCCCCGGCCTCGCCAATTCCGCGAACCTGTTCGTGCCGTTCTTCACGACCAAGCCCGAAGGATCCGGCATCGGGCTCGTCCTGACCCGCCAGATCGTGGAAAACCATGGCGGCTCGCTGACGCTGACCAACCGCCGGGAGGGTCCCGGCTGCGTCGCCATCGTCGCGCTGCCGCGTCCCATTTCCGGGACGCCCGAATCCCAGCCGTGAAACGGCGGGGTGGGGCGGCCGGCAACGGGAGTTTTATAAGGGGTTACAGGAAAATGACAAAAGTGGTCCCGTCGCGATTGGCACGGGGCCTGCGATCAGGGGCCCGGTGGATATCCCGCGCCCATCGCAAGCCAAAGCCAAACTGCGCCGCCGCATTCTGATTGGCGCCGGCGCCGTCGCGGCGCTGGTGGTCATTACCGTGGTTCTCGCCCGGCTCAAGCCGGCCGCCCCGACGGTGGACCGAAGCCTCGTGTGGATCGACACGGTGAAGCGCGGCGACATGGTGCGCGAGGTCCGCGGGCTGGGCACGCTGGTGCCCGAGGATATCAGCTGGATCGCGGCCCGCACCCAGGCGCGGGTCGAAAGGATCGTCCTGCGGCCGGGCGCCGTGGTGCGCCCCGACAGCGTGATCCTCATCATGAGCAATCCGGCAGTCGAGCAGGCGGCGGCGGACGCCGATTCCCAGCTCAAGGCGAGCGAGGCCGAGCTGGAGAACCTGAAGGTCCAGCTCGACAGCACCATTCTCGACGCCGAATCCACCGCGGCGTCGGTCAAGGCCGAGTACGAACAGGACCGGCTGCGCGCCGAGGTGAACTCCCAGCTTTTCAAGGAAGGCCTGGTCTCCTCGCTCGACACCCAGCTGGCCGCCGTCACGGCCGATGACGCGGCCACCCGCAACGCCATTGAGCAGAAGAAGCTGGCCTTTGCGCGCGATGCGGTCGCCCCGCAACTGGCGGTGAAGGAGGCCGAGGTCGACCGGCTGCGGGCGCAGGCGCGCCTGCGCCATGACGATCTGGACGCGCTGCACGTCAAGGCCGGCATGGCGGGCGTCCTCCAGGTGCTGCCGGTGGAAGTCGGCGCCCAGGTCGAACCCGGGGCCAATCTCGCGCGCGTGGCCGATCCCACGAAACTCAAGGCCCAGGTCCAGATCGCCGAAACGCAGGCGAAGGACATCCGCATCGGCCAGCCGGCGAGCATCGACACCCGCAACGGGCTGGTCTCGGGCGTCGTTTCGCGCATCGATCCCTCGGTGCAGAACGGCACGGTGACGGTCGATGTGCGGCTGACGGGCCCCCTGCCGGACGGGGCGCGGCCCGACCTTTCGGTCGACGGCACGATCCAACTGGAGCGGCTGAACAACGTCGTTTACGTCGGCCGGCCGGGGTTTGGCCAGGAGGACACCACGGTGGGGATGTTCCGGCTCGATCCCAGCGGGTCGTATGCCTACCGCACGCGGGTGAAGCTCGGCCGCGGTTCGGTCAACCTGATCGAAATCGAGAGCGGCCTGCGCCCCGGCGACCGGGTGATCCTTTCCGACATGTCGCAATGGGACAGCAGCGACCGTATTCGGCTCAACTGACGCATTTTCCGGTAACAATCGCCCCCTGACGTGGGTACCTCCCTAACCACCATGAGCGCTTCTCTGATTCAACTCGAGGGTGTCACCAAAGTGTTTCTGACCGACGAGGTCGAAACCCACGCCCTCTCCGGCATCCACCTGGAGATCAACCGAGGCGAGTACGTGTCGATCTCCGGGCCCTCGGGCTGCGGCAAGTCGACCCTGCTGTCCATCCTGGGGCTGCTCGACTCGCCCACCGAGGGATCGTACATCCTCAACTCCCGCCCCGTGCAGTCGCTGTCGCTGCCGGAACGGGCGCGCATCCGCAACCGGGAGATCGGCTTCATCTTCCAGTCCTTCAACCTGATCGGCGACCTGACGGTGTACGAGAACGTCGAGCTGCCGCTGACCTATCGCGGCATGGGCGCCGGCGACCGCAAGGCGGCGGTGCAGGAGGCCCTGGAGAAGGTCGGGATGAGCCACCGCGCGAAGCACCTGCCGGCGCAGCTCTCCGGCGGCCAGCAGCAGCGCGTCGCCGTGGCGCGGGCCCTCGCCGGCAAGCCTTCCGTGCTGCTGGCGGACGAGCCGACGGGCAACCTCGACTCCAAGAACGGCGAATCGGTGATGCAGCTTCTGGCCGAGCTGCACCGCGGCGGCGCCACCATCTGCATGGTGACGCACGACGACCGCTTCGCCCGCCATGCCGCGCGCACGGTGCACATCTTCGACGGCAAGGTCATGTCCGAGGACGGGCTGGCCTCCGCCGCACACTAAATCCCCGTCCTCCCCCCCGCCTCCCCATGATCGGCGAAACCTTCCTCCAGGACGTGCGCGTGGGCGCCCGCGTGCTGGTCCGCGAAAAGGGCTTTTGCGCGCTGGCCGTTGCCGTGCTGGCGCTGGGCATCGCCGCCGTCACCACGCAGTTCACGGTCATCAACGCGATCGTGCTGCGCGGCTTCACCTTTCCGCATCCGGAGCAGCTGATGGACGTTTCGATCGGGGATCCGGTCACGCTGCCTCAGGGCTTCACCTCGGTGGCGATGAACGACTACGAGGACGCGCGGGCGCAGCAGCAGTCGTTCAGCGCCATGACGGCTTACCTCAACGGCTCGACCGTCAACACGACCATCGCCGGCGTTCCCAGCCGGCATACCGGCGGTTACGTGACGGACAAGTTCTTCTCCCTGATCGGCGTGCGGCCCATCCTGGGCCGGGACTTCACGGCCGCCGACGACAAGCCGGGCGCGGCGCGCACGGTGATCATCAGCCATGACCTGTGGCAGTCGGATTTCGGCGGCGACCCGGGCGTCATCGGCCGCTCGCTCACGATCAACGGCAAGCTGGCGACGGTGATCGGGGTCATGCCGCCGCACTTCCGCTTTCCGGTCAGCGAGGAGCTGTGGGTGCCGCTGTACCCGGAATTTCCCATGCGCCCCCGCGGCGATCCCCAGGGGCTGGCGGTCAGCATCATCGGACGGCTGAAGCCGGGGGTGTCCATCGACCAGGCCGCGGCGGAATTCACGGCCATCGCCCGCCGCCTCGCCGCCGAGAATCCCAAGACCAACAAGCTGATCACGGCCGCGCAGGTGCAGCCGCTGGTCTATAATTTCATCGGGGTGCAGACCCGCCGGGCCCTGTACGGGATGCTCTTCGCCGTCGTGGCGGTCCTGCTCATTGCCTGCGTCAACGTCATGAACATGCAGTTCGCCCGCGCCACCCTCCGGGCGAAGGAGCTGGCGATCCGCGGCGCCCTGGGGGCCTCGCGGTGGCGCCTGGTGCGCCAGATGCTGACCGAAAGCCTCCTGATCGCCGGGGCCGGGGCCGTCCTCGGCGTCTTCCTGAGCGAATGGGCGCTGACCTATGTCATCAACGCCACCAGCAAGCTCAGCTTTCCGCTGCCGTACTGGATCCACTTCACCATCGACGTCCCCGTGCTGCTGGTGACGGTCGGCGTGGCCGCCTTCAGCGCGGTCGCTTCGGGCCTGCTGCCCGCCCTCATCGTTTCGCGCGCGAACACCGCGTCGGTCCTCAAGGAGGGCGGGCGCGGCAACAGCAGCCGGCTGATCAATCTCATCACCCGGGCCCTGGTGGTCGGGCAGATCGCGCTGACGAGCGCCCTGCTGGTGGCCTGCTTCATCCAGATCAAGTCGCTCAGCCGGCAGCGCTCGCTGGATTTCGGCTACGACGAGCGCTCGGTGTATTCGGCGCGGATGGGCCTGTTCCAGGCCGATTATCCGACGCCGATGGCCCGCGACGCATTCTACACCCGCATGCTCCGGGAACTGCGCGCGGATCCGTCGATCGCCGATGCGACGCTGACCTCGCGGTTCCAGATGCTCTTCAACGGCGCCCAGTCGGTCGAGATTCCGGGCAAGGTGTATGTCAACGATCACGACAAGCCGATCGTGAACACCGAGCAGATCGGCGACGACTACTTCGGCACGCTGGGCATCCGGCTGATCGAGGGCCGCGACTTCACCGCCGCCGACACGGACGAGCACCAGCCGGTGGCGATCGTCAACGCGAGCTTCGCCCGGAAACTCTTCGGCCGGGAGGACCCCATCGGGCGGAAGTTCCGCTTCTTCGCCCCGGGCATCTCCTTTGTCTGGCGGACGATTGTCGGCGTGGTGCCGGACGTCCATATGGCCGGCCCTTTCCCGCAGAATACGGGCCAGTACCTCGATGAAGGCGTGTACACGCCGCTCCTGGGCGGACAGGCGCCGCAATTTGCGACGGTGGTCGTCCGACCGCGCGGCGGCCCGGCGGAGGCCCTGGCCAAGGCGCTGCAGGCGGACGTGCAGCGCGCCGACCCGAACCTGCCGCTCTATTTCCTGGGGACGCCCCTGCAGCTGCATCAGGCGATCCTCGGCCAGTCGCAGGTCGTCGCGACGATGTTTTCGGCCTTCGGCCTGGTCGCGCTGCTGCTCTCGGCGGCCGGCCTCTACGGCGTCATGACGTTTTCCGTCACGCAGCGGACGCTCGAATTCGGCATCCGCATGGCTCTCGGGGCGCGCTCCGGGGACATCTTCGGCATGGTTCTGCGCCAGGGCGGCCTGCAGCTGGCCATCGGCCTCTCGCTCGGCCTGGGCTGCGCGGTCGCCTTCGTCCTGATGCTGGGCGCGAGCGTGATCGCCTCGGTCATGCCCTTCGTCAGCCCCCGCGACCCGGTGATCTACGGGACGGTCATCGCGACCCTGTCGGCGGTGGCGCTCGTCTCCTGCCTGGGCCCCGCCAACCGGGCCACGCGCGTGCCTCCGATGATCGCCCTGCGCTCGGAATGATCCGGGACTTCAAACTGGCCCTGCGGCAGCTCCTGAAGTCGCCGGGCTACACCGCCTTGGCGGTCGTGGCGCTCGCCCTCGGGATCGGCGCGAACACGGCGATCTTTTCCGCGGTGGACGGGCTGTTCCTGCGGCCCTTGGGCTTTGCGCGGCCGGACCGGCTGGTCCGCGTCGCCAATTCGATGAAGGATCGCGGATTGAGGGAGGTGGCCATCTCCTATCCGCGCTATCTCAGTCTCCGCGCCGGGCAGCGCGCCTTCACGGACATTCTTGTCACGGCCAACACGGCGGTGACGCTGACGGGGCGAGGCGATCCCGCCCCGCTCATCGCGGTGCGCGTGTCGGCCAACTTCACCGACGTCCTCGGCCTGCATCCGTTCATCGGCCGGGCGTTCACCGCCGCGGAGGACAGGGAGGGTGGTCCCGCGGTGGCGATGCTCAGCTGCGCCTATTGGCGGCAGACGTTCGCGGGCGACCCCTCCGTGGTGGGGCGGAGCCTGACGCTCAACGGCGTGCCCACGACGGTGGTCGGCATCATGCCGGCCGCGATGGACACCCCCTATGACCAGACGCAGGTATTTCTGCCGCGGGTGTTCGACGAGGAGGGGCTGCCGCGCGAGGTGATCGACAAGGGATCGGGCTACCTATTTGCCATCGGCCGGCTCCGGGACGGAGTCACGCTGGCCCAGGCGGACGAGGATTTGAATGTCCTGTCGGCCCGCTACCGCCGCGACGATCCGACCAAGGTCGACGCCGCGGGCAGCCTGTTTTGCGTCCCGCTCCAGGAGGACCTGGTGGGCAATCAGCGGCCGATGTTTCTGGTGCTGGTCGCGACCGTGGGCTTCGTGCTCGTGATCGCCTGCGCCAACGTGGCGAATCTCCTCCTGGCCCGCTTCAGCCGGCGGCGCAAGGAAGTGGCGATCCGCACCGCCCTGGGGGCGACGCGGGGGCGGCTGGTGCGGCAGTTCCTGGCGGAAAGCGTCCTCACCTCGCTGATCGCCGGCGCCCTCGGGCTTCTCATCGCCGAGTGGGGCATCGACATTCTGGAGCACGTCGCGAACGCGGCCAACAACGCCATCCCCCGCCTGCAGTCCGTCGCGCTGGACACCACCGTGCTCGCCTTTGCGATCGGGGTGGCGCTCGCGAGCGGCATCGTCCTGGGCGTCGTGCCCGCGCTGCACGCCTCGCGCTCCGACGCCTCCGAGGCCCTGAAGGAGTCGGTGCGCGGTTCGACGGGCGGGCACAGCGTGGGAAGGATGCGCAGCGTCCTGCTGATCACCGAGGTCGCACTCTCGCTCGTGCTCCTGGTCGGAGCCGCGCTGCTCCTGGACAGCTTTCGGCTGCTGCAGCGGGTGGACGCCGGCTTCGACCCGCGGGGCGCGGTGCTGTTCGACGTGACGCTGCCTCCCGGAACCTACGCCACGCCGGGACGCCAGGCGCAATTCTACCGGGAGGTGATGGACAAGCTGCGGGCCCTGCCGGGCGTGGCCGCGGTCTCCGGCATCGACAACGTCCCCTTGTCGGGCAACGACACCTATGCGCCATACGCCGTGGAGGGACGGCCGATACCGGAAATGAAGGCCCGCCCTCTGGCCCTGCGGCCGTCGGCGGCGCCGGGGTATTTCCAAACGCTGGGGGTGCCGCTGCTCGCGGGGCGGGATTTCACCTGGCGCGACGGCGCCGATGCGCCCCAGGTCGTCATCATCAGCCAGGCGATGGCGCGCCGGATGTTTCCGCACGAAAATCCCCTCGGCCGGCGGCTGATCACGGGCATCCTCTCCACCCCCCGCGAAATCGTCGGGGTGGCCGGGGACGTGCGCTCGCTCGGCCTGGGCCAGGATGCGCCGGATCAGATGTATTATCCGACGGCGCAGGCGGGTGCCTTCTTCTTCAATCTGATCCTGCGGACGCCGCGGCCCGCGGGCAGCCTGCGCGCGGAAATCACCGCGGCCGTGCACGCCGTCGATTCCAACCTGCCGGTGTCCGACCTCGAGCCGCTGACGGACGTGGTCTCGCAGGCGGTCGCCGGCCGGCAGTTGGCGATGGATCTGCTCAGCGGGTTTGCGGGCCTCTCGCTGCTGCTGGCGGGCATGGGCATCTACACCGTCATCGCCTACGTGGTCACCCAGCGCACGGCCGAAATCGGCATCCGCATGGCGCTCGGCGCCGCGCCCCGCGCGGTCTTCCTGATGGTGATGCGCCAGGGGATGGCCCTGGCGCTCACCGGACTGGTGATCGGATTGGCCGCCGCGCTGGCGCTGGGGCGGCTTGTTTCCGGGCTGCTCTACCAAGTCAGCGCGTACGATCCGTGGATTTTGACGGGAGTGTCCGCGTTTCTCGCGCTGGTGGCCGCCCTGGCCTGCGCCGTGCCCGCGTGGCGGGCGGTGCGCATCGATCCGATCGCGGCCCTCCGGGAGCCCTGAGCCATGCGGACCGTCCCCATTTTTTCTTTCCGAGCAGCCCTCGGTGCAAAGTCCGGAAACGCCGCCGGCCCGTTGTTGTGTCGGGCCGGACGGCCGATCGACGGTGGCGCCGCACCGGGGCTGCTCGGCTCCTTTGTCCATGGATCCGCTGATTGAACTGCGCAAGGTGAGCCGGTCGTATCCGCTGAAGGGCGGGCCGTACTTCGCGCTCCGCTATATCGACCTGGCCGTCGCGCCCGGGGAATTCCTGTCCATCATGGGGCCCTCCGGCTCGGGGAAGTCGACCCTCCTGCACATTCTCGGCCTGCACGACTCGGGCTGGACCGGCGAATACCGCCTGGCCGGGCACGCCGTCCATGCGGCCGGCCCCAAGGAGCGGCTGGACCTGCAGAAGCGGCACATCGGCTTTGTCTTCCAAAGCTACCACCTCCTGGACGACCTGACCGTAGCCGAGAACCTGGACATGCCGCTCTCGTACCGCAACGTCCCGCGCTCGGAGCGCCAGGCGATCGTCGCCGACACGCTCGACCGCTTCCATATCGTGGGCAAGAAGGACCTCTTTCCCAGCCAGCTTTCGGGCGGCCAGCAGCAACTGGTCGCCGTCGCGCGCGCGCTGGTGGCCAAGCCGGAGCTCATCCTGGCCGACGAGCCCACGGGCAACCTGCATTCCGACCAGGCGCGGGAGATCATGGCCTTGTTTCAGCAGCTCAACCGCGACGACGGGGTCACGATCATCCAGGTCACCCATTCGGCGGAGAACGCCGCCTACGGCTCGCGGGTGCTGCGGCTGGCCGACGGAAT
>DASRSH010000299.1:0-11061 GCA_035656575.1 Opitutaceae bacterium
ACCGTGGGCTGGGGCTGGCGGTCGAGCTGGCTGATGTCGAATATGCGGCCGATGCCGGCGGCGAAATTGCCGAGGTTCTGCGGCAGCATCGTCGCGCTCTTGTTGATCGGAACATTCTCGGGCGGCGGCGGCTGGATCTGCTGCACGAAGGTGTTGTCCGTCACCATAGTGGGCAAATCGGCCAGCTGGGGAGGGGCGAACTGCTGCGGCTGCGCCTGCTGCTGGTTGTCATCCTGCACCTCTTCCTCCTCGGGGGGAATCGGCGGCATTTCGACGATCTGGATCTTGGGCTCGTTGTCCTCCGGCGGACGGGCCTTCTTGTGGTGGGCCAGCACGTTGCCGAAATACGCCACGCCGCCGTGAATGAGCAGCGAAACGATGACGCCGATGACGAGATCTCTCCTCATGAATTATCTTCCGGTTGGGGTCGTGATGGTTTCGATCGAGACCTGATCGATTCCCACTTTTCGGACCATATCGAGAGCGAAGACCGTGGAGCCAAATTTGGCCGAGGAGTCGGCGGTCACCAGCACCTTGGGATCGGAGGTCTGGGCTTTGTACGCCTTCAGCCGATCCTCGATTTCCGCCTGAAAAATGGGCTCGGCCGCTCCGGTGCCGACTTTCCAGTAGGCGGTGTTTCCGGCCGACATCTGCAACGTGACCATGTTCGGGTCCGGAGGCCCGGGATTGGTCGCGGTCTGCGGGAGCGTCACCGGCACCGAAAGGGTGCGGTCGAGTGAAAGGGTGTAGAGAACGAAGGTCGCCAGGAGAAAGAAGATGACATCGATCAGGGGGATGATCTCGATGCGGGCTTTCTTCTTCGCCTCTTCCGGCGGCTTGGTGCTGGATCCGGCCATGATAAGAACGCGCTGGGATTAGGTGTTGGTCTTCTTGGCGTGGGTTTCGATGAAGACCTTCGGGATTCCGGCGCGGTGCGCCTGGTCGAAGACGTAGACGACCTGGCTCCACGGAGCATTCGCGTCGCCGTTGATGATGATGTGGGCGTCGGGTTCCGGATGGCCCTGATGATAGGCCTGCAGGCGGTTGATCAGCTCACCCAGCGTGACGGGCTCCTGGTCCCACGCCGGGGTGCCGTCGACCTGGACGGTCACGGTCGGAACCCCGGTCGGGTCGCGGGGGATGCCCGTCTCGGCCTCCGGCAGCGTGACCGGCAAGCCCACGGGCTTGTTCAGGGACAACGTGAACAGGACGAATGTCGCCAGCAGGAAGAAGATGACATCGATCAGGGGGATGATCTCGATGCGGGCTTTTTTCTTCCCGCCGCTGCCACGTGAACTGCCGCCACCGGCCATAGGATAGGGGGATTAGTGGCCGATGCCCTCGGACTTGCGGGTGAAGATCTCCAGCGCGTGGGACGCGTCGGCAATCTCGAGCTTTTCCTGCTCGGTGCGGGCGTTCAGGTAGTTATAGGGAATGAGGCAGCAGATGGCGATGCACAAGCCGCAGCAGGTGGCGATGAGCGCCTCGGCGACGCCGCCCGTGATCAGGCCCATGCCCGAGGCGATGCCGCCGTTCAGCGCGCCGAAGGTCTTCATCATGCCGGTCACCGTGCCCAGCAGTCCCAGGAGGGGGGCCGCCGTGATGCAGGTATCGAGCGTCGCCATGCCCTGGTTGTAGCGGGCCAGTTCCTGGCTCGACGAACGGATAAAGGCGTTGGAGAGCGAGTATTCGCGGTGCGAGAGGCTGTAGACGAGGATCCGCGCCACGGTGTCGCTGCTCTTGCGGCCGACGGCGAGAGCGCCATCGAGATCGCCCTTTTCGACGCTCTCGATCATCTTCTCAACCACCTCGGGCTCGCGGCGGCCGTTCTCGCGGAAAATGAAAAGCAGGCGCTCAACAATGACGGTCACTGCCACGAACGAGAGGAGCAAAATCGGCCACATGATGGGACCGCCGTTGGAAAACAGCTCCATCGGAGTCTGATCGCCGATAAGGAAGGCTAGCGGGAGGGAGGTAATCATAGGGAAAAAGCGGATGACGGGATCGGGTTGCGCCTTGCCGTCTGATGCAGGAGCTATGCCGGACGTTCAATCAAAGGGGCCAAGCGCCCGACAGGATCAGAAAAAAAATAAAAGGGAAGCCAGATTACGCAAACCTGAGCTGTGTGTGGGGAGGAATTTGAGAGTACGCGATGCGGAATAACAGTTCCTTCTCGCACTGGCTGCCCGGCTAGGAGTCGAACCTAGACAAGCAGAGTCAGAATCTGCTGTGCTACCATTACACCACCAGGCAGTGGAAAAGGAACCAAGTGGAGCCGGCGACGGGAGTCGAACCTGCAACCACCTGTTTACAAAACAGGTGCTCTGCCATTGAGCTACGCCGGCAGAAAAAGAAAGAACGCGGATGGTGGCTCCCCGGGGACTCGAACCCCGAACCTACTGATTAAGAGTCAGCTGCTCTACCATTGAGCTAGGAAGCCAAAACCCGAAGCGTTTTAACCTTTCAAACCGGCGGGCGGTGTCAAGAAAACCGTTTGGTCTTGCCATTGGAAAAGGGCCTGGTGTTTTGAACCCCTTCTCCACATGCAAAAGACCAAGAAGTCCGTTGCCAAGCGCTTCAAGCTGACCGCCCGGGGCAAGCTGGTGCGCCGCACGCCCGGCTTCCGCCATCTGCTGGCCTCGAAGAGCACCAAGCAAAAGCGCCGTGCTTCCCGGGACAAGCTGGTCGCGGAAGGTCACGCGGAGCCGCTCAAGCGGTGCCTGCCGTTCGGCCTCTAACGCCGCCCGGGATCCCTCAACTGCGCCAGGCGGGTGAAATCATAAAGCCGGCCCGCCGGCGCCAACATCCAAAGGAAAATACAACATGGCTCGTGCAACCAACTCCCCCGCGTCGCGCAAGCGCCGCAAGAAAACGCTGAAGTACGCCAAGGGCTACTTCGGCAACAAGTCCAAGCTGTTCCGCTACGCCAAGGAAGCGGTCCAGCACGCCTGGCAGTACGCCTACCGCGACCGGCGCAAGAAAAAGGCCGAATTCCGCGGGCTGTGGATCGTTCGCCTCAACGCGGCCTGCCGCGGGGCGGGCATCAGCTACAGCCGCTTCATCGAAGGGCTGAAGGCCGCCGGCATCGCCTTGGACCGCAAGGTCCTGTCCGATCTGGCGGTCCGCGACGAGGCCGCCTTCAACACCTTGGTCAAGGCCGCGCAGGCGGCGCTTTCCGACAAGGCGGCCGCGAGCAAGAAATAAGCGGGAAGCGGCGCCTGCGCCGCTTCCTTCCGGGCCCGGGGGCGGCGGGGACGCCGCTTCCACACCCCCCTCTTGCAAGCCCAACTCGAAACCCTTCTCGCCAAGGCCGGCATTGAACTGGCGGCGGTCCACACCCGCCCCGAGTTCGAGGCCGCCAAGGCGCGTTTCGTCGGCCCGCACGGCGAGCTGACCCTGCTCATGAAGCAGATGGGATCGGTCCCCAAGGAGGACCGTCCCGCCATGGGCCGGCTGATCAACGAGGCAAAGGCGCGGCTTCAGGGCGACCTGGATTCGGCGCTGCGCCGCATCGAGGACGCCGAGATCGCCGCCCAGCTCGGCCCCCGGCCCGACCCCACCCTGCCCGCTCCGGAACAGGGTCCGGGCTCGTACCACCCGCTCACGCAGATCCGCGAGGAGATGTGCCGCATCCTGCGCAAGGTCGGATTTGCGGTGGCCGACGGCCCCGAGGTCGAAACGGAGTTTTACTGCTTCGACGCGCTGAACACCCCGCCCGGGCACCCGGCGCGGGAGCCGTCGGACACGTTCTATTTTCCCGATTCGACCAAGTTCGGCAACGTCTCGCGCCGCGTCCCGGGCGAGAAGTACCTGCTGCGCACCCACACTTCGTCGGTGCAGATCCGGACCATGCTCAAGGGGCCGCCCCCCATCCGGATCGTGTCGCCCGGCCGCGCCTATCGCCGCGACACGACCGACGCCACCCATTCGGCCAATTTTCACCAGATCGAGTGCCTGTACGTGGATCGCAACGTCACGGTGCGCGACCTGAAAGCGCTCCTGGACTACATATTCACCTCGCTCTTGGGGCCGAACACCAAGACGCGGTTCCGCCCGCATTATTTCGGCTACACCGAGCCGAGCTTCGAGGTGGATCTGAGCGCGGCGCATTTGCCCAAGGTGCGCAAGGACTGGATCGAGATCGGGGGGTGCGGGATGGTCGATCCGGACGTCTTCGCCGCCGTCGGCTACGATCCTGCGGCCTGGACCGGATATGCCTTTGGCATGGGGCTGGAGCGGCTGGCGATGCTCCTCTACGGCATCGATGACATCCGATATTTCTACCAGAACGACCTGCGCTTCCTGAAACAGTTCGCGTGAAGATCTCCCTCAACTGGCTCAAGGACTACGCCGACTTCGACGCCGATCCGGACGAGATTGCCCGCGCGGTGACGTTTCTGGGGTTCGAGGTCGAAGGCATCGAGCGCACGGGCGCCCCGGCCCTGGCCCATGTCGTCGTGGGCGAGGTGCGCGCGCGCGACCGCCATCCCAACGCGGACAAGCTGTCCGTCTGCCAGGTCGATATCGGGCCGGCCGGCGGGGTGAAGACCATCGTGTGCGGGGCGCAAAACTACGCCGTGGGCGATCGCGTCCCCGTGGCGCTCCCCGGGGCGGTCCTGCCCGGCAATTTCGAGATCAAGCAGTCGAAGATTCGCGGGCAGCTTTCGGACGGGATGATGTGCTCGGCCAAGGAACTGGGCATGGGCGACGACCACAGCGGGCTGCTCATCCTCCCCGGGCGGCCGGAGCTGGGCGCGCCGATCAACGCGGTCCTGCCGGCGGGCGACGTGGTCTTCGACATCGAAGTGACGCCGAACCGCCCGGACTGCCTCTGCCATTTGGGCATCGCCCGCGAACTGGCGGCCTGGTTTGGGCTGGACCTGCGCTATCCCGCCGTGCCCGCCATTCCGCCCCAGGCCGAGCCGATTTCTCCCACGGTGCTGCAGGGCGTCGCGGTGCAGGCGCCCGACGACTGCCCGCTGTATTCCGCGCACGTCGTGACCGGCGTGAAGATCGGGCCCAGCCCCGAGTGGCTGCAGAGCCGTTTGCGCTCGGCCGGCCTCCGCCCGATCAACAATGTCGTCGATGTCGGCAACTATGTCATGCTGGAATACGGCCAGCCGCTGCACGCCTTCGACGCGCGCTCGCTGGCCGGCAGCCGGATCGTGGTGCGCCACGCCCGCGACGGGGAAAAGATCACCACCTTGGACGGCAAGGAGCGGACCCTGTCCCCCTCCATGCTCGTCATCGCCGACGAGGCGCGGCCGGTCGTGATTGCCGGGATCATGGGCGGCGCCCAATCGGGCGTGCTCGAGGACACCACCCAGCTCGTCATCGAAGGCGCCATTTTCCGCCCGCAATCCGTCCGGGCCACGTCGCGCCGCCTGGGCCTGGCCTCGGATTCCTCCTACCGCTACGAGCGCGGGGTCGATCCGCATCTGACCCTCGAGGCGGTCCGGCGCGCCCTGGACCTCATCGTGCAGACCGCCGGGGGGCAGATCGCCCGGGGGGGCTTCGTGGCGGGCGGCGACGTGCCGTGGCGGCGCGAGATCGTGGTCGCCACCGCCTTCATCAACGACCGGCTCGGCTTCGCGCTCTCCGACGCCGAGATCAAGGACGCCCTCGAGTCGCTCGAATTGAAGATCCAGCACGAAGTGCCGCTGGAGCGCGGCGTGTCGCTGACCGTCGCCATTCCCTCGTGGCGCGACGATCTGGACCGGCCGATCGATTTGGTGGAAGAGGTGCTCCGCCTGCACGGCACCGATCAGATCCCCGCCGCCCCGGTGGTGGCGCCCGGCCTGGCCGCGCCGGACGATCCGGTGGTGGAATTCAACCGCCGGGCGATGGCCTATCTGGTCGGCCATGATCTTCACGAATGCGTGAACCTCACCCTCCGTCCGGCCGCGGAGATCGGCGCCTGGATTTCGGCCGCCGCCGTGCAGGAGCTGGCCGTCTCCAATCCTTTCGTCGAGGACAATTCCCACCTGCGGCCGACGCTGATTCCCGGACTGCTGGACACGCTCAAGCTGAACCAGTCGCGCGGCGTGCCCTCGGCGGCGCTCGCCGAGACCGGGCGCATCTTCGTCGAGCACAACGGCTCGGTGCTCGAATGCACGGCGGCCGCCTTCATCCTGCCCGAGGACGCGGAGCGGTCCTGGCTGCGCCGCGGCGCTCCCGACTTTTACACGGCCAAGGCCCACACGACCGCCCTGGCAGCGCTGGCCGGGGTGGACTTGGCCCGCCAGCCGCTCAGCCTCGCCGCCGTGCACCTGCCCGGATGGCAGGAGGGCCATGCGGTCGTGGCCGGCGACATCGCGCACGGATGGTCCGCCCGATTCGGCCTGCTGAGCCTGGCCCGCGTGCGCGCGGCGGGGGTGAGCGGCCGGGTCTATGCCGGCATCTTCGCCGTCCTGCCGCAAAAGCTGGCGGCGGAGCCGGAGCGGCCCCGCTACCGCGAGCTCAGCCTGTTTCCGCCGGCCTTGCGCGACCTGGCCCTGGTCGTGGACCGCTCCGCGGCCGCGGGCGCCGTGCAAAAGCAGCTTCTGCAGGCGGCGCGGGCGGCCGCGGGGAGCGCCTTCACGGTCGAAAAGGTCGAGGTCTTTGACGTGTACGAGGGCCAGGGCCTGCCCGAATCCAAGAAGAGCCTCGCCTTTTCCCTGGTCTTCCGCGCGTCCGATCGCACGCTGACCGACGCCGAAGTGAACGCCGCCTTCGCCCGCATCCAGGACGACATCCAGAAAACCGGCGCGACCATCCGCAAATGAGCGCGCCGGGCGAGCTGGACATTGACCACGTGGCCACGCTGGCGCGGCTGGCGCTGACGGATGCGGAAAAGCGGAAATTCGCCGCGCAGCTGGGGGACGTGCTCAAGCACATCGCCGAACTCAAGGAGGTGGACGTTTCCGGAGTCGAGCCGACCGCCCACGCCTATCCGGTCTTCAACGTGTGGGCCGAGGACGTCGCCGCCCCGGGGCTGCCGGTCGACGCCGCCCTGCGCAACGCGCCGGCGCAGCGCGAGAACATGGTCGCGGTGCCCAAAGTCGTGGAATGACGGCCGAGCCCCTCTACTACCGCTCGATCGCGGATCTGGCGGACGGACTGGCGGCGCGCCGGTTTTCCGCGGAGGAACTGGCGCGCGCGGTGATCGCCCGGACCGAGGCGATCGACGACCAGGTGCAGGCGTTCAACTCCCACGACGCGGAATATGCGCTCGGGCAGGCGCGCGAGTCGGATGAGCGGCGCCGCCGGGGCATCGCCGCGGGGCCGCTGGACGGCATTCCGATCGGCCTCAAGGATGTGATTGCGGTGCAGGACCAGCCGCTGACCGCGTCCAGCCGGATGCTGGCCGGCTTCGTCTCCCCTTATGACGCCACGGCCTCGGCCCGCCTCAAGCGGGCGGGCGCGGTGCTGTGGGGCCGGCTAAATCTGGACGAGTTCGCCATGGGCTCGTCCACGGAGAATTCGGGTTCGCGCCGCCAGGGCCGGCCGTGGCAGACCCGCAACCCCTGGGATCTGACGCGCGTGCCCGGCGGCTCGTCCGGCGGCAGCGCGGCTTCGGTCGCGGCGGGAGAGGTCATCGCCGCGCTGGGCTCGGACACCGGCGGCTCGATCCGCCAGCCCGCCGCCCTCTGCGGGATCGTCGGCATGAAGCCCACCTATGGGCTCGTTTCGCGCTACGGCCTCATCGCCTTCGCCTCGTCCCTCGACCAGATCGGGCCGTTCGCGCGGACGGTGGAGGACGCGGCGATCCTGCTCGGCGCCATCGCGGGCCACGACCCCCTTGACTCGACTTCGTACGACGCCCCGCGGGTCGACTACCGGGCCGAACTGGCGCGCCGCCGCGGTCCGTGGAAGATCGGGGTGGCCAAGGAATACTTCAGCGCGGGCCTGAACCGCGAGGTCGGCGACGCCGTCTCCCGCGCGATCGACTTCTACCGCGGGATCGGCTGCGAGATCCGCGAGGTGTCGCTGCCGCACACCAAGTACGCCGTCGGCGTGTATTACATCATCGCGACGGCGGAATGCTCGTCCAACCTCGCCCGCTACGACGGCGTCCGCTACGGGCATCGCGCGTCCGACCCTGCCAGCGTGCTCGAGCTTTACTTCCGCTCGCGCGCCGAAGGCTTCGGCGACGAGGTGAAGCGCCGCATCATCCTCGGGACGTACGTGCTCAGCAGCGGCTATTACGACGCGTATTATCTGCGCGCGCAAAAGGTCCGCACGCTGATGCGCGACGACTTCACGCGCGCCTACCGCGAGGTGGACGCGATCCTCACCCCCACCTCTCCGACCGTGGCCTTTCCGCGCGGCGCCACCGCCACCCCGCTGGAAATGTATCTGAACGACATCTACACGATCGGCGCGAACCTCGCCGGCCTGCCGGCGATCAGCCTGCCCTGCGGCTTCGACCGCGAGCACGGCCTGCCCATCGGGCTGCAGATCATCGGCCCGGCCTTCCAGGAGGCGCAGCTGCTGGCGATCGCCCGCGCCTACGAGCAGGCCCACGACTGGCACCGCCGCCGGCCGGCCGGCGTCCCCGCATGAGCGCGCCGGACTTCGAAGCGGTGATCGGCCTGGAGGTGCATGTCCAGGTCAAGACGGCGTCCAAGATGTTCAGCCGGGTGGCCTCCGGCTACGGGGCGCCGGCCAACACGCTGACCGATCCGGTCGTGCTGGCCCTGCCGGGCGTGCTGCCGGTGCTCAATCGCCACGCGATCGAGCAGACCATCCGGGCCGGCCTGCTGCTGGGCTGCGAGATCGCCCCGGTCTGCAAATGGGACCGCAAGAACTACTTTTACCCCGACTCGCCGAAGAACTATCAGATTTCCCAGTACGATCAGCCGCTGTGCAGGGGCGGCGCGGTCGAGATCGAGCTGCCGGGGCCGGCCCGCAATGTCATGGGCGAGCACAAGCGGATTCCGCTGACCCGCATCCATCTTGAGGAGGATGTGGGCAAGCTGAACCACGGCGCGTCCGATTCGCTGATCGACTTCAACCGGGCCGGCACGCCGCTGATGGAGATCGTTTCCGAGCCCGCGCTGCGCAGCGCCGACGAGGCCTTCGCCTACCTGACGGCGCTCAAGACCATCATGATCTACGGCGGGATCTCCGACTGCGACATGGAGAAGGGGCAGCTCCGCTGCGACGCCAACGTCTCCATTCGGCCGGCGGGCCAGGCCGCGCTCGGCACCAAGGTGGAGCTCAAGAACCTGAATTCGATCTCCTTCGTGCGCGATGGCATCGCGCACGAGATCCGGCGGCAGATCTCCGTCGCCCGCGCCGGCGGTACGATCGTGCAGGAGACGCGCGATTACGACGGGCAGACCGGCCTGTCACAGTCGCTGCGCTCCAAGGAGCAGGCGCATGATTATCGGTATTTCCCCGATCCGGACCTGATGCCGGTCAAGGTCGACGCGGCGTGGCAGGAGCGCATTCGCGCCACGTGTCCCGAACTGCCGTTCGACAAGCAGCGGCGTCTGCAGGCGGAGTACGCGATTCCGTACACCCTGACTTCCGTGCTCGTGCCGGACCGCGCCCTCAGCGATTTCTTCGAGGAAGCGGCGCGGGCCAGCGGGAAGCCGCAGGCCGCGGGCAACTGGATCGCGAACGACCTGCTGCGGGAATTGGGCGCCGCCCGCCGCGCCCTGTCCGATTCGAAGATCCGGCCGGCCCACATCGCGGGGCTCGTCCGGCTGATCGACGCCGGCACGCTGACGCAGCAAGCCGCACGGGAGATCTTCGCCGAGATGTTCGCTTCGGGCGAGCTGCCGGAAGCGGTGGTGGCGCGCAAGGGCCTGCGGGCCGATCAGCCTCCGGCGGAATTGGAGGTGTGGTGCCGCGCCGCCATCGCGGGCGATCCCCGCGCGGCGGCCGATTACCGGGCGGGCAAGGAAAGCGCGCTCAATGCCTTCAAGGGGCCGGTCATGAAAGCCGCCAAGGGCCGCGCGAACCCGAAGCTGGTCGACGAGACCCTGCGCCGGCTGCTGGCGCCGTAGCTTTGGGGCGGCGCGGCTCTCCGCTCACCTAAGGCGCGTCGTCCCCCTTGAGCCGCGAATAGTCCTGCTCCGCCGCCGGGCGCTTGCCCGACCGCAATTCGCCGACGTACCGGCTGACGGCGTCGGGCGGCCCCATGTTGAGCTGTTCGCTCAGCCAGCGGTTGAAGACGCTGGTGTTGCCCTTGAGCCAGGCCGCCAAGGCGATTTTCCAGGGGGCGGATTTCGGCGCGTCGCGCGCTTCGGACAGCTCGCGGCTGAGCTGGCGCAGGCCGGCCTCGAGCCGCACGTGCCAGTCGCGCCGGTTGTCCTCGGCCATGGACGAGCCCGAGCCGGCGCCCGCCCGGGAAGCGCTGAGCTTTTCCATCAGACCGCGGCGGAATTCCGGGCTGCCATAGGCCCAGCCGCGGCCGTAGGTGGCGAACATCTGCCGCAGGCGCGGGGGGTCGGAGCGCAAGGCGTCCAGATGGGCCCCGTATTTCCTCCAGCCCTCCGGCGTATCGGTCAGGCCCCGGATCGCGATCCACTCGGCGCTCATCACCGGCGGGCGCTGGTCCGGGTCGGTCCGCGTGAAATAACGGAAGCTGGACCAGCGGAAGCGGGCCAGATGCTCGAAAGGTATCAGCTTTGCCTGGACAGGACCCAGGTGGATGAAGTCGATGACGCCGGCCCAGGTGGGACCCGGCTCCGCGAGGATCGCCTGGTAGCGGCCGCGGAAGGCGCGGGCGCTGGCCCCGCGGGCGCGGTTGAAGCGGTTGCCAAAGGCGCTTTGCAGCCAATGCACGCCCGCGACCAGATTGCCCCGGGGCGTTTCCAGGGCCAGATGGTACTGATTCGGCTGAAGCGAAAAGGCGTGGAGCTTCCACTGCATGCGCCGGCAGGCCTGAAACAGGCAATCCACGAAAACCTGCGCGTCATCGGGGCCGACGAAAAGGTCCGAGCGGCTGTGACCACGGTTGCACACGTGGTACAGCGCTCCGGCCATTTCGAGCCGCGGCTTTCGTGCCATATGCAAGAAGGATTACGTGTCATACTGTCCTAGACAACCTTGAAGGGCTTAGCCGTGATG
>DASRSH010000300.1:0-5103 GCA_035656575.1 Opitutaceae bacterium
GGCGTCGCCCTTTTCCGCCGGATCGACCTGCGAAGCTAACACTATTCTTGCGCCGCGGACTTGACGCGCCGCGCCGGGGCTTGGCAGCGTCATCAGATGGCGAATACCTGTTTCGGCTCCCGCTGGGCGCGCCTGGCGGCCCTCGGCCTGGCGCTGACCGGGGTCCGCGCTTCCGCGCAGCTCTTTGTGGCCAACACCAATGCCTACATCATCGGCGAATACTCGGGCACCGGCTACAATCCGTTCTTCATCCCGCAGGGGTCCGTGCCGCCCTTCGTCATGAATCTGGCCGTGACGCCGACGCATCTCTACGCCGCTTGCAGCAGCGCCAATGTCGTCGCTGAGTACGATCTCAGCGGTGCGCTCGTCAACGCCTCCTTCGCCAGCGCGGGCCTGCAATGGCCCTTCGGCATCGCCGTCGCCAACAACCGCCTCTACGTCTCCAACCTCGGCCCCACCGGGGTCAGCAGCGCCGACCACCTGGGCTTCATCAATGTTTACGATGCCACGACCGGCGCGCTCCTCGCCGCCAATTTCGTCACCGGGCTCGACAGTCCCTACAGCATCGCCGTGGCGGGCAATGTCCTGTACGTGGCGAACGGGAACGGCGCCACGGTCGCCACCTTCGACGCGACGACGGGAGCCACCTTGAACCCGGCGTTCATCGCATCGGACTTGCCCTGCGCCGTCGCGGTGGCCAATGGCCTCCTCTACGTCAGCCAAGCCTCGGGCCAGGGCTTCGACTTCGAGGTGTCGACCTATGACCCCGTCACGGGAGCGCCGGTCAACACCCATCTGATCCCCGATTTGCCCGGCACGGCCTTCGGCTTGGCGGTGGCGGGAGATCGCCTGTACCTGACCACGGAATCCTCCCCCGCCGCGGTGAGCGTCTACGATGCCGGCACGGGAGCGCTGATCGACGCCTCGTTCATCACGGGCCTGACGGGCCCGAACGGCCTTGCCGTCATCGGGCCGTCGCTGACCACCCAGCCGACGGCGGTCGCCGCGCCCTACGAAAGCACCGCGACGTTTTCCGCCGCCGCGACCGGCACCGGCCCGATTGCCTACCAGTGGTATGCGAACGGGCAGGCATTGAGCGACGGCGCGGGAATTTCGGGCAGCCAGACGTCCACCCTCGTCCTCTCCGCGGTGAAGCCCGCCCAGGCCGGCAGCTACACGGTCGTGGTCAGCGATGACATTGGCTCGGCGACCAGCGCGCCCGCGGCCTTGTCCGTCCTCGGCACGGCCACGTTCGCCACTCCCCTTTCGCCGCTGACCGTTTCCTCCGGCAGCGCGCTCTATCTATCGGCGCCGGCTTCGGGGACGGGAACGGTGAGCTATCAGTGGGAGCTGAACGGGGCGCCGATCCCGGGCGCGACCGGATCGTCGCTGCTGGTCTCCGGGGTGACGGCTGCCGGCCAGTACACGCTGGTGGCGAGCGATGCGACGGGCGAATCCGAAACGACGGCCCAGGTCTCCGTCGCCCCCGCGCAGTCCGCGCGGCTGATGAATATATCCGTGCGGGGCGAAAGCCAGCCGGGCGCCGACCAGCTGATCGCGGGATTCACCATTGCCGCGGGGTCGGGCGCCGCGACGAAGCCGGTGCTGCTGCGGGCGGTCGGCCCCGAACTGGCGCAGTTCGGAGTCACCGGCGCGCTGCCGGATCCGCTGCTGCAGCTCTATTCCACCTCGGCCGCGGCCACGCTGCTGGCGCATGAAGCCGGTTGGGAGAGCGTCATCGCGGCCGCGGACCTCCAAGCCATCGAAACGGCCACGGGAGCCTTCCCGCTGGCGGCGGACAGTCTCAGCTCGGCGCTGCTCACGAGCCTCGATGCCGGAAGCTATTCGATCAACGTGACGGGCAATGGCGGCGATTCCGGCGTCGCCCTCGCGGAAATCTATGACGCGTCGACCGGATTCGATGCCGCCACCTCGACCCTGAGCAACCTGTCCGGCCGGGGCTATGTCGCGGGGGGGTCGGGCAACCTTTACGGCGGCTTTGTCATCGGCGGCACGGCCGATGTCACGGTCCTCATCCGCGGGGTCGGACCGGCGCTGGGCGGCTTCGGGATCAGCCAGCCCCTGCCCGCCTGCGCCTTATCTGTGCACACGACGGTGCAGGGCGCCGATACCGTGCTCGCCTCGAATTCCGGTTGGAACGGCGATCCGCAGATCGAACAGGCGGAAAACGCAGTCGGCGCATTCGCCTTGCCGCCGGGCAGCCTCGACTCCGCCGTGCTGCTCACGCTTCCGCCGGGGGACTACACGGCCGAGCTGAGTTCGGCCAATGGCCAGCCCGGCGTCGGATTGATCGAAGTCTATCAGCTGCCCTGAACGGCCACCCGGCCGCTGCGGCCGTCGATTTCGGCCAGGGTCTGCTCGGCCGAGGGGACGGCGGAGCGCAGGGCCTCCGCCTCCGCGTCGAGCCGGCAGAAGACGGCGCCCGCGCGCCGCGCCGCGGCCAGGAATTCCCGAAAGAGGCCGCGCCGGCCCATGCCTTCGATTTCGGCGTGGAGGGTGAAGACGTTCAAGGCGTCGGGGCGCAGCAGCGAAACCAGGTGGGGGACGATCCGGGCGTCGGGATACTCCGGCCGGCCCATCAGCTCATCCAAGGTGGGCAGCGTGCTGGGGATTTCCAGGGTGCGAAAAGTCTTCCCGCCGATGCGCGGATAAAAGGGCGCCCAGCCGCGGGAGTCGCTCGAATAAAGCAGGCCCGCCTCGTCGTACACTTCCCGCGAGCGCTCGTTGCTTTGCCACCCGGCCGCGCCCGCGGTGCGGGCTTCGCTGCCGAAGATGCGCCGAAACTCGGCCCGCGCCCGGCCGAATTCCGCCCGGACTTCCTCCAGCGTCATCCGCTGGACGTGGTCCTGCCAGCGGTAGTGATTGTAGCAATGGATGCCCACCTCGAAGCCCGCATCGCGCACCGCGCGCAGCACGTCCGCATGGCGGCGCCCGATGTGCGGGGCGGGCAGCACCGTCCCATTGAGCAGCGTCCGCAGCCCATAGATCTGCACGACGCTCGTCCGGCCGACCTTCTTCAGGAAGCCCGGCCGAAACACCCGCGTGATCGCCCGCCCCGTCTGGTCCGGCCCAAGCGAAAACAAAAAGCACGCCGCCGCCCCCGCCGCCTTGAGATCCTCCACCAGCTGCGGCACCCCCACCGCCGTCCCGCGATCGGTATCGACATCCACTTTCAGCGCGAGACGCATGCTAGAGTAGAAGCGGCGTCCCGCCGCTTAACAATATCATAGGCTGAAGCGGCGGGACGCCGCTTCCACTATTGGGACGCGCTACCGCTTCCGCGGTGGTCACTCGAGCTGGTACTCGCGGGCGCCGGCGGAGAGGTGGTAGTCGAGGGTGCGGCGGATCGCGGTCTGCAGGTTGACCTTGGGGGCCCAGCGCAGCAGGCGGCGGGCGTTGGCGATCGACGGGACGCGGCGCGCGATGTCCTGGTAGTACTTGCCGAAGTATTTGTCCGAAGGAACCACGACGACCCGGGCCTTGCGGGCGTGCTCGCGGTAGTCGGGATACTTGGCGAAGGCAGCGATAATCAGCTTGGCCAGCCGGGCCACGCTGACGTCGTTGGCCGGGTTGCCCAGGTTGAAGATCTGGCGGGAGGCGCGGCCGCCCTTGTTTTCGATGATGCGCAGCAGGGCATCCACGCCGTCGTCGATGTAGGTGAAGGAGCGGCTCTGCCGGCCGCCGTCCACCAGCTGGATCGGCTTGTTGAAGATCACATTCGAGATGAACTGCGTGAACAGCCGCGAGCTGCCTTCCTTGGGCTCGAGGACGTTGTCCAGCTTGGGTCCGATCCAGTTGAAGGGCCGGAACAGCGTGTAATCGACCCCGTCGCGCACCCCGTAGGCGTAGATCACCCGGTCGAGCAGCTGCTTCGAGCAGGCGTAGATCCAGCGCTGCTTCTCGATCGGGCCGTAGACCATCGTGCTGGTCTCCTCGTTCAGTTCGTCGTCCGGGCACATGCCGTAGACCTCGGAAGTGGAGGGAAAGATGATCCGCTTGCGGTACTTGGCGCATTGGCGCACCACCGCGAGGTTCGATTCGAAGTCCAGTTCGAAGACCCGCAGCGGGTCCTTGACGTACTGGGCGGGATTGGCGATCGCGACCAGCGGCAGGATGGCGTCGCACTTCTTGACGTGGTATTCGATCCACTCGCGCGAGATCATCACGTCCCCCTCGACGAACTTGAACCGGGGGTGGCCCAGCGACTCCCCCAGCTTGTGGTCGCCGATGTCCATGCCATAAACCTCCCAATCCTTCTGCTGCAGGATCGCGTGCGTGAGCGAACTGCCGATGAATCCGTTGGCGCCGAGGATGAGGACTTTGAGGGGCATGGCCGCCCCCGATCCCACTACAACGCCTGTCCCGGGGCAAGCTTCACGGCGGGGCCGCGCCACTCGGTGCGGGTGAGCTCCAGGGCGCCGTCGGCGGTGGCAACCACGAGGGGATCGGAGGAGATGACGGTGCCGGGGGCCGCCGCCTCGGCGGGGCGCGCGCCCGAAGACGGGCTCCGCTCTTCAGCCCACCACACCATGAGGCGGGAGCCGCCGATGTCGGTGAAGGCTCCAGGATAGGGGTCCGTCACCGCCCGGATGAGGTTGAAGATCTCCCGCGAGGTTTTCGTCCAGTCGATCCGGCCGTCCTCGGGCGTGCGGCCGCCAAAATAGGTCGCCTGCGCCTCGTCCTGGAGCGTTTCCCGGGCGGTGCCGGCCAGCAGCGCATCGATCTGCCGGGCGAGCACCCGGCGCGCGCAGGGCAGCACCTTGCGGAAGGCCTGTTCGGCCGTGTCCCGGGGATCCAGATCGACGCCCTCCTGGTCGACGATCGCGCCCGCGTCGGGGGCCTTGACCATCCGGTGCAGGGTCATCCCGATGCGCGGCTCGCCGTGCAGGACCGCCCAGTTGATGGGGGCCCGCCCCCGGTAGCGCGGGAGCAGCGATCCATGCAGGTTGAACGCCCCCAGCCGCGCCAGGGCCAGCACCTTCGTGCCGATCATGCTGCGGTAATAGACCGACAGGATGAGGTCCGGGCGCAGGGGCGCCACGTCGTCGACGGTCACCTTGTCGGGGAAGTGGATGGGAATGT
>DASRSH010000301.1:0-3783 GCA_035656575.1 Opitutaceae bacterium
AGTCCGAGCTGGGTCAGGGGTGAGCGCAGGTCCGGATCCCAGTCCGAACCGGGCAGGATCCGGTCGATGCGGTACGCCCGCGAAACCGGATCGCGCGACACTTCCGCGCCCAGCAGGCCCATCGGCACCTTCGGCGCCGCCGGCAGGTCCCCGCCCTCGACATAGGTGTGGCTGTTGTGCAGCTCGCCCACCAGCTCGCCGAGCAGGTAGCTGAGGTCGTATCGCGTGTCCACATACGGAAGCAGCGCGGCGTACTTCGCCCCCTGCCGGGGCCAGTCGATCCCGCCCATGCCGGGATCGAAGAAGAAGTCCCGCATCTGGCGCCAGGCCTCCCAATACATCTCGCGCCATTCCTGCGGCCGGTTGAGGGCGAGCGTCAGGCCGTCGAAGTTCAGCTTGTCCTTGAGCTCCAGCTTGGCGGCCGGCAGGTCCACGAAACCGTAGTCCTTGCCGATCTTCAGCAGCATCCGCTTGCCGTCGTGGGTGATCTCGAAACGGTCGCAGCGCCCCAGCTCCGTCTCCTTGCGCGTCTTGAGGTCGAACACCGCCAGCGTGCCCGCCTCCGGGCGCGGCTCTCCGCCCAGGGGCTCGGCCACCGTGCGCAGGTAATAGATCTGGTCCCCGACCATGCGCAGCGACCGGTAGTGCGCCGGGGCGATGGGGAGCCCGATCGCGCGCCCGGGCAGACCCTCCGGGTCGACGCGCGCCGGAGCGTGGTCCGGGCCGGCATGGTCCGCCGCCTGGCCCTCCTCGTCATCCTGGGGAGCCAGGGGGGAGGGAGCCCGGCGGGACAAGGGCGCCAGATAGACGCGCTGCAGGTTCACAAAGACGTGGTTCCACTCGATGTCGCTGTACAGCGGCGCAAAGTCGCGCTCGGACACAAAAAGCAGGTACCGCCCGTCGTCGCTGAACGCGGGGTTCCCGGCGCTGTACATCGGGTCCGTCGCCGGATGGATCTGCCCGTTCGCGAGGGAATAGAGATCGATGCGGGAGCGGTCGTTTTTCAGCGGGCGGGTAAAGGCGATCCACTGGGAATCGCGGGACCAGCAGTATTGGAAAAGGTCTCCGAGGTCGTCCCGCGCCACGTCCGTCACCTGGCGGCTCGCGAGGTCCACGTAGCGCAGCCGGTGGTCGCTGTCGGCCCACAAGAGCCGCCGGCTATCGGGCGACCAGACGGGCGCGAAGGGAAACGCCGTTCCTTCCTGGGTGAGCCGCCGGGCGGGCCCGCCCGCTTCGGGCCGGACGTAAAGGTCGTCCTCGCCGGCCGCGTCGGAGAGGTAGGCGATCCACTTGCCGTCGGGTGACCACGAGGCCGCGCGCTCCTGCGCGTCCGAGGTGCGGGTGAGATCCCGGATCAGCCCGTGCTTGGCCGGAACGGTGAACACGTCGCCCCGCGCCACGACCACCGCGCGCCGGCCATCCGGGGCCGGCCGCACCTCCGTGATCCATTTGGCCACGGGAATCACCCCGCCATGCGCGCCAGCGTTGTCCTCGCGGACGGCGATCGGAATGACCCGCGCATCGCCGGCCTTGAGATCGTAGCGCCAGATATAGCCCGCCTCCTGGAATACGATGGCGCCCGGCCCGAGGGTCGGGAACTCGATGTCGAAGTCCCGAAAATGCGTGAGCTGCCGCGTGGCCTTGGTGCCCAGGTCGTAGGCGAACAGGTTCGAGCGGCCGTCCCGGTCGGAGAGGTAATAGATGCGGTTGTCCGGTCCCCACATGGGAATGTCGTCCACGGCCGGATTATTCGAGATGTCTTCGATGTGGCCCGTCTTGAAGTCCAGAATCCAGATGTCGTCCGCCAAGCCGCCGCGATAGTCCTTCCAGGTTCGGAATTCCCGAAAGACCTGGTTGTAGGCCATCCGGGACTCATCCGGCGAAAACGACAGGAATCCGCCCATGGGGACGGGGAGCCGCTGGGGAATATCCCCATCGAAAGGCGCGGCGTACAGCGCGCCATCAAAGTCAAACCGCGCGTGCATGCGGCTGCGGAAGATGACGGCGGGCTCGCCGGGCGTCCCGAAGGCGCGGCGGCTCCAACCCAGGACGATGTTGTTGGGCCCCATCCGGTCCGCCAGGTCGTCCCGGTCGATCGTGGCCGTGTAGGTCAGCCGGCGGGGCGTTCCGCCCTCGGCGGGCATCACATACACTTCCGTGTTTCCGTCATATTGGGCCGAGAACGCGATCTGGCTCCCGTCCGGCGAAAAATGAGGAAAGATCGCATACCCGGGACTATTGGTCAGGCGCCGGGCGACGCCTCCCGCCGCTGGGACCGTGTAGAGCTGACCCGCATAAGAGAAAACCACCTCCCGGCCGTTGGTCGCAGGAAACCGCAGGAGGCGCGTAGGTTCGAACGTGTCGCCGACGGCCATGCACCCACCGGCAACGGCGGCGATCGCCGCCCAAAGCATCCATCTCACCATCATCCACTTTAACCGCTCGAAGGAAAATTTCCACCGGCCCGTTCGGATTGCCGGCTTGGATTCCGCGCCCCGGGCCGCCAACCTGCCGCCATGGCACATGTTCCTGGGCTCCGCAGCCCCTATGCGCGCGTGGGGCGCTTGATCTATTTCGGCCGGATGCTGGACAAGATCCGCCTGCACGCCGCGGGCAAGCTGCCGGCCGACTACGTGAAGAATATCGGGGATGACAACATGCTCCACGCCGACGGCCGCTGCTGCCGCTTCCTGGGCGTGCGCTACGCCGAACTGGCGGCCCGCACGCTGGCCGGAGGCACCGACGAGGAAATCCTGGCCTGGGCCGAGTCCCGCGGCCCGGGGCGCACGGACGAGGAATGCTACATTTTCAATTGCTTCAGCGCCAAACGCGGCTGGAGGGACCAGCGCACGGCGGGCATGAAAAAACTCATCGCCGAGAACGGCCTCGAGGGGAAACCCATCGAGACCATGTTCGACTTCATCGACTTTGACGAAGGCCGCGACCCCGCGGAAGCGCGCGCCTGGATCGCGTCCTGACGGTCAGGATAAGGCAGGATCAGGTTATCTTCCGCAGTCCGCAGCGACGGTTCCAGGGGCTTCGGAGCCTCGGGCGCGCCGCCGCGCTGCTTCCCCTCACGGGAATTAATCTTGGCTTCAGCCGGAGGAGGCGGCGTCGGGACCGGCTCCTCAAACAGCCGGCTCTGGTTTTCATCGCCCGGCCCGTACCGCTCCGATCTGGGGCTCCACAATTGCCGCTCGAGCTTTTGCACCTCCAGTTCCAAGAGGCGATTCTCCCGGTGCAGCGCCTCGTTCTCCCGGAGCACCTGCGCCGTTTCCACGGCGGATAAGAAGGGGACGGCCGTGCTCATGGCCCCGGGCCTGCGCCGGCGCAACCGCCCGGTGCGACTCCGCAGGAGGTACTTGTGATCTGACCGGTGAGATTGGGAGCTACGGTCGCCTCCGAGGGAGTGCTAGCAACGGCAAAGCCATTGTTTGGGGCATTTCTTCCAGATTATTTAGCCGCTGTCGGTCTCTACCCGTGTATAAACCATTCGGGGACGGCGAGAAATGAAGAAAGCTCCGGCTGAAGAAAAGGAAAGTTAATTAGACGCCATCCCCGGTCGGTATGTCTAAAAAATAAGACATTATCAATATGATCCATGTGCCCGTTGCGCCTAATCACCAGGCAACGTATCGGTATAAACGAAATGGCACCATAATCTTCTTTCGTCCCTAGAACGGGATTGTCAATTTGAAAGCCGGCGGAATCACATACACTCATAAATACCCCTCGGGTAATGTGAGAACTATAATCTTTAGCCATTAGATCATACATCCCTGC
>DASRSH010000302.1:0-20399 GCA_035656575.1 Opitutaceae bacterium
AACGATAAGAGGGAATGGCATAGGGACTGCTACCTGAGCCGGCGCTTATTCCTATGCCATCCATTTCTGCCGCCCCCACCCAGCATCACTACCTTTGGGACGAGATCGTCCGCGGGACGATCGAGGCGTGCATCCTGCGCAAGGAGGGCCGGGAGCGGGAGGTTTCGGTGCTGCTGCACGAGCGGCTGCCGGAATTGATCCGCAGCTGGTCCAGCCGGTGCGGCCTGTCTGCCGAGGTGTGCAAGCAGAGTCTGCGCGACTTGTTCCGGCGCGTGCAGGAAGGCGTCGAGATGGGATTCATTCATCGGCGGCTGATCGTGGAGGAGATCTGCTCCCGGCTGCGCGAAGCTTCGCCGGGGCGGGGCTCGGCTTCTGACTTTTCTTCGGCTCGGGCCACTCCGCGGCTGCGGACGGAGACCGGGCCGGTTCGGCTGCGGCAGCGCGTGGCCATTGCCGATGTCTCCGGGATGCTCGATGCGCTGGCGGAAGCCGAAGTCGAGACCCGCAACGAGGCCATATTGCCGATGCGCGTCGCCGCGCCCGCCCTGATCCCCCTTTTGACGGAGGAAGAATCTTCCCCCGCCGTCCTCACCGCTTAGGCAACCCATAACCAAAATCCGAATCGCAAACGCATCACAGTGAAAACCACCGCCCTCAAGTCCGCCGACAAGGCGAACGCCACCGTCACCATCAAGAGCAATGACATCACGAGCGCGGCGAGCACGACCCTGCTCGTCGGCCTCGACTGGGGAACCAACACGTCCAGCCTCATGGCCAAGAGCCAGGGCGACGCGTCGGCCCGCCTCACCGAACAGATTCCCACCGTCGTCGGCTATGTGCCGGAGAACGTCCTCGAAGGCGTGATCCCGAACAATGCGACGCTGCTTTTCGGCCGCGAGGCCCTGAAGTACAAGCTGCACGTGAACGCGGTTCGTCCGCTGCAGGGCGGCGTGATCCATGACCTGCCCACCGCGACCCTGTTCGCGCAGCACCTGCGCAGCCGCCTCCCCGCCGGGGCGACGGAAGTGCGGGCCGTCATCGGCATGCCCGCCAGCTCCGACCTGACCGCCCGCGAGAACGCCCGCACGGCCGTCCAGGGCGTGTTCGACAAGGTCCTCTTCGTGCCGGAGCCCTTCCTGGCGGCCCTCGGCTTCCGCGACGAGTCCCGCCTGAGCGACGCCGACTACAAGGATCCGGTCCTCAATTCCCTCTACATCGACATCGGCGCCGGCTCGACGGATGTGTGCCTGGTCCAGGGCCACTATCCCACGGTCGACGACCAGCTCAGCGCGCCCTTCGCGGGCGACGCGGTCGACCAGATCATCCTCGACGGCATCCTGGCGACCTATCCGGACTGCGGCCTGACCCTCGCCCGCGTCCGCGAGATCAAGGAGAAGTTTTCGTTCGTCCTCGCGGAGGACGCGACCACCCCGGCGATCGCGACCGTCATGGTCGGCGGCAAGCCGGTCAAGCTGGACGTCACCCGCCAGGTGGGCGCCGGCTGCGAAGCCCTCCTCAGCAAGGTGTTCGAGATGACGCGCGAACTCATCACGCGCGCCGATCCGGACAGCGTGAACGAGCTGCTTCAGAACGTGATCGTCACGGGCGGCGGCAGCCTGATCAAGGGCTTCGGCGTCGCGCTGCAGACCAAGCTGCTCGAGGAAGGCTTCGAGAACGTGCGCGTCAGTGTCCTGGGTGAAAACTACAAGGATTACGTGGCCCGCGGCGCCCTGAAGGTGGCCAGCCAGGCCAAGGACCGCCACTGGCAGACTTTGATCGGCGGCTGAGTCACAACTGCCGATTCGGTTTGGGTCCAGCCTGCGGGCAGCGCATTGCTCCCGCAGGCTGCGCGCTTTCGCAATGCGAAAGCGCCCCGGCGTAGCGCAACGCGCGAAGCCGGGTCAGCTCACGACTTCGTTTGGCTTCGCCTCCGGGTGCCGCTCCGCGCGGTGATGAACAACACGGAAAGCGGCGTAGCGCAACGCGCGAAGCCGGTTCAGCTCACGACTTCGGTTGGCTTCGCCTCCAGGCCCCGCTCCGCTCGATGATGAACAACGCCGTAATTGGTATCAGCGAACGCCCGCAGCCGCGTCACCCCGCCTCCGGCGCCGTAACCACTCCCATCCCGATCGACTCGCAAAACCCGCGCCAGCGCGGGTCCCCGTATAGGGGCCGCATCAGCGTCGTCCGGAGCATGGCTCCCAGTCCCGGGTCCCGCTGGCGGCGCGCACGCTCCAGCCAGTCGAAGGCCCGGTCGGCGTCGCCGGCGAACGCGTAGCACGACGCGATCTGGATCGCGGCCGATTCGGCGTGGGCGCGAATGAGCTTGTCCATCTCCGCCTCCGCCGCCTCCCGCTTCTCCTGCCCGACCAGCGCCAGATGGCGCACCCACAGGACGCTCCAGTGCTCGCGCGCGTCCCGCACCTGCGCTTCCGCCTCGGCGTACCGTCCCTGAATGACGAGGCACATGGCGATGCCGGAGCGCGCGAAGGACATGGAGGGGCTGATGCGGGAAGCCTCCGCCATTTCCCGCTGGGCCTCCTCCGGGCGGCGGACGTGCAGCAGCGCCAGCGCGTGGGCGACCCGGGATTGCGCGTTCAGGGGGTCGACCTCGACGGCGCGGGCCGCAAGCCGCTCGGACGCGGCGACGTCGCCCAGGACCACCTGGATGCGGGAGGCGCCGATCAGCACCGCCGGATCATTGGGGGCGAGCTCCAGGGCGCGGGCGATGGTGGCCGCGGCGTTTTGCCAGGCGAAATCGAAACTGTATTCCAGGCTGTAGCGCGCGATGAGCCCCTCGACGAGAGCGGGCTCGAGGCGGAACGCCCGCTCGCAGGCGGCGCGGGCTTCGCGGATATGGCCGGACAGAGTTTCCTGCGTGCCTCCGGCGTAGCCCGCCATCCAAGTGTGCGCCTGGGAGAGCAGGGCCCAAGCTTGGGCGAACTGAGGATCGATTTCCGTCGCCCGGCGGAACCGGTCGATCGCTTGGCGAACGACGTCGTCGCCCATCAGGCTGAGGAAGTGCCGCCCGGCCAGGTACTCCTGGTAAGCCTGAGCGTTGCGGGTGCCGCCCTTGACCGCTTCGGCCACCAGGGCCGTGGCCTCGGAAGCCGAGCCGGCCAGGTGTCCGCGCAGCTCGTCCACGATGGCGACGGCGATCTCCTCCTGGACGGCGAAGACGTCGGTCATGTCGCGGGTGAAGCTGCGCGACCAGATGGTTTCGCCGGTGGCTGAGCGGCTGAGCCGGGCCGAGATCTTGACGCGGGCGCCGGCCCGCTGGACGCTGCCTTCCACGAGGTGCGCCGAGCCCAGCGCCTGGCCGATCTGCTGGGCGGTGGCCGACGTGGCCTTGAACGAGAAGGCGGAGGTGCGCGCGGCCACCCTCAGCCCCGGGATCTTCTGCAGGACGGTCAGTAGCTCGTCGCTGACCCCGTCGGAAAAGTATTCGTTCTCCTTGTCTCCGCTGAGGTTGATGAAGGGCAGGACGGCCACCGTCTTGTCGGCGGCGGGGGCGGCGGGCCGGGCCGCGGGGAGGGAGGCGGAAGCAGGGCGGTCCGGCGCGCCCGCGCCGAGCAAGTGCGCGATGCGGGCGGCAAACTCAGCCGTGGCTGCGCCGCCCGGCATGCGGATCCACTGGCGCTCGCGAAAGCGCTCCGGAACCCGCGTGCCCGGCTCGGCCGTGCCATCGATCACCACCGGCACGATGAAGGGCTGGTCGTTGGAGATGAGAAAGGAGCGCTGCTCCGCCAAGTGCCATTCGAGGCGGAAGTAGCCCTCGGCCCGGGACTCGGTCGCAGCCGAAATGAGCGGCAGGAACAGGCTGCATTCGCGGATCTGCCGGCGGATCTTCTGGTCCCAGGCGTCGCCGCCGCGGAGCTCGTTTTGGTCGAACCACACCTCCAGCCCCGCGGCCCGGAGCGCGGCGCAGAGGCGGTGGGCCGCCTCCGCGTCTTGCGAGGCGTAGCTCAGGAAGATCGCGCGGCCCGGCAACATTCCCCCAGAATGAACCCATCGGCGGGGAGGGTATCGAGCCTAAAGCCGTTTGGCCTCGGCCGCGTGCGGCGGGAAGTTCACGAGGTCCCGCCAGGTTTCCGCCAAGGCGTCGTCGGCCGGAGTGAGCAGCGAGAGGGCCCGGACCAGGTCCCGGGCCGGCACCGCGCCGTCGGCCCGTTCCAGCCGGCGGTAGGACGCCAGCCGGATGCCGGCCAGGAGCGCGGCCTCGTGCTGGGTAAGCCCGCGGCGCCGGCGCGCGCCGCGCAGCCTTTCGGCCAGGCGGCGCAGGGCCATCTGGGCGCGGTACGAGGCGAGATTGAGGGGAGGAAGGTCCGGCACGTGCTTAACCCCAATCGGGCAAGAGAATCGCCTCCATCTCGAGGGGCCACGCCGGGCGATCACCGGGCGGCGCGGCGCTTAGTCGATCCTCAGGCGCTTTCATTCGGTATCCGGATTAGCGGCCCCCCGTGACGTTCGCGGCCGGGGATTCCGCGGCCAGAAGCGTCGAGGGATCGGGCAGGAAAGTGGGCTGGGTGCGCCCGGGCACGAGGCACAAGGGCAGGATGACGCGAGTCGACCGCGGGACCCCGTTGACGCGGCCGGGGCTGAAGCGCCAGGCGGCGAGGGCGGGAAAGAGCTGGGCGGTGAGGGAGCGGGGCAGCGGCTGGGCGGCCGCGATGTCATGGGGAACGCCCTCCGCATCGACCGTCAGCGCGATGCGAACGGTCACCCCCTGATAATCGCGGGGCAGGTTGATGGGATGGACCACATAGACGGGGGAGGGGGGAGTCACGGCCGCCGCGGCGCTTGCGGCCAGAGCGCAGAAGAGGGTGGCAAGTTTCATGGTGATAATACCCCCGGCGCGGCGCCGAAGTTACAGGATATTTCGCGGCGGGTGTGGATTGACCCATTGTAGCGAGATCGTCAGCTTGGGCGGACGCTTCCATGATGATCCGCCTGGCCCTGGCTTCCGCCGTCCTGCTCGCCGCCTCCCTGCAGGCCGAAAAGATCGATCTGGGCCGCACGGAGCCCGTGCCGTCCAGCCAGCCGATTCCGGTCCAGGATTTCTTCCGGCCGGCGCAGCTATGGGATCCGCGGATCAACGAGGCCGGAACGCATATCGCGGCGCTGATCTCGCGCGAGGACAAGACGGAATTGCTGATCTGGGACATTGCCCATCGTCGGGCCGAAGTGGCCAACGCCTACGGAGACTTGGATGTCGCCAACCCCCAATGGTTGGATGACCGTCACGTGGAATTCGGCCTGACTTCGGAGAAGTACTTCAATTTTGCGACCATGGTCGCCATGGTCGGCGACGTCCAGGAAGCGTATCCGATTTTCCAGTTCTGCGGTTCCGTCAACTTGTGGGTGCCGCTCGCCGATCGGGCGCATCCGCTCTATTGGCTCAGCGCCGAACTCATCAACACGGGCGACCGGATCTTTAACCGGCAGGGTCCCGTGGTCAGCGGGGAAGCGCTACGGCCGGCCAGCGTCGGAATCGTGAATCCCGACCAGGCGGGCAACGACTGGACGACGGCGGTGAAGGTCGTGCAGAACAACGACGAGCATATCTACCGGCGGTACCCTCCTGTGCCGGGCGTCGCCGCGGGGTATCTGGCCGACCGCGAAGGCCGCCTGGCGATTGGAGTCAACGCCGATGAAAGCGGCATCGCCCACGTTTTCCGGTTCAGCGACGGAGCCTGGATTCCCTGTCCCATCGATCTCGACCGGGTGGAAATCCTCGGTCCGGGGGACGATCCCGGTCAGCTCGTGGTCCTGGGGCCGCGCACGCCGGGCCAGCCGCGCGCCCTGCGCTTCATGGACGCCGCGACGGGGGCGCTGGGGGACGTGCTCATCCAGGACGACCAATACGATTTTGACGGCACGCTGTATCGCGACGCCGCATCGCACCGGATCGTCGGCGCCGTCTATGACCGCGAGGTTCCCACCCAAGTCTGGTTCAGCGAGGGATACCGGCGGCTGCAAAAGATGCTGGAGGCGTTCTTTTCCGGGCGCCGGGTTCGGATCGTGGAAACGGACGCCCGCGCCTCCGTGATCCTGGTGTCCGTGTACTCCGACCGCCAGCCGCCCTGGTATTACAGCATCGACCTGGCGCACCATCAGGTGGGCCTGATCCAGAAGTCGGCCCCGTGGATCGATCCGCAGCGGATGAGTCCGATGCGGATCCTCCGGTTTCGGACCCGGGACGGCGTTTCCCTCGACGCGTACCTCACGCTGCCCCCGGGAGCCTCCGCTGCCCACCCCGTTCCCCTCATCGTCTATCCGCACGGCGGCCCGTTCTACCGGGACACGTGGGGGTTTCACGGCGATGTGCAATTCCTCGCCAGCCGCGGCTACGCGGTGCTCCAGCCCAATTATCGCAACTCGGTCGGCTACGAGTGGCGCGCTCCGGATGCCGACCGGTGGGACTTCGCCAAGATGAGCGACGACGTCACCGATGCGGCCCGGGCGATGCTGGCGACGGGCCTGGTCGATCCGAAGCGCGTGGCGATCGTCGGCGGCTCATTCGGCGGGTTCCTGGCCGTCTCGGGCGTGGCCCACGAGCCCTCGCTGTACCGCTGCGCCGTGACGATCGCCGGAGTCTTCAACTGGACCCAGATGGTCAAGGACGCGAAATGGAACCAGTTCGACAGCCCGCAGTACGTGGCGCTCAAGCGCCACCTCGGGGATCCCAAGGGGGACCGGACCCGGCTGACGGCGATGTCGCCGATCAACTTTGTCAGCCAGATAAAGGTCCCCGTGTTCGTCTATCACGGAGAGGACGATCACAACGTACCGATCGCTCAATCCCGGGAGCTTGTCTCGGCGCTGATCAAGTACGGCGTGCCTCACGAAACGATGTTTGTCTCGGGTGAGGGGCACGGCCCGCGGCATCTCGACAACGAGGTCGAGATGTGGGAGCGGATCGAGACCTTCTTGAGCCAGCACCTCTGATCCGGCGCCAGCGCCGGCGGGTTCCGGATGGCGGGGGAAGGGCGGGCGGGGGCGCGGCGCCTCCGTCCGGTCCGCCGTCCGCTCCCGGCGGGGTGTCCGGCAGGCGGCCGAGCGACAGGCAGGCGGCGGATGCCGCCAGGGACACTCCGAAAAGGAAGTACGCGGGTTCGCGCGTGCGGCACCAGCGCAACAGATCGGCCGCCAAAAGCAGGGCGCGTCCGCCCAGCGTTTCCAATTCGCGGTCGTAGCGCTTTGAGTCGCCGGGATAGAGGGGGGTGATGACGCCGTTCTCGAGGCGATAGGCGATCGCGCCGGCGTCGGGCGCGGCGGTCCGGTAGATCCACACGCTGGCCGCGGATCCCACCGCGAGAATGCCCAGGCTCGTCCAGCGCAGCGCCGCCCCGCCGGGTTGCGGGCCGCTGCGCCAGCATCCGCACAGCAGGCGGACGGCGCCAATCAGCACGAGGATCCCGAAGGGCAAGAACAGCGCCGTGAACATGGTCGCTCTCCGCCGCCTAAGGTGGGATTCCGCCCGCGGAGGTCAACGCCGCGAGGAAGCTTTCCGGCTTTTCGATGCAGGCCGCATGCGCGGCGTCGGGTATGATCACCAGCCGGGCGCCTGGGATTTTCGCGGCGTAGTCGCGTCCTTCGGCCACGGGAACCAGTTTGTCGTAGGCGCCCCAGATGACGAGCGTCGGAACCGTGATGGCCGACAACTTGCCGTCGACCGCTTCGGCGACGATATGAGGGTTGGAGGAAAGGGAATGCACCGTCCACGAGTCGCCTTTGCTCATGGCCCACGCCAGGTCGGCGCGCACGGCAGCGTCGGTCGCATAGGCCGGACTGTGAAACACCTTGGCCAAAAGGGCCTTGGCGCCGGCAATGGTGTAGGAGTCGCCGCCCTCTTTCAGGAGCTGCTCGGCGCCGGCGCGGTGGCCGGCGGCGTCGCAGAGAACCAGGTGGTCCGGCTTGGGCAGGACAAAGCTCGGCCCGGCGGGCGCGGGCTGGCCGCTCAGCGCCTGGATGGCGTACTGCGCGGCAATCCATCCGCCCAGCGATTCGCCGACCAGGGTGAAATGACCGACCTGGCGCTGGCGCAGGAATTCCCCGAGGAAATCGACCCAGGTCTGGATGGAGTAGTCGATGAACGGCTTGTCCGAGCCGCCCCAGCCGAGCTGATCGGGGGCGAGCACCCGGTGGTGGACGGCCAGGGGCCCAATGCAGTGGCTCCAGTCGCCCCACGCGCTGCTGCCCATGCCGTGGAGCAGGACGACGACGGGGCCGGTGCCCACGTCGTAGTAGCGGATCTTTTCGCCGAAGAGGGTCGTGAAGCGCGCGGCCGGCTCGGCGCGCGCGGCGGCGAGAGGAAGCAAGGCGAGGAGGAGGGAGGCGCGAAGGTTCATGGCGGGTCGGAGGAAGGGACGGTGAAGCGCTTGGCCAGCAGCAAGATCAGGGCCAGGCACGCGTAGCCGACGGCATAGGGCGCCGCGGGAAATTGCAGGCGCCCTTGCAGCAGCGGCAGCGAGCCGACGGTGTCGGCGCCGGCGAAGCGCCAGGCGTGCATCAGGCCGACAAGACTGAGAACGGACGCGGCGGCCGACCAGAGGGCGGCCGTGGCGAACCGCCGTTCGATGATGAAGACGGCGATCGCGGAGAGGATCATCGCGCAGTAGAACGTCCCCTGCTCGGCGGCGAAGCCCCCGTCGATGAAGGTGCCGGCGTCGCGGAAGGTCTGCACCAGGGCGGGCGTCCAGCCCGGTCCGGGGCCGGATCCGAAGCCGGCCAAGCGCATGGCATTCTTGGCGAAGAACGTCGTCCAGGCCAGGATGACGGGCGTGATGCCCAGGACGACGGCGGGCCAGTGGGCGGGCGGCGTGACTTCGAAAGCCTGGACCGTGATGACCAGCCCCACCCAAATGATGATGGCGAGCCCGGCGTCCGCCGGCACGGCCCACGACACCAGCGCGATCGACGCGGTGAAGCAGAGCAGGGTGACGAAGATCCCATTGAGGGTCGAGTAGCCCGCCCGGGCCCCCATCCGCTTCCAGGCCGGATGGCCGATGTAGATCGAGGTCGGGAAGGGCGAGCCGAAGCAGGCGGCGGCCAGCGTGCCCAGGCCATTGGCCATGAGCGACGAGCGCAGCGAATAGCTGTCGCCGGCGGCGGCCGCCGATTCCACGCACTGCAGGGAGGCCAGCAGATTGAGCAGGCCCATGGGAACGATGACCGACAGGTACGGAACCAGCTGCCCGCCCGTGAGCCCCGACCAGAGCGCGTGGATCGCGAGGGGCGGCGGGTGCCAGCCGAAGGCGGCCCAGGGGGCCGCGCCCTGCGGAGCCACATGAGTCAGCCAGGCCAGCCCCGTTCCCACCGCGAGAACGACCAGCGCGCCGGGGATTCCCCCGCGCGGCTTCACCCCGCCAAAATAAAACAACAGGACCAGTCCGAGCGTCGTCAGGCCTATGAGCGGCAGGGCGAAGGTGCGGAAAAGGAAGTTGAGCACCAGGAAGGCGAGGCCGGCGCCGGAGAGCGACGCCAGCAGGGCCGCCCGCGGGGTCGCGCGGCGCAGGGGCTCGGCCACGAAGGCGCCCAGAAATTCGATCAGGCCGGAGCCGAGGCCCGCGACCAGGCCGGCGCGCCAGGCAGCCAGGTTGGGGTCGGGCGCGTGCAGGGAGATCGCCAGCTGCTTGGCCGGCAGCATGACGAGGAAGACGTAGGCGATGAAGGTCGGCGTGTTGAGCCCGTACGGCAGCGCGCAGACATCCGTGCGGTTTTCCCGGCGGGCGAGCCGATGGGCCTGCCAGGCATAGAAGAGGTTGCCGACCAGATAGGAGACCGCCACGCCGGGCATGATCCGCCCGTAGACCAGCCGGGCCGGCAGCCCGACCACGCCGATGCACAGCGCGGGCAGCACCAAGAGCTGCACGACGTTGTCGAGGGCGATGGCGCAGAATCCGTCGACGTCGCCGCGGACGAAGAGTTTCATCCGCGGGCGAGGGCGCGCACCACGGCCACGGCGAACAGCGCCGCCTGGCGCGCCGCAAACGGCGAAAGCGTGCGATAGTCGTTGTCCGGCGCGGCCTGGGAGCGGTTGCTGCCCGAGCGGATGCAGAGAAAGGGCGTGCGAAGATAGTGGCAGACCTGCGCCACCGACCCGCTCTCCATCTCCATAAGATCGGGCCGGAGCTGGCGCAGGATGTCCGCAAGCCGGGCGGGGCCCAGGCCGAACTGGTCGCCCGAGGTGATGCGGCCGGCTCGCACCGTAGGGGCATACGGCGGATGGTGCTGCACGGCGGCCTCGGGCTTGTGGGTGCGCGCCGCGCGCCGCGCGGCGGCCAGCAGGCGCCGGTCGGCGGGATACACAATGGGGGAATGGTCGCCGAGCGGCCCTTCGGAGGCGAAATATTCCATCCGGCCCCCGTCCGCGAGCGAACCCATGTCGTGGTTGCAGGTGATTTCCCCGAAGATGACGTCGCCGTTGCGCATGGCCGGATTGATGCGGGAGGCGGTGCCGCACATGATGACTTCGCGGGGGCGAAAGTGTTCGACCAGAAGCGCGGCGAGCAGGGTCGCGTTGGTCTTGCCGATCCCGGTGACGGCGACGATCACGTTCCGCCCGTCGATCTTTCCCCGGCGCAGGGGGAATCCGGCGGCCCGGCCGGGGCGGGAATGGACGAGGGCCTCCTCCACCAGGTCCGTCTCCTGGGGAATGGCGCCCAGGATGAGGGTGACGGCCCGGGCGGGCCGGGGGCGCACGCGCGGCGCGACGGGAATGCCGGGAACGATGACGGGCGGGGCGTGGCGCAGCGGCGGGGATTGCATCGGGTTTGGTCGTCGCTAAGCACATCGCATGCCCGGCTCCTTGTTGATCAAAAACGCGCTCCTGGTGGCCACGATGGACGACGCCGGCCGGGAAATCGCCGGCGGCGGCCTGTACGCGGAGGACGGCCGCATCACCCGCGTCGGGACCGCGGCCGAGCTTCCGGCGCGGGCCGACGAGGTGATCGACGCCGCGGGGCATGTGGTCGTGCCCGGGCTGGTCAACACCCACCATCATATGTTTCAGAGCCTGACTCGCGCCGTTCCCGCGGCGCAGGACGCCGAGCTGTTCGGCTGGCTCTCCGCCCTGTATCCAATCTGGGCGCGGCTGACCCCGGAGATGATCCGCGTCTCGGCCCTGACGGCGATGGGCGAACTGCTGCTTTCGGGCTGCACCACCTCGAGCGACCATCTCTACCTGTTTCCCAACGGGTGCCGCCTCGACGACACGATCGAGGCGGCGGCGCAGATCGGGCTGCGTTTTCATGCGACGCGGGGAGCGATGAGCGTCGGCCGCAGCCGCGGCGGGCTGCCCCCGGACGCGCTGGTCGAGGATGAGCGCGCCATCCTGCGCGACGCGCAGCGGCTGGTGGAAACCTATCACGATCCCCTGCCCGGCAGCATGCGGCGGATCGCGGTCGCGCCCTGCTCGCCCTTTTCCGTCAGCCGCGAGCTCATGCGCGAAGCCGCGCAGCTGGCCCGCAGCCTGGGGGTGTCCCTGCACACGCATCTGGCCGAGAACGAGAGCGACGTGCGCTACAGCCGGGAAAAGTTCGGCTGCACGCCCGCCGAGTATGCCGAGGAGCTCGGCTGGGTCGGCCGCGACGTCTGGCATGCGCATTGCGTCAAATTGGACGCGGCGGGCATCGCCCGCTTTGGGGCGACCGGAACCGGCGTGGCGCATTGCCCGTGTTCCAACATGCGGCTCGGCTCCGGCATCGCCCCGATCGGCGAGATGCTGCGCCGCGGCGTGCCGGTGGGCCTGGGCGTGGACGGCTCCGCGTCGAACGACGGGGCGCACATGCTGGGCGAGGCGCGGCAGGCGCTGCTCCTGCAGCGGGTCGCCAGCGGGGCAGGGGCGCTTTCGGCGCGGCAGGCCCTGGCCCTGGCCACTCGCGGCGGGGCGCGAATCCTGGGCCGGGACGACATCGGCATGCTGGCGCCGGGGAAGGCGGCGGATATCGCCCTCTTCGATGTGCGCGGGCCGTCCTTTGCCGGGGCGTTGCACGATCCCGTCGCCGCGCTTGTCCTGTGCGCGCCGGCTCCGGCGCGCTGCACCATCGTGAACGGACGGGTGGTGGTCCGAGACGGCCAGCTGGTCACGGTCGACATGCCGCTCATTGTCGAATCGCACAATCGGCTGGCGGCGCAGCTTCTGGCATAGGGGATGCTCCCGAGGGGCTGTAGACCAGCCCATGAACAAACCTAATGGCATTTCGCTGGCCTCGCCCCTAGGCCCTGTCCTGATGTTGTCCGCCCTCCTGAGCGCGTTACCCGCTCGGGCCCAAACCGCGCCAACGTCTGCATCCAGCTCCGACGTCACCACGATGGAGCAATATCAAGTCACGGGCGTGCCGATCCAGGATCAGATCCTGCCGACCGCGCGCCCGTTCTCGTCCGTGTTCGGCACGGACGACGACATCCTCGATGTGCCGCGCAACGTCACCATCATTTCCCGCGACCAGATGGATGACATCAACATCCAGGACGTGACCGACTTCAGCAAGCTCACGTCCAGCTCGTACACCGACTCGAACTTCGGCTCGCCGGCCAACCCGTCGATCCGCGGCCAGAGCGCGGATGTGATGATCAATGGGATGCGCCAGCGGGTCGGTGAGAGCGGCGACGGCATGCCGGTCGACTTCAACCTGGTGGAGTCGGTCAATATCGTGCCCGGCCCCGCCACCGCCGTCCAGGGGGCGACCGCCTACGTCGGCGGCTTCGTGGACATGATCACGAAGCAGCCGTTCTTCGACGGCGATCACGGATCGGTGAGCTACACCTACGGATCCTATGACACGAACCGCTGGAATGTGGACCTGGGCGGGCCGATTTCACCGACTCTGGCCTACCGGTTCAGCTACGCGGGCGAGGACAGCGACGGATTCTATTACAACTGGATCAAGCAGACGACGTCGGTTTACGGAGCGCTCGCGTGGCGCCCGACCCAGACCTACGAGCTGGAACTGTACGTCCACGCCTTCTGGGCCGACTATCGCGAAAACTTCGGCATCGACCGGCCGACGCAGGCGCTGATCTCCAATGGCCTCTATCAGTCCGGCACCAATGTGAACAATGGCACGGCCGCGACCGCGGCCGATCCGCAGAACGCCGCCAACATCGCGAGCAACAACACGATCGACTGGGGTCCGGTGGTGCCGGTGGACTATCGCGAAACCGCGCAGGGGCCGGCGAGCCATGCCCACGGACAGGAGTACAACGTCCAGGCCGTTCAGACCGCGAAGATCTCGTCGGACTTCAAGATCGTGGACAACGCGATCTGGAGCTACACCAAGCGCGACACCTTTAATTCGGACGGCTACAGCGAAATCATCGATCCGGCCTGGTTCGCCGACAATCGCACCGAGTTCATCTTCAGCGGCGCCTGGGGCGACGTGAACGCCGGCGTGGAGGAGCGGGTCATGGCCATCAACGGCTTCGACGATTTCTTCTTCGAGCCGGTCAATGTCTGGGATCTTTCCGAAGCCTACAAGCGCACGACGCTCAACTATGCCCTGGCCTCGAGCGGCACCCTGGGCTTTGGCGGGGTGTACATGCCGGGCTGGCCAGGACGCCCCGTGACGGCGGGCATCATCAACAACGACACGAATCAGTCCGAGGAATACAACGGGTCGCCCTATGTCCAGGGGACGTTCAAGCTCGGCCCGCAGTGGGACCTGATCGCCGGCGCCCGCATCGACCTGATGCACGTGGAATCCCACGATCCGTTCACGCCCGGCCAGGCGGCCAGCATCGGGGTGGGCGAGCCCAATACCAACCTGAGCCTCGTGTACAAGCCGACGGACCACATCTCGACCTACCTCACCGGCAACTACAGCCAGAACTACACTGGCGACCTGGCCGACGGCGGCGGCTTCGGCCTGTACAGCGATCCCAACACCGGGGATCCGACCCTGCCGCGCAGCCTCTTTGCCGAGCAGAGCGAACTGATCGAATACGGGGTCAAGACCTCGGCGCTGAACAACCAGCTCTTCTTCAGCACGGACGTTTTCTATCAGACGCGCCAAAACAAGCCGCAGGCTTCGCCGGTGATCCAATATGAGTATTACGGCTTTGAAGCCCTGGCGAACTACCAGCCGAACAAGAATTTCTATGCGACCTTCGGCTACTCCTGGATCAATGGCAGCCTGCCGGGCCCGGTCCCGTTCCAAGGCTACGCCACGCAGCAGATTCCGGGAGGGCCGCCGGACCCGTTCACGGACCCCGGCGCGTACCAGACCAGCGGGCGGCTCCGCGCGCCCGGGCAGCCGCTGGATACGATCAACGCCCTCGCCCATTACACTTTCGACAGCGGCTTCGGGGCCGAGGCGAATATCCTGGTGACGAGCCCGATGAACAACGACTATCAGGGCTACTTGGTCATTCCCTGGCAGTACGAACTCGACGCGAGCCTGTTCTACAAGCTCCGGCATTGGGCCCTGCGCCTGGAGGCGAGGAACCTGACCGACCAGCACAATTGGGAACCCTCGGACGCGACCTACGCGCTCGAAGGCATTGTCCCCGAACCGGGATTCGAACTGTTTGGCACCGTCACGTACCGTTTTTGAGCGCGGGCGGTGGCTGATGCTGTGCGGTGGTGCGGCCGTGGCGCTGAGCGCCGCGGCCGCCGCCGACCGGGTGGTGGTGATCGACCAGGACGCCTTCGGCGGGGTGAATCTCCAGCCGATGGTGATGGTGATCGAGTCGCCCGGCGTCCGCGTCGCCGGCCTCACGATCGAGAGCGGCGACGGCTGGCAAAAGGAGAGCGTCGCCCACGCGCTGCGCATGCTGGAACTGATCGGCCGCACGGACATTCCCGTGGCCGAAGGTGCGACCTATCCCTTGATCAACAGCGAGGAGGAGACGCGCCGCTGGGAGCGCCTGTACGGCCGGCTACCTTACAAGGGCGCGTGGATGGACAGCTGGCCTGACTACAACACCGTCAACCGGCCGCATTATCATGCCGCCGACGTGGTGCCGCCCCTGGCGGAAGGGGCGCCGACGACGCGGGCCATCGCCGAGTCCGCCGCCGCCTTCCTGGTGCGCACGGTCCGGGCCCATCCCGGGCAGGTGTCGATCCTGGCCCTGGGGCCCTGCACCAACCTGGCCCTCGCGGTCGGGCGGGACCCGCAGTTCGCAGCGGAGGCGAAGGAGCTGGTGCTGATGGGCGGCTCCTTCGATCCGGATGCGAGCCAGGTGGACGAGTTCTCGCGGCAGTTCATCAACAATCCGCGGGTGGAGTTCAACTTCCGCTGGGATCCCGAGGCGGCCCGCATCACGCTGCATGCGCCCTGGCGGCGGATCGTAATTGTCCCGATCGATGCGACGGTCGGCACCCGGCTCACGCCCGCGCTGGCGCGGGAGGCGGGCGCGGCGGACACGCCCGCCGCCGCCTACTTCCGGCGCTTCGGCGAGCCGAACTTCCCCATGTGGGACGAAGCGGCCGCCGCCGTTTGGCTGGAGCCGGAGATTGTGCTTCAGTCGGATACCCTGTACGTCGACGTCGACATCGATCACGGCGCCGAATACGGCGCCACGCTCAGCTGGTATCCGGGCTTCAATCCCGGCCTGGGCGAGCCCAAGGTCACCGTCGTGCGCCGGATCAACCGCCACCGCCTGGAGCGCCTGTTTGTCGCCCGGATGACCGGACAGCCTCCGGCGCCATGACCGGGCGGCCGGCGCTGGAGTTCGGACTGGAGGACCGCCTGCCGCCGGGAACCGCCCTGCTGGTCAGCCTGCAGCAGGTGGCGGCGATGGTCGTCGGAGTCGTCACGCCCGCGCTGCTCCTGGGCGACATCCTGAAATTCCCGCCGGCGGACACCGCCTACATCGTGAGCATGTCGCTGCTGGCGTCGGCGATCGGAACCTTTGTCCAGACCTCGCGCTTCGGTTTTATCGGTTCGGGGCTGCTCAGCGTGACCGGAACCAGCTTCGCCTTCCTGCAGCCTCTGGTGAACGCGGGGCGCGCGGGCGGCCTGGCCCTGATGCTCGGACTGTCGCTGTGCACGGCGCCCGCGGCGCTGGTATTGGCCCCCCTGCTGCCGCGCCTGCGGCACGTATTCAATCCGCTGGTGTCGGGAGTCGTCGTGCTGCTGATCGGCCTGTCGATCATTCCCGAGGCGATGAGCGGCATCGCCGCGCCGCCGGCGCCCGGGGCCCCGCCGTGGGCGGGCGCGCTCATCGCGGCGGCGGTGATCGCGGTCGTCATCGCGGCCCAGTCGATCGGAAACCGAAAGCTGCGCCTGGCCGGAATCCTGGTCGGCGTGGTCGCCGGTTATGGGCTGTGCGCAGCGTGCGGGTACCTGCACCGCCCCGGCCCGGGCCCGATCCTGGCCTTCCCGCGGCCCTTCAAGTTTGGATTCGCGTTCGACTTCTCCCTCGCGATCCCGTTCGCCTTCATCTACGTCGTGTCGCTGCTCGAAGCCATCGGCGACATGACCGCGACGGCGCAGCTTTCCGGCCTCGACACGCGCGGAGCCGAACACGCGGCGCGCCTGCGCGGCGGCGTCCTGACCGATGGGCTGACCAGCATGGCGGCCGCCGTGATGGGCTCCTTTCCCAGCACGACGTACGCGCAGAACAACGGCGTCATCCAGGTCACCGGCGTCGCCAGCCGCGGGATCGGACGGTGGATGGCCGCGGAATTGGCCCTGCTGGGCCTCATTCCGGCCGTGGGGCGGTGGGTCACGGCGATGCCGCCGGCGGTGCTGGGCGGCATGGCGCTGCTGCTTTTCGGGATGGTGTCCGTGTCGGGGCTGCGGCTGATCCAGAGCCGGGGGCTGACCCACCGGGACGCCCTCGTGGTGGCCGTGTCGCTGGGAGTGGGCCTGGGCGCCCCCGCGCAGACGCACTGGCTGGCGCAAATGCCGGCCGGGGTGAGGGCGCTGCTCGAGTCCGGAATCTCAGCCGGCGGCCTCACGGCCCTGCTGCTCAATCTGGTGCTGCCCGAGCATCGCTCGCCTTAGCCACGGGTTAGGCGTGCGGCGGAGCATCGCGGTATTGGGGCCAGTTGCGGACCAGTTCATGCAGCACCGTGCTGCCGACGCGGTAGGCGGCTTCGAGGGAGGGAATGTAGCCGGCAAAGCCGTAGTGCAGGCTCCGGCTCACGTCGCCATGCGGCGGCTGCATGCAATAGTTGCTGGCGGTGCGCAGGAAAAGCACGCGTTGGAAGTCGACCTTTCCCAGCGCGGCGAGCCTCTGGAGCGCGGCGGCGAAGCCCTGGTCCTCCATGTCGGACATGGCGAACGTGCCCTTGCCGTCGGTCCACAGCTTCGTCCAGTCCTCGGCCCATTGGGTCAGGGCCCGGCCGTGCCAGTAGCGATTGCAGCCAAAGGTCTCGCCGGTCAGGACGAAGGGCGGCCGCTGCGCATTGGGCAGCCCGACGTAGAGGGCGCGATAGGCGCGCATGGCGGCCGTATCGGGAATCGGCACCGCCTTGGTCAGGGAATAGGCCCAGTCCACCAGCCCGCGATTGAGCGCGTACGCCATGTGCTCGGGTTCCCAGCCCTCGCGCGCCGGCTTCTGGTTGGGCGCCTGGGAGCCGATCGGCATGATGCCATAGGGCCAGCGGGGGTCGCCCTCGCGCGAGTCGATATCGTATGCCACGTCGCCGTCGATCACGTAATGGGCCCAGGCGGCGCTTCCGATCGACGCCACCGCCGGATCCACCCCGGCGATGCCGTTGATGAGCCAATAGGTGTGTGAAAAGTCGAACTTCCCGCTGAGGACGAGCAGCGTCATCTGGATGCCGGCCCGCGACGTGGTGCCCTGGACCACGCCGATGACCCCTTCGGGGCCCAGCAGGACGGGGTGATCCACCCCGGGGACCGTGACCGACCCGGTCCATTTCTCGCGGGTCTGCCAGGCGCTGAACTCGCCCCGCGCCCCGGTCAGCTTGTCGGTGGAGTCGAAGGTGACGACCACGGCGACGCGCACGGGAATCGGCGCGGCGCGAACGGCGGCCGGCAGGAGGGCGAGAAATAAGCCGAATGAAAGGCGCATCTGCGGCGACGAGCAGACGACGTGCCAGGCGCGGCCCGCGGATTGACGGCGGGACGCGGCTCTGATCCAGTGGCCGGGTTCTTTCGTAGATTTGGGAGCGCGGGGAAGGCCGTGAAAATCGGCCACAGTCGCGCTGCGGTAACGCATCACAGACCCCAACCGTGTCACAGCGGCAAAGCCAATCGGGAATCCGTTTCCGGTGAAGGCGAGGGGCGAGGACGCGCATCCCATCCGGGACGCGCAGAGCTGCGGAGTCCGAACATCCGTCTCCCGAAGACTCACCGCCCCGGCGTGGACCACGAAACGCCGGCGGCAAAACCTTCATCGCCACAATGGAGGGTGAGAGCGGTGCGCCCCGCGCGTTTCTGCTCTTCCCGCAAAAGGAATCCAGCAGAAATGAATCGTCCACTCCTCGTGGCGGCGCTTGCCGCCGCCACGGTTTCCCTCGCTCGCGCCCAAACCCCGCCGCAGGTCCTGGACACGTTCGTCGTGTCGGCAAACGGCATCCCGCAGGATCCCGCCGCGCTGCCGAATGACATCGTGGCTCTGCGGCCCGCCGAACTCGCCGCGGAGCAGGTGCCCGACCTGCGCTCGGCCCTCGCCGAGGTGCCGGGAGTCGCTGTGGTCGACAGCGGCGCGATCGGTTCGCAGAGCTCGGTCTTCATCCGCGGCGCGAATTCGGACCAGACCCTGTTCATCGTCGACGGGGTGCGGCTGAACTCGCCCGTGGATTCCTATTCGAACTTCCTCGGCGCCGCCGACCTCGCCGGGCTCGACCGGCTCGAGGTGCTGCTGGGCCCCCAGAGCACGGTCTATGGCAGCTCCGCCGCGGGCGGCGTCGTGCTGCTGGAGACGGCGCATGGCGAGGGCGCTCCCGCGGGGTTGCTTTCGGCCGAGGCGGGGTCCTTTGGCTTCGTCGAAGCGGAGGCGGCGTCCAGCGGAGCCGTGTCGCATTTCGACTACAGCGCCTCCGCCACCCGGGAAACGACGGACAACGACCGCGCCTACAACAAGTTCTCGGACTGGGCCTATTCGGCGCGGGCCGAGGACCAGGTGGCGCCGTGGCTGCTGGCCGGGGGCACGATCCGGGGAGTCGACTCCCATTACGAGGAGCCGGGTTCCACCCCGACCGACTATCCCGACTCCGGCGCCATCACGAGCGACTCCAACCTGGCGACGGGCTATTTGGAGGCGTCCGCTGGATCCGTGTTTCATTCGCGGCTGACCGCCGCGTGGTACCAGGATGAATACACCTTTGACGACGGGTCGCCCTACGACTTCTACGAGGAGCGCAACACCCGCGAAGTCATCGAATCGCAGAACACCTGGCAGCCGGTGGCGGCATTGCAGGTGGTCGCCGGCTTCGACGGGGAGTGGGCGCGCTACTGGGCCGAAGGCTTGACCAGCGACCGGCTGCTGGCGGGCTATGGGCTGGCGACCTGGCGGCCGATCGCCGGCGTGGAGATCACCGGCGGGCTGCGGCAGGATGACTATTCCGTGGAAGGCGGGGCCACGACCGGCCGCGCCGGAATCTCGTACCGGCCGGGCGGGGGACCGACCAAGCTGCGCGCCACGTACGGCACCGGCTTCGAGGCGCCGACGCCCAGCGACCGCTATGGCGAGCCGCCGTACATCCTGCCCAATCCCGGGGTGCAGCCGGAGCGGTCGCGGGGCTGGGACGCGGGGATCGACCAGCGGTGGGAGGCCGCCCGCACCACGTTCAGCGCGACGGTCTTCGGCAACCGCTTCCGCGACCTGTTGGAATACGAGGTGGTGGACCCGCTGACCTACGCGGGCGAAGAAATCAACGTCGACCGGGCGTCGACAAGCGGCTTTGAATTCTCGGCGCAATCCGACCCCTCGCCCCTATTCTCGGCCCGCGTGTCGTACACGTACCTGAACGCCCTCGACGACGTGACGGGCGACCGCCTGCAGCGGCGGCCCCGGCATGTGGTGGATGCCGCCGCGCAGTTCAAGCCTTCCGCCGCGCTGACGGCGGGAGCCGGCCTGCATATGGTCGCGGACCAATACGACGGGCTCGACACGATCGGCCCCTTCGGCGGCTACACCACGGTGCGGCTCTTCGCGCGCCACCAGGTGCTCCCCAGCCTGGCCCTCAAGGTGCGCGTGGAGAATCTGCTGAACCGCCGGTACGAGGAGGCCGCCGGTTATCCGGCGCTGCCCCGCACGGTCTACGGAGGGGTGGAATGGCGGCCTTGATGGCGCGCCTCCTGCCGGCGCTGCTGTTGCTCTCCGGCGCGGCGGCGGCTCCCGCCGTGCGTGTCGTCTCGCAGACGGTCGGCACCGACGAGGCTTTGCTGGCGGTCGCGGATCCGGGTCAGATCGCGGCCCTGAGCCCGCTGGCGCGCGATCCGCAATTCTCGGCGGTGGCCCGCGAGGCCGCGGCGTAT
>DASRSH010000303.1:0-4614 GCA_035656575.1 Opitutaceae bacterium
ACCGTCCTGTCCGCCGCGCTCACCGGGCTCGTCGCGCTGCTGTTCCTCTGCCGGCTGCCCCGGCTCGATTCGCCCCTGTTTGAGGTCCCGCATTTCGACCGGGCCAGCCAGGACCATTTCTTCGTCGCGGTGCTGGTCGACGGTGGAACCGCCGCCCCCCGGTCCCTCCTCACCGACTGCGGCGCCTTGCTCGTCACGGAGGTGGAGGGATGAAGGAGCGCCTGATCGTCGCCGCCGCGGCCCTGCTGCTGGCCGGCTGCGGCAACATGAAAAAGCAAAGCTATTTCCGGCCGGAGGTGCCGGCTCCGCTCCTGCCCCGGGGAACGAGCGCGCAGCTTCCGCCGCCCCACACCGTGGCCCGCGGCCTGCGCCTGCCGGACGACCCGTTCGTCACCGGCGTCAAGGACGGCAAGCTGCTGGAGCGCATCCCCGTCGCCGTCACGGCCGCCCTGGTCGCGCGCGGCCGCGACCGCTACGAAATCTACTGCGTGGTCTGCCACGGGCCGGGGGGCGACGGCGACGGCGTCATCGTCCGGCGCGGCTTTCCCGCGCCGCCCTCCTACCATCTGCAGCGGCTGGTCGAGGCGCCGGCGGGGCACTTTTTCCAGGTCATGACCACGGGATTCGGAGCGATGTACCCTTATGCCGACCGGGTCGCGCCGGCGGACCGCTGGGCCATCGTGGCCTACATCCGCGCGCTCCAGCTCAGCCGGCGCGCGGACGCCCGGCTTCTGACGGCGGCGGAGCGCGGACGCATGGAGGCGCGATGAACATGGCCAACACGGAGCGGTTTCGCCGGATCGAGCGGCTTGCCCTCGCGGTGGCCGGGATCGGCCTCGTCGCGGCGCTGCTCCTGGGGTGGATCCGGCCGCATGCCTGGCTTCCGGCCTGGCGGCTGGCCGCTTTCGCCTGCCTGCAGCCGGCCCTGGGCTCGCTGATCTTCATCCTCATTTACCGGCTGGCCGGCGGCCAGTGGATGGAAGGGCTGGCGCCCTTTCTGCTGTCCGGGGTGCGGCTGCTGCCGTGGGTCTGGCTGGCCGTCATGCCGCTGCTGCTTTTCCCGGCCGCCCCGCCGCCGCGGGACGCGCCGGCCCGCGCCTCCGATGTGAGCGCGGGCCGCGGGGCGGCCGCGGCGCTGTCCCAGACTTTTGCGACCAGCCCGGAGCGGAGCATGGGGGCGCCGCTGCGCACGTATTTTCAGAAGCCGCTGATGGCGGCCCGGGCGGCGTTCTACGCCTGCGCCTTTTTCCTGCTCGCCGCCGGCGCGCGCAGCGCGATGCGCGACCGCACCCGCACGACGATGCGGTGGTTCGGCCCCCTCGGCCTCATCAGCCTGGTCTTCATGCTGCATCTGCTGACGACCGACTGGATCGTGATTCTCGAGCCGGGCTGGTACTCCACCGGCTTTCCCCTGGTGTGGACGGCGGCCCAGGCGATCTCCGGGCTGGCCGCCGCCATCTGCGCCGCCATCGTTTTTGGCGCGAAGCCGGCCGAGAAGGGCCCGACCGGACAGCCCCGGGGCATCGACTGGGGCAACCTGCTTCTCGCCTCCGTGATGGCGTGGATGTACGTCGCTTTCGTCCAGTTCCTCATCATCTGGAGCGGCGACCTGCCGGGCGAGATCTCCTGGTACGCCCACCGCACCCGCGGCGCCTGGGAGTGGATCGCCATCGCCCTGGTGTGCGTGGACTTCGGGGCGCCGTTCTTCCTGCTGCTGTCCCGGGTCAACAAGCGCAGCCGCCGGGCCCTCGGCCTCATCGCCGCCGTCCTCGTCCTGGGCCAGACGGGTTATTGCGCCTGGATCATCGCGCCCGCCTTCCCCAACCGCGACGCGGCCTCGCTCGCCCTGGAAGCGGCGCTGGTCCTCGCCGCCGGGGCTGTCTTTCTCAATCGCTACATCGCCGGCGCGCGGGGCGCGGCGCTCGCCCAGCCATGAGCTACGAAAAGCACGACGCCTCGCTCCCGGTCATCGGCGTCAGCGCCGGGATCCTCCTGTTCCTGCTCGTGGCGTCCATCGTGGTGGCGGATTTGTATTACCGGGATCATTTCGGGCCCACGCGCGGGTTCCCGACCGCCGGCCGCCAAACCTCCTTCACGCAGGGCCCCAGCGAGGAGCCGGACGCGCTGAGAAGCTGGCAGGCCGTGCAGACGGAAGCCGCCCGGCTGGACCGGTACGCCTGGGTTGACCGCCAAGCCGGAATTGCCCAGATCCCGATCGAGCGGGCGATGCAACTGCTGGTGGCCGGCGCCCGGCCGGCGCCCTTTCCGCCCCCCTCCGCCGCCGTCCGGCAGGCCGAGGCAATCCAGAACCGGCCCATGCCGCGATATTGATGAATATCCTGCGCTCCCCGCTATTGCTCCTCGGATTGGCCGCAAGCGCCGTCCCCCTGCCCGGCGCGGCCCCCGCGGGCAACCTGTTTCCCGGCGTCGGCTTCGAGCAGCGCATCGGGGAGAACCTGCCGATGGACAGCCGGCTGCGCAACGAGCGCGGCCAGAGCGTGCGGTTTGGAGCGCTGTTCGGGGGCAAGCCGGCCGTGCTCATTTTCGGCTACACCCGCTGTCCGCAGCTGTGCTCCATCGTGGCGGACGCGACCGTCCAGGCCCTGCGCGGAATCAAGATGGAGGCGGGGACCGACTACCGGGTCATCTATGTCAGCATCGATCCCACCGACGGCCCGCTCGAAATGTCGGCCCTGAAGCGCCGGGATCTCGCCGAATACGGCCGGGCCGCGAACGAGGACGGATGGAACTACCTGAGCGGAGATGAGCGCACGGTGCGCGCGCTGGCGCGGGCGGCGGGCTTTTTCTACGCCTACGACTCCCGCCAGAAGCTCTACGACCACGCGGCCGGCTTCATCGTGGTCACTCCGGAGGGGCAGCTCTCGCGTTATTTTCTCGGCGTGGAATTCTCGTCGGGGGATCTGCTGCACGCCCTGGAGCGGGCGGGGGAGGGCAAGACGGGCAATTCGGTGTTCGAGCTGATCCTGCTGTGCGCCCGCGGCCTCGGCGTGGCCGGCAAGTACGGCAAGCTGATCTGGGACGTGATGGAAGTGGCGGTCGTCCTGACCGCGCTGATCGTCTTCGGGGGCGTGGGCTGGATGCTGTGGTGCGAGCGCCGGAGCCAGGCGAAGGGGGCCGGCTCATGAGCGCCCCCCTGGCCCTGTCGTTTCCGCTCTTTCCGCCGAGCGCCAGTTCGCTCGCGCCCCGCGTCGACCACGTCTTTTTCACCCTGGTCGGCGTCACCGTCCTGCTCGTCGCGGCCCTGACCGCGGTCAACCTGTATTTTCTCATCCATTACCGGCGCGGCTCCTCCGCGCCCCGCCCGCCGCTCCAGGTCAATCCCAACCATGTCGAAGCCGCCTGGATCGCGGCGACGACCGTCATCTTTCTGGGCTTCTATTTCTGGGGCGCCCACCTCTACATCTTCGAGGAGCGCCCTCCCGGGCACGCGCTCGAGATCCAGGTCACCGCCCGGCAGTGGATGTGGGATATCCGCCACGAGAACGGCCGGCGGGAGTTCAACGAGCTGCACGTGCCGCTGGGCGAGGACGTGCGCCTGGTCATGAGCTCGGAGGATGTCATCCACAGCTTCTTCGTCCCCGCCTTCCGGCTGAAGCAGGACATCGTGCCGGGCAAGGTGGTCAGCTCGTGGTTTCACGCCACCAAGACCGGCACCTTTCACCTTTTCTGCGGCCAGTACTGCGGCACGGCCCATTCGGCCATGGTGGGCGACGTCATCGTCATGCCTCCCGCCCAGTACGCCAAGTGGCTCACCGTCGGCAATTCCCAGGAAAGCGTGGCCGTGCGCGGCCGCCACCTCTTCGAGCGCTACAGCTGCGCGGGCTGCCACGACCAGCCCGCGGCGGTGCACGCCCCGCCCCTGGGTGGGCTGTACGGGTCGCTCGTTCCCATCACCGGCGGAGGCTTCGTGCGGGCGGATGAGTTTTACATCCGCGACCACATCCTGCGGCCCGGCCGGGTGCCGATCGTGGCCGGCTACGAAAACGTGATGCCCTCCTTCCAAAACGTCATTCCCGAGAGCGACCTGCTCGATCTCATCGCCTACATCAAGTCGCTGCCCGCGGAAACTTCCGGAACGGCGAAACCTCCCGCGATCTCCCCGCCATGATGACCGTAGCCACTCCCCAGGCGCCGCCCGCGCCGCCCAGCACGTCGCCGAACTATCTCCAGGCCGGCCACACGGTCCGCTCCTGGCTGCTGACGCGCGACCACAAGCGCATCGGCCTGCTGTACCTGTTCACGATCACGTTCTTCTTCACCATCGCCGCGGCCGCGGCCGCCCTGATGCGGATCGAGCTGCTGAGCCCCACCGGAGGCCTCGTCAGCTCGGATACCTACAACCGGCTCTTCACCCTCCACGGCGTCCTGATGGTCTGGTTCTTTCTCATTCCCTCCATTCCGACGGTTCTGGGCAACTTCATCATCCCGCTCATGATCGGAGCGCGGGACGTCGCCTTTCCGAAGCTCAACCTGCTGAGCTGGTACCTCTTCGTCGCCGGCGGGCTCTTCGCCCTGTACTCCATCCTGGCGGGCGGCGTCGACACCGGCTGGACCTTCTACACCCCCTACAGCAGCGTGTATTCGAACAGCCAC
>DASRSH010000304.1:0-2779 GCA_035656575.1 Opitutaceae bacterium
GGTTTGGCCGGGCTCGCGAAAATGCACGTGGATGTCGACCAGCCCGGGGCACGCGACGAGGCCGTCCGCGTCGATCCGGCGGGCGCGCTTGCGCTCGGCCGGTGAAAGGGATTCCACGATCCGCCCCTCGCGCGCGAACAGGTCGCCGGTCCGGTCCCGGCGGGCGGCCGGATCGATGATCCGCCCTCCCGCGATCCAAAGGGCGCGCGCCATCAGGCCGCCTCCTCCGCCGTGGCGCGCTCCGGCTGGCCGCCCGAGCACAGGTAGAGGACCGCCATCCGCACCGCGATGCCGTTGGTCACTTGCTCGAGGATCACCGACCGCTCGCCGTCGGCGAGCTCGCTGTCGATTTCCACGCCCCGGTTGATGGGCCCGGGATGCATGATGATCGCCCGAGGGTTGAGCCACGCCGCCCGCGCGCGGTTGAGGCCGAACATGCTGGTATATTCGCCCAGCGAAGGGAAGTGGCTGCTCGATTGGCGCTCATGCTGGATGCGCAGGAGCATGACGACTTCGGCGTCGGCCAGGGCGGACTTGAGATCGTGCGAAACGGTGACACCCAGATCCGTGAACCAGTGGGGGACCAGGGTGGAGGGCCCCACCAGGGTGACCGCCGCGCCCATCTTGGTCAGGGCATGGATGTTCGAGCGCGCGACCCGGCTGAAGAGGATGTCGCCGAGGATGACCACCTTGCGCCCTTTCAGGACGCCGAGCCGCTCGCGCATGGTGAAGGTGTCGAGCAGGCCCTGGGTGGGATGCTCGTGCGCGCCGTCGCCCGCGTTGATCACGGGAATGTTGAGCAGGCGGGAGAGGTACAGGGGCGAGCCGGAGGCCGCGTGGCGCAGCACGATCATGTCCGCGTTCAGCGCCTCGATGTTCTGCGCGGTGTCGCGCAGCGTCTCCCCTTTGCTGGTGGAGGAACTGGCGGCGTCGAAGGAGATCACGTCGGCGCTCAGGCGCTTCGCCGCCATCTCGAAGGCGAGGCGCGTGCGCGTGCTCGGCTCCAGGAACAGGTTGACGATCGTCTTGCCGCGCAGGGCCGGCACCTTCTTGACGCTGCGTCCGAGAATGCGCTTGAAGGCGTTGGCGGTGGCGTGGATCTGGTCGATCTCCGCCAGGGAAAGTTCCTCTAGGGTGATCAGATGACGGCGGGTCCAGGGCATGTCAGAGAGTTCCCGTGCGGCCGATGCGGATGATATCGTTGTCCGGCTGCGCAGAATCGAGGACGACGGCGACCGTTTCGCCCGCCGCGGCCGTCACGGACAGGCCGGCGTAGTCCGCGGCGATCGGGAGGGTCCGCCCGCCGCGGTCGGCCAGGACGGCCAGTTCGACGCGCGATGGCCGCCCGTGGTCGAAAAGCTCGTCCAGAGCCGCCTTCACGGTCCGGCCGGTGAAGAGCACGTCGTCGACGAGGACGACGGTCGCCCCCGTCACGTCGCCCGGCAGCGAGGTGGGCGTGGATTCCTTGGGAATCGGGTTGCGGCCGATATCGTCGCGGTGAAAGGAAATGTCCACCGTCCCGAGGCGGACGGGGCGGCCCCTGGCCTCCAGCGCCTTCCGCAGGCGCGCCGCGACGGGCACACCGCCGTTGGCGATTCCCACCAGCCAGAGCTCGGCCGTCGCCGCGTGCCGCTCGAAAATGCCCGCCGCCAGCCGCTCCAGCGCCGCCAGGACGGCCTTGGCCTCGATGGTCTTGGGTGTGCCCACGCGCCTCTTTATGTGACGGGTCGGGCCGGGATTGGGAAGGTAAAAAGCCTTGCTCGCGTGGTGCGTATCCTCGGACCGGCAGTGCTGGGATCAGTCGCCGTAAGGCCTGCGCTTCCGGTCGCTTTTGGACCTGAACCGGGCCGTGCCGATGCTTGACCGCTCCACCTTAGGCTTGGCCCGCGGCGGCGGGTGCAGCGGCCGTGGTCGGGGAGGCGATGGGTCTGGCGCCGCGCGGGGGCGTGGCGGTGTCGCAGCCGCTCTCTCATACCGGGTGCAGAGAGGCCATCTCTTCAGGGAGAATCCAATCGCCGACCGCCTGGGTTGAGCAAAAAAGCCCGGTGTTTGACCGCCGGCTAACCCGGCCTGTGCACGAAATTCGAGCTTAACGATGCCCCACACCCGGAAACGTGCTTTCCGGATTGTTGGGAATTGGTACATGACCCCTTCGATCTGGGCTCCGGGTTGTTGGGAATTGGTACGTGACCCCTTTCATGCACAGCTCGGACTAGCGCACCTCGTACACCTCGACGAGAGCCTCCCCGCTGGTGGAATTCGCTCCTGAGACTCCGATGCTGTAGAGGCCGGGGGCGAGCGTGACGAGCAGGGCGGAATCGGCCGAGTTGGGCTCCAGGGCGAAGGCGTAGACGGCCGACGAGGCGGCGGCGATGAGCGAACTGTTGGCCCAGCCGGTATTGCTGGTGAGGGGATTGCTGTTCTTGTCGAAAAGGGTGAGGACGGGCTGCTGCAGGACGTTGCTCACGCCGAGCGACGCCAGCGTGGGGCCGACGCCGCGAAGCAATACGGTTTCGGAGGTGGTGCCGGAGATGACAAAGCCGGCTATGAGCACGTTGGCGCCGGTTCCCACCGTGGCACTCGCGGAGATGTTGATCAGGCGGCTCGTGACGGTGCCCTGGTCGGCATCGTACAATTCCGCCAGGGCCACTCCCGTCTCGCCGTCGGCGCCTTCGACATGGATGGAGTATTGGCCCGGCGCCAGATTCTCCAGCAAGGCGGCGTCGGCGGAACCGCGGGTGAGGGCAAAGGCTCCCACTTGGCTGAAGACGCTCGCCAG
>DASRSH010000305.1:0-3382 GCA_035656575.1 Opitutaceae bacterium
AGCCGGCGGCTCTCGACCAGGAAGTCCAGGCCCAGCATTTCGGGCATGCGCTGGTCCGAGATGATGACGGAGAAGTCCCGGTCCTCGAGCAGGGTCAGGGCCTTGAGCGGGCTCGAGCAGGCGACGATATGAAAGCCCTCCCGCTCGAGCGTGCTCTTGAGCGTGGCGAGGACAATGGCTTCGTCCTCGACGATCAGAATCGACGGCGGAGGCGCGGCGGGGGCTTCGGGGGGAACGCTCATGGTGCGACAGCTTGCAGGCGGGAGTGGGCCGCGGACGACGCGGCGCGGGCGATATAGCCGGGAATTCGCGCCAAGGGCAGCATGCTCTGGGCGGCGCCGTTTTCGCAGGCGGCGCGCGGCATCCCATAGACGACGCAGGACGACTCGTCCTGCGCAAACGTGGCGGCGCCGTTCTGGCGCAGCCGCAGCAGCCCGTCGGCGCCGTCGCGGCCCATGCCGGTGAGAATGCCGGCGATGCACCGTGCCCCGGCTCCGGCTTCCGCGGCCGAGCGCAGCAGCAGGTCCACCGCGGGGCGCTGGTGCCACAGGGCGGGTCCGTCGGAGAGCCGGGCGACGTAGTGGGTGCCGCTCCAGCGGAGCAGCAGGTGACGCCCGCCCGGCGCCACCAGGGCGGTGCCGGGCAGCAGGCGGTCGCCGTCCTCGGCTTCCTTGACCTGAACGGCGGACGAGTCGTCCAGCCGCCGAGAGAAGTTCTTGGAGAAGAGAGCCGGGATGTGCTGCACGATGGCGATCGGGGGCAGGGTGTCGGGCAGGGCGCTGAAGACGGTGCGGAAGGCCTCGACGCCGCCGGTCGAGCCGCCGAGCAGGATCAGCGCCCGGGGATCGCAGGCTGCCGCTGCGCTCTCGCCGGCCGGTTCCGCGGGGGCGAGGACGGGCCGGCGGCTCACGTTCGCGTGAGCGGCGGCCTTCACCTTGGCGATCAGCTCCTCGCCAATGTCGCCGAAGGAGTAGGTGCCCTGGGGTTTGCCGATCACCTCCACGGCGCCCAGCCGCAAGGCCTCCAAGGCGAAATCCGATCCCCGGGGGCTGAGGGAGCTCATCACGACCACGGGCAGCGGGCGGCGCTCCATGAGCAGGGTGAGGAAGGTCAGGCCGTCCATGCGCGGCATTTCCAGGTCGAGCGTCAGGACGTCGGGCTTGAGCTGGAGGATCCGGTCGCGCGCCTCGTAGGGGTCGGTCGCCACCCCCACCACCTCGATGTCCGGGTCGCGCTGCAGCGTTTCGCGGGCGAGGCGGCGCACCAGGGCCGAGTCGTCGACGACCAGCACGCGAATTTTGGCGGGGGCGGTCATGGCGCGGCCGGCTTGCGGTAGATCGACGGCTGGACCAGCTCCAGCCCGTGGTCCAGGGGAGCCAGGCTTTCGGAATGGCCGACGAAGAAGTAGCCGCCGGGCACGAGCGCCCGGGACAGCTTGCGCACCAGCTCGGCCTGGGTGGGGCGGTCGAAATAGATCATCACGTTGCGGCAGAAGATGACCTGGTAAGGCTCGGGGGACGGGGCGGACTCCTCGAGCAGGTTGCCGCGGTCGAAGTGCACGGCGGCCCGGAGAGCGGGGCGGATGCGGCACCGGCCCTCCTGCGGTCCGACCCCGCGCTGAAAATAGCGGCGCGCCCACACCGGCACGTTGGCCTGGACCGCGTCGCGGGGATAGATGCCTGCCTCGGCGATTTCCAGCATGGGCTTGGCGATGTCCGTCGCCTCCACGCGCCACCGCCAGGGCGACGCGGCGAGCCCTTCCGACAGGATCATGGCCAGCGAGTAAGGTTCCTCGCCGGACGAGCAGCCGGCGCTCCACACGCGCAGGGCGGGCCATTTCTCGCGCCGGTAGCGCCCGATCATCTCCGTGATCACCCTGTCGCGCAGAAAATCGAAATGCTTCGGCTCGCGGAAAAAGAAGGTGTGATTGGTGGAGATGACGTCGATGAGGTGCGAGCGCTCCTCCTCCTGGCCGGGGTCGCGCAGCAGCGAGCAGTATTCCGCCACGCTGGTCATGCGCCGCGCGCGCAGCCGCTTCGCGACGCGGGCGTCCACCAGCTCGCGCTTGGCGGGATCGAGGCTGATTCGGCTGCGTTCGTAGACCAAGGAGCGGATGTATTCGAAGTCGCTATCCCTCATGAGGCGTATCTCTTTAGCTATCGGCACAGGGGAGGGGGGATGTAGGGTGATCCGGGGGCGGCGGCAAAATTTTCCGGACGGGCGCGGGGCGGCGACGAGTTGTTGCTTATTTCATTTGCCCTTAGCCTCTTGCGCGAGGACAGCCACGGCTGGCACGCGGCTCGCTTAGCTGGGACCGCTCCATGATCGATCCGATCTTCCAGTCCGACACCATGACGATGGCCCGGAAGCTCATGGATGCGTCCGCGCTGCGCGAAGACGCGATCGCCTCGAACCTGGCCAATCTCGAGACCCCGGGCTACCACCGGCTGGACGTCAGCACCGATTTCGCCGCGAAACTGAAGGCCAGCCTCGAGACGGGCACGCTCGACAGTCCAGGCGGCGGCGCCTCGCTCATGCCCGCCATCACCGAGGACAGGAACGCGCGCTCGGTGCGCACCGACGGCAACAACGTCGACATGGAGCACGAGCTCCTCGCGATGAACCGCAATTCGGTCGAGTACACCTACCTGACCGACGTCGTCACCTACAACATCAAGCAGCTCAAGATGGCCATATCCGGCCAGGTTCCGGGCTGATCGCACTTGCCGTCATGAACCTCATTTCCGGCATCGATATCACGGCGGACGCCCTCACCGCGCAGCGCACGCGCCTCGACATTGTCGCCCAGAATATCGCCAACGCCCAGACCACGCGCACGGCCGCCGGCGGCCCCTACCAACGCCAGGTCGTCTCGTTCGAGACGGAGCTGCTGAAGCGCACGGACGGATCCACGGCGGAAACGGTCAAGGTGGCGGGCATCACGCCCGACCCGACGCCGGGCCAGCAGGTGTACAATCCCCAGCATCCGGACGCCGGCCCCGACGGCATGGTGACCATGCCCAACGTGAATCTGGCGTTCGAGATGGTGGACCTGATCACCGCCACCCGCGCCTACGAGGCCAATCTGTCCTTTGCGAAGGACGCCCGGATGCTGGCCCAGAAGACTCTCGATATCGGCAAGTAATCCCGCATGTCGCCGATCTCATCCATCACCGGGGGCTTTCCCGCCCTGCCGCTTGATCCGACCGAGCGGCTGGCGCCCACGACGCCGGCGGCCGCGCCCGCGGCGGGCGGCTTCGGCTCGATGCTCGAAGGTCTGGTCAACACCGTGAACGCCAAGCAGGCGACGGCGGATGCGGTGACCAACGACGTCATGCTCGGCCAGTCCGGCTCGCTGCATCAAAGCGTGATCGCGATGCAG
>DASRSH010000306.1:0-9676 GCA_035656575.1 Opitutaceae bacterium
ACGCCCCGCAGGGCATGGATCGTCTCCGTGCCCATCTGGTAGGCCTTGGTCACCCCCTCGATCGCGATGACGAGATCGCCGGGGGGACGGACGGCGCGGTCGCCCGCGGGCGGCGCAAGCGGGACCATGCTCAGGAAGAGGGTTCGGACGGCTTGGGGGCCGGTTCGATGTAGACCTTCATGCCGTCCTTGAGCTTGCGGCTGATGGCGACATAGGTCCCGGAGACGACCTGCTCGCCGGGCTTCACGCCCTGCTTGACCTCGATCCAGGTGTTGTCCGCGATGCCCGTGACCACCGGCTGCAGCCGCACGTGGTCGCCGACCTTGATGAAGACGACCCGGCGGCGCTCGTCCCGGCGCCGCCGCGCCTCGCGGTCCTGGTCCGCCACGGTGAGATCGCTGCCGGTGTCGCGCTTGAGCTCCGCCGCGGCCTTGTCCCGCTCCTCGTCGCTGGACAGCCCCTGGGCGTCGCGCTCGGTCACGCTCTGGATCGGCACCGCGACGACCCCCGTCGCGGTGGCGGTCTCGATGTCGGCGGTGGCGCTCATGCCCGGCCGGAGCTGGACGTCGTGGTCGACGACGCGGATCTTGACGAGATAATTGGTCACCTCGTCGGCCGAGGTCCCGCTGTTCTGCGAGGACGAGCCGCTGCCGGAGCCGCCGGAGTTTTCGGCCGAGCTCGCGATCTCGCGGACGATCCCGTTGAATTTGCGGTCCGGATACGCGTCGATCGCGATGGCGACGTGGTCGCCCACCTTCACCTCCGGCAGGTCGTTTTCGTTCACGTTGACCTGGGCCTCCATGTGGCTCAGGTCGGCGACGCGCATGATCTCCGTCCCGGTAAACTCGCCGGTGGCGACCACCCGCTCGCCCACCTCGCAGGAGCGCGAGCTCACGGTGCCGTCCATCGGCGCGTAGATGCGGGTCTTGGAAAGCGAATCCTTGGCCTGGTTGAGCAGGCCCTCCGCCTCGGCGACGTTGGCCTGGGCCGTGACGTACTCCGCCTGGGCCGACGCGAACGCGGTCTGGTAGCTCACGTAGTCGGAGTCGGACGCCAGGTTATGCTCGTGCAGATCCTGGTAGCGGCGCAGGTCGGCGGCGGCCTTTTCCATCTTGGCCTTCGCGTCCTGGGCGTTGCCGCGCGCGGCCGCGACGGCGGCCGTCTGCTGCTCCACCTGCGCGGCGTAGAGGTCGGGCTTGATGCGCACGATCAGGTCGCCCTTGTGGACCTTCATGCCCTCCTCGAACGGCAGCTCGATGATTTCGCCGTAAACCTCCGGCGAGATCTTCACCTCGACCTCCGGCTGGATCTTGCCCGTGGCGGTCACCAGCTGCGTGATGTTCCGCACCTGGGCCTTTTCCACCGTCACCGCCTGGCCGCGGCCGCTGGCTCGCCGGTGGGCGAGGACGCCGCCGACGACGATAAGCACCAGCACGCCGGCGACGACGCTGATGGTGATCCACTTGGAACTGCCCTTGGGCCGGGCCGCGGGTACGGTCATAGGGGGTATAACACCCGGCCCGGACAAAAAGTTACACCAAAAAGTGGCCGATCAGTGATTTCGCCGGTGTTCCTCGTGCGCCCACATCGCCGCCCCGACGATGCCCGCCTCGTTGAGGAACTGGGCGGCCACCAGCTTGGCCCGGGGCTTGATGTACTTGAAGAACTTGCGGTGTTTGGCGCTGATTCCGCCCCCGATCACGATCAGTTCGGGCCAAAGGGCCTTTTCCACGAAATGGATGTACTCGCGCAGGCGGTGCCCGTACTCGCTCCAGGACAGGTCCTTTTCCTTCCGCACGGACGCGGCGACGAACTTCTCCGCCGCTCCGCCGTGAAATTTCAGGTGCCCCAGCTCCAGGGGGACCACCATGCCGCGGTAGGCCAGGATCGACCCCACGCCGGTCCCGAGGGTCAGCAGCAGCACCTTGCCCGGGAACGTGCGGCCGGCGCCGAAGCGCATCTCCGCGATGCCCGCCGCCGCCGCGTCGTTGAGCAGGGCCACTTCGCGGCCGGCCGCCTTGCCGAACAGCCTCCCGCCGTCGCAGCCGATGAATCCTTTGTGCAGATTCGCCGAAGTGAGGATCCGGGACCCGTGAATGACCCCCGGAAACCCGATCCCGATGGCGCCGCGCCAGCGAAAATGCGCCACGATGTCGTGGACGTGGCCGGCCATTTGGGCCGGAGTGAGGACCTTCGGGGTTTCGATGCGGATCCGCTCCGCCAGGAGCTGGCCCGTTCGGGTGTCCACGGGTCCGCCTTTCAGGGCGGAGCCGCCAATATCGATGCCAAGCGCGTTCATTCAGCGTGACCTATGACACCGGCATGGACACCCGACAAGTGAAAGGGTCGCTCGCAACTCACAAGGTTAGCCTTGGTTGCGGCGGCGGCCCCGCCGCCGCCCTCCGCACCGCGACGATCACTCGGCCCGCAGCGCCTCGAGCGGTGGCACCCGGGCCAGATCCCGGTCGGCCGCCCAGCCGGTGACGAGCGTCACCGCCATCACCACCGCAATGGCGGCGGCAAAGTCCCCCGCGGGAGCGGCGGAGGGAAAGTCGAAGACCCACCGGTCGAGGCTGGCGCTCGCGCCCCACCCCAAAAGGCAGCCGATCACGGCGCCCAGGGCGCCCAAGAGAGCGTACTCCGACGCCTGGATCGCCCAAAGCTGCCGCGCCGAGGCCCCGAGAGTGCGCAGAAGGACGGCCTCGCGCCGGCGCTGCTGCCGCCCGGAGAGCACCGAGCAAGCCAGGACGACGATCGCCGTGGCGGCTGTGAACAGGGCCATGAAGCCCACCACAAAGCCGACCTTGGACAGGATACCGTCGACGGTTTGCAATATCGCCTGCAAATCGATGACGGTGACGCTGGGAAACCGCCGCACCGCCTCGGCCTGGACGGCGCCGGAAACGTCCGCCGACGGCGCCCGGACGGCGACGACCCAAAACTTCGGCGCGTCGTCCAGCACCCCGAGGGGAAAAACGACGAAGAAATTGGGCGACAGCCGCCGCCAGTCGACCGATCGGATGCTGCCCACCTGCGTGTGCACGATCAGCCCCTGCACATTCCAATCGATGTGGTCGCCGATGCGCAGGTGCATGTCCCGCGCCAGCCCCTCCTCCACCGAGATGGGAACGAGCGCCTTGCCCGGGTCGGTGCCCGGCGGCATCCGGCCGACGAACTTTCCGGCGACGACGCGCTCGGTCGGCGCCAAATGGTCCCGCGCGGTCGAGCGGTATTCATATCGCAGCGTCCAAGCCGGAACCGCATCCGCGGTTCCGGCCCGGACGCTGCGCCCGCCATAGCGAAGCGACGGCGGGCCCTCCGCATTTTGCAGCCACTCGTCCACCGGCCTCCCCCGCAGCGCCTCAATCTTCATCGCAATCACCGAAGCGTCCTGCATCGCCCCGAGGTGGCGGGAGCGCAGAAACGCCTCGAGCGGGCGCACCTGATCGTCCTGCACGTCATAAAACATCAAATTGGGCCGGTCGCCCATGCCCACCGACCGAAGCTCCCGCGAAAACGCAGCGCGGGTGAGCAGCAGCGTGAACGACAGAAAGGTGGCGAGCCCCAGGGCGACCAGCAGCAAGGTGGTCCGGTTCTGCGGGCGGTGCAGATTGGCGAGCCCCTGGCGCAGCGCATACGGTCCCCGCGCCGGCGCCCACCGCGCCGCGAGAGCCGAGGCGGCCCGCGCGGCGCCGACGAAAAGGGCGAAGCCCACCACCACCGCGAACGCGAATCCGGCCCCGAGGCGAATGCTGCGGGTCTGGGCGTAGGCAAAGCCGGCAATGGCGGCCACCTGCACCAGGGCGAGCAGGACCCGCGGCCACGTCACCCGGGACGCCGAGCCCTCGGACCCGTGGGTTCGCAGCGCCGCCAGCGGAGAGACGCGGCCGACGCCGAGCAGCGGAATCAGCGCGACCAGCAGGCAGACCGCCCAGCCGACCGCCATGCCGCGAGCGACGCCGGCGAAGGAAATGGCGAACGTGACCGGCACCGGCAGGAGCGACGCCACGACGCGGGGCAGCAGCGCCTGGGTGGCGATTCCCACCGCCCCGCCGCCGATCGCGCCCACAGTCCCGAGCGCCGCGCCTTGGGTCAGATAGATGGCAAAGGCCTGGCGCGAGGTGACGCCGATGCAGCGCAGCAGGGCCACGGTCGGCACCTTGGACTGCACGTGGGCGTGCACCGCGCTGGCCACGCCGACCGCCCCCAAGAGGAGCGCGACGAATCCCACCAGGGAAAGAAACCCATCGACGTTCGTGAGCGACCGTCCCAGCTGCCGGCGCCGCCCCGCCACCGTCTCGATCTCCAGGCGGTCGGCCGCGAACCGGTCGCGCCAGGATTGCGCGAGGGCGTCGGCATCGACTCCGGGGGGCAGCTTCAGCGCGAGCTGGCGGCGCACGAGCGGCCCGTCCGCGCCCAGCCCCGCGCGCGCCAGCGCGGCGGCCGGGACCAGGACGCGCGGGGCCAGCTGGATGATGGCGAAGGACTCTCCGCTGATCTGGCGCAGCGCCCCCACGATCCGAAAGTTCTCCGTGCCGAGCCGGATCGCGTCGCCGGGCTTCGCTCCGTACGCCGTGAGGAGCGACTGCTCCACGATGGCGACCGGCGCGCCGGTGCGTTCGGCGGCGCGAAGCCGGGCGACCGCGTCCCGGGGCGTGGCGTCGATCTGCCCATAGAAGGGAAACGTGCCCGTCTGGGCGCGCACCTGCACCAGGCGCGTGGCGCCCCGCAGCCGGGCCATGGACGAAAACCGGATCTGCTCGGCCGTTTCGGCGCCAGAGGCGGCGACCGCCGCCCGCACCGGGGCGGGGAGCGGCAGGCGGGAGGAGAGCACCAGGTCGGCGCCGAGCAGCGATTTGGACTCCTGCGCGATGGAGCGGGCCAGGCTGAGCGAGAACGAATCCAGGGCGACCAGCGCGCCGATTCCGAACACGAGGCACAGCGAATACAGCAGCAGGCGGCGGCGCGACGCCTTGGAATCGCGCCAGGCCATTTGCAGAACAAACCGCATGCGTTAAGGTCGCGAGAATTCGGTGCCGCTTCGAATTCTTTTTTCCCTGTTCGCCTGCGCCGCGCTGATGCGGGCGGCCGAGCCGGCCCCGACGGTCGTTTTCTTCGGTGACAGCATCACCTTCGGATTCGGGCTGCCGGACCCGGACGCGCAGTCGTATCCGGCGCTGATCCAGCGCCGGATCGACGAGCAGGGCCTGCCCTGGCGCGTGGTCAACGCGGGGCTGAGCGGGGACACGACCGCGGGCGGGCTCCGCCGCCTCGGCTGGACGCTGCGCGAGGCGCCTGGAATTTTCGTCCTGGCGCTCGGCGCCAACGACGGACTGCGCGGGATCGACCCCGCTGTCACCCAGGCGAACCTCGAGGCGATCATCGGCCGGGTCCGGGCGCGCTTTCCTCAAACCCGGATCGTGCTCGCGGGGATGCGGATGCCGCCCAGCCTCGGCGCCGACTACGTCGCCGCCTTTGACGCGGTGTTTCCACGCGTCGCCCGGGAGAAGCGGGTCCGGCTGATCCCCTTTCTCCTGGCCGGGGTCGGAGGCAATCCCGCGCTCAACCAGGCCGACGGCATCCATCCCAACCCCGCCGGCGCCGCGGTCGTGGCGGGAACGGTCTGGAAAACGCTCGCGCCCCTGCTCGAGGCGCGTAGCGTCGGCCGCTGAGTGAAGTTCGCGCTCGCCCTTCCGGCCGTCTTAGCGGCGGCGCTGGTGTTCGCGCCGGCCTGCGCCCGGCGCGTGACGCCGGCGGAGGCGGCGATCGCCACCCGCACGCTCCTGCTGGGCAACGGCGCCGAGCCCCAGGACCTGGATCCGTCGATCTGCACCGCCTACACCGACTACAATGTCCTGATCGCCCTGTTCGAGGGGCTGACCTGCATCGACGAGGCCACGTCGGAACCGGTGCCGGGCATGGCTTCGTCCTGGGACGTGACCCCGGACGGGCTCGTCTATACCTTCCACCTGCGGCCCGGATTGGTGTGGTCCAACGGCGATCCCCTCACCGCGGAGGACTTCGCGTACACCTTCCGGCGCGTGCTTTCGCCCAAGCTGGCGGCCGAATATGCCTACCTGTACTACCCCATCCGCAACGCGGAGGCCTACAATACCGGCCGGATCACGGATCCCTCGGCCCTGGGCATCCAGGTCGTCGATCCCCTCACCCTGCGCCTGACGCTGGGGGCGCCCTGCCCGTACTTGCCGTCGATCGCCGCACATCAGGCGTGGTTTCCCGTCCACCGCGCGACGATTGAGAAGTTTGGCGCCTACGACCGGCGCGGGACGGCCTGGACCCGGCCTGAAAACATGGTCTCCAACGGCCCTTTCCTGCTGCGGACCTGGGCGCCCCACGATCGCATCGTGGTGGAGAAAAATCCGCGCTACTGGGACGCGGCGCACAACCGGCTAAACCGGGTGATTTTCTTTCCCAACGAGAACGCGGCCTCCGACGAGGCGGACTTTCGCGCCGGGCAGATCCACATCACCTTCGACCTCCTTCCCGACCACATCGCCCTCTACCGGCGGGACGATCCGCAGGAGCTGCGGATCGACCTGCTCAGCGAAAGCGATTTTCTGCGGTTCAACGTCCTGCGCCGGCCGCTGAACGACGAGCGGGTGCGGCAGGCGCTGTCGCTGGCGATCGACCGGAGAGCCTTGAGCGCGGACGTCCTCGACGGGAGCCGCCTGCCGGCCTACGCCCTCACCCCGCCGAATACCGCCGGCTACACGCCGGACGCGGGGGCGCGCTACGATCCGGCCGCCGCGCGCCGCCTGCTGGCCGCGGCGGGATTCCCCGGCGGGCGCGGCTTCCCCCGGCTCGAAGTCCAGCTCTGGAACGACGCCCTCAGCAGCAAGGCGGTCCAGGCGATCCAGCAGATGTGGCGGGAGCAGCTCGGCATCGACGTCGCGATCATCGCCCAGGAATTCCGGGTATATTTGGACAATCAGCGGACGCTCCACTATGAAATTTCCCGTTCGCGGTGGATCGGCGACTACAACGATCCCAGCAACTACCTCGACATGTTCCTCAGCCGCAGCGGCAACAACCAGACCGGGTGGACCGACGCCGAATACGACCGGCTGAACGCGGAAGCCGACCGGCTGCTGGACCAGCGGCGCCGCTACGCCCTCCTGCGCCAGGCCGAAGCCCGGCTGCTGCGCGCCGCGCCCATCGCGCCGCTGTTTTACGGCTCGCGGACCTATCTCATCAAAACCTATGTCAAAGGCTGGGTCCCTTCCCTGCTCGGCATCCACCGCTACCAGTACGTCTGGCTCGAACGCTGATTTGCGCGCCCCATGTTTTCCCACCTTTGCCTGAGCCTCGGCTTTCTCTTCTTCTTCCACTCCCACAAGCCGAAGGGGACGCCGCCCGAGGTGCAGCTGGTGCGGGTGTGGCCCCAGTACCGCGACGCGAACAGTTTCAAGCACATCTCCGAATACTTCACCGACCGCGAGAACCCGGGGGGCTATCAGCTGCGGCGCAGCGAACCGGGGCAGCGCGCGGGCTATTACTTTCTCGCCCGGGTCCGGCACCCGGACGTGAGCCTCATGGGCGCCACCTTCGTCCTGCGCGTCGTGATGCCCGACGATCCGGTGGCCAAGCCGCCCTACACCTTTCCGGCCAACACCGGCCCGGGAGAGCAGGTCTTCCTGATCGGGCTGACCGGCAAGGACTGGCCCGGCCCGCGCGTGCATCCCGTCGCCTGGCGCCTGGACCTGATCGCACCTGACGGCCATCCGCTCGCCTGGGCGCAAAGCTTCCTGTGGAGCAAGCGCGGCGCGACGCCACCCCCTTGAGCGGCTGGTCGCCCTGGCGCCCCCTCGGCCTGGCCTCGCCGCTTTCCGGCCCGGTCCTGGCCGAAGTCCTCGACGGCGGCCAATCCTTCCGCTGGCAGCTCCATCCGCATGGCGTCTGGGAAGGAGCCTGGGCGGGCTGCCGCGCCCGCGTCCGCCCGGGGCGTCCGCCGGAAGGCGACCTGGAATGGTCCGCGCCGCTACCTCAAGCGGCCGAGACCGAATCCGCGCTTCGCACCTACCTGGCCGCGGACGCCGATTGGCACCGCAAAGCCGACGATCTGCCTTGGCGCAGCGATCCGCACCTGGCACGGGCGATCGCGGCCTTCCCCGGCCTGCGCATCCTGCGCCAGCCCTTCGGCGAGACCCTGCTCTGCTTCCTGTGCAGCGCCGCCAAGCAGATCGTCCAGATCAAGCAGATCGCCGCGGCGCTCTCCCAGCCCCGCGGCCGCCTCCCCACGTGGGAAGAGCTCGCGGACACCCCCGAAGCCTCGCTGCGGGCGTGCAAGCTCGGGTTTCGGGCCCGCTATGTGCACCAGACGGCCCGCCTGCTCGCGCGCCAGCCCGGCTGGCTGGCCGAGACCGCTGCCCTGCCGTACCCGGAGGCCCGGGAGCGCCTCTGCCGCCTGCCGGGCGTGGGAGAGAAGGTCGCCGATTGCGTGCTGCTTTTCGGCGCGGGCCGGCTCGAGGCGTTTCCCGTCGACGTGTGGATCATCGCCGCCATGTCCCGGCGGTACGGCCTGAAAGGCTGGAAGCCCGCGCAGATCGCGCACTTTGGCCGGGTCCATTTCGGCCCCCAGGCCGGGCTGGCCCAGCAGTACCTCTTCGCCTGGGAGCGCGCGCATGGAAGCGGCGTTCCGGCGCTACCGTCCTAAGGATGCGGGGGCGCCGTCGCCGCCGGAGCATTGGCGTTCCGCTCCGCCTTCGCCTGCCGGATCTTCTGGAAAGCGGGGATGATCATCACGAGCAGAAAGGCTATGATCAGCAGCAGAATCATCACCTCCACCACGGTAAACGCCCTTCGCCAGTTCATCCAGGGAGGTAACTCCGCACTGATCGCTGCCGCAAGGCGGAAAAAAAGGGTGGAGTTCCCGATGGAACATGCCGTTGTCTCACGGTGAAGTCATGCTTCTGCGTTTCCGCCTTTTCCTGGTTGCGGCCCTGTTGGCCGCTCCCGCCGTTCTTTCCTGTTCGGCGACCGAACTCATTTTTGCCAACGGCGACCGCCTGAGCGGCCACGTGATCAAGCGCGAGAATGGCAAGGTCTACTTCCATTCCCAGGCCCTGGGAGACCTCGTCGCCCTGGAAAAGGACGTCACCATCGTCGACAAGCCGGTGTCGCCCGTCCCGCCGAACAGCCTGACCGGCCTGCCCCCGCAGAAGAAAGTGGCGCCCACCCAGGCCAAGCCCACCGTCACGCCCTGGACCGGCAAGGTCGAGGTGGGCTACGACAACCAGCTCACCAACATACGCACCGTGAGCACGACGGCCAAGGTCACGGTGGACCGGACGGTCGACCAGTACGACATCATGGGCACCGCGCGCTACCTGTATGGAAGCAGCGCCGGGCTGCCCACCACCGACCTGACCGACGGTGAGTTCCGGGTGCGGGACAATCTGAACAGTCAGTTCTTCCTGCAGAGCGACAGCACCGCCGGGGACAACAAGATCCAGGAGATCAATTTCGAAGGGCAGGAGAACGTCGGCGCGGGGGTCAAGGTGATCAAGACGGAGCGCAGCACGGTCGATGTCGGCGCGGGCGTCTCCGGACAGTATTTGAACGCCTACGGCATCCAGGAGGGCTGGAACTACCTGGGCAACGTCTTCCAGGACTACACCTTCAAGATCAGCGGCCGCTACACCTTCCTCGAGGACGT
>DASRSH010000307.1:0-14427 GCA_035656575.1 Opitutaceae bacterium
CATCGCTGGAAGGTTTCGGCCGGTTATCGCCCGGCGTCTTCCCTCGAGATTGAAGTGATTTTCAGGAAAAATTGGGGTTAGTAGGTCAACGTTACGCGGGCGTTGATAGTAGAAGCGGCGTCTTGCCGCTTGAGGCTGGGAGGCCGCGGCGGGACGCGTCGCCACCCTGCCCCCCCTGCTCAGTCCAGCGCGGCCCCCGGCACGCTCAGCGACTGGCCGTTGTGCCCGGCGCCCAAGCCGAGGATGAAGGGCGCGGCAATCGCGGCCCAGGCGTCCGGCTTGGCATATTGGGACGCGCCGTCGGCCCAGCATTGCCGCAGCATGGCCGTATCGATCACGCCCGGATTGAGGGGGATGGCCGCCATGCCCGGGGGCAACTCCTCCGCCAGGGCCTTCGTGAGCCCCTCGATCGCCCATTTGCTGGCGCAGTAGGGCGCCACCTCGGGCGACACGCTCCGCCCCCAGCCCGAGCTGAAATTGACGATCACCCCCTGGCCGCGCTCCACCATGGCCGGAACGAACGCGCGGATGACATGCTGCACGCCCGTCACATTGATCTGGATGAGCTGGGCGAATTTCTCCGGCGGAATCTCCCACAGCTTCGCGGGCGCGTTCATGACCGCGGCGTTGTTGATCAGGAAGTCCGGCGGCCCCCCGAAGATCCCCGTCACCTTTTCCGCCCAGATTCCGACCTTCACCGCCTGGGTCACGTCGACCGGGGCAAAATCGTGCGGCTCGGGGTGCGCAAAGCGCAAATCGAAGATCTCCTGGCCGCTGCGGCCGCAGCCGGCCACCTGGTGCCCCTGGGCGATATACCATTCCGCAAGCGCCCGGCCCAGGCCCCGCGTCACCCCGGTGATGACGATCTTCATGCCCGGCGCGGCGTCAGTTCCGGCTCTGCAGCTGGATGCGCGTCAGGCCGTTGAGCCGGCAATCGTCCATCACCACGCCCAGGCGCTTGAGCTGCGAATCCTCGTCGCCCTTGATCACGATCGGCGTGTCGGGGTCGACGTTGTGGACTTGGACCAGGTCGGCGTTGAGCTGGTCGTCGCTCACTTCCGCGCCGTTGAAATAGATCCGGCCGTCCTTCTCGATGGAGATCGTCACGCCGTTCTTGAGGTCGTTCGAGCCGGCGCTCTGCAGCTTGGGCAGGGTGATGTCCAGCATCTGCGACGAGCGGAACTGCATCGTCACAAAGGTGAAGAAGATCAGCATGGTCAGCACGTCGATCAGCGGCACCAGGTTCAATTCCGGCCGCCGCCGCGCCCGGGTCAGGAGCCCGTTCATGACACCCGGCTGACTTCGGGCCGGCGGGGAACCCCGGGGTGGTCGAGGTCGGAATCGCCCCGCCCGCGGCGCAGAATCCGTTCGATGAGCACTTCCATTTCCGCGGAATAGTTCTCGATCTTGCGCTGGAGATAGCCGGACCCGACCAGCGAGGGAATCGCGATGGCCAAGCCGAGGACCGTGGCGGACAGGGCCAGAGCGATGCCCTTGGTGAACGGCACCGGATCGGGCAGCCCCGTCTCCGGATTGATCTGGGAAAACACCTTGAGCAGGCCGGTGACGGTGCCGGACAGGCCGATCAGAGGCGCGGCGGCGTAGATGACGTCCAGGTAGGGGATGCCGCGCATCATCTTGTTCACTTCGAGCCGGGCGAAAGCCTTGACCGCCGCCTCGTCGTTCGAGTGCGTCTCCGCGAATTCCACGATCCGGGCGAGGACGGTATGCTTGCCCCCCATCAGCGGGCGGCCGGCCTCGATCGCGTCCGCCAGATCCCGGGGAATGACCTGCACCCGGCGCAGCGCGATCAGCCGCTCCACGATGATGAACGCGGCCGCGAGCGAGCAAAGGCCCAGCGGGTAAATGAGGAGCCCGGCTCCCTCGAAGACATCGATCATCGCTAAAGGCATGGGCATGGTGGGAATGCGGGTATGACGCGCCGGATATGAAAAGGGTCCACCAATCTACGCGGGGCCGCGGCCAGGCCAAGCCATTATCGCCGCTGAGTGACACTGCCCCCCGGACCGAGCGCTGCCGGAATGGGTTCGGGCCCAAGAATCAGGCCGCGCCTGATGCGTCAGGCAGCAAGATAGGGGTGCGTGCGGGCCAGCGCCTGCGCGGCCGGGAGGCCTTCCAGCAGCTCGCCGATGGCGTCCCAGCGCCCGTGGATCAAGGCGTCGCGGGCCGACTCGCGCATCGTCACGGGAACCGATTGGTTGCCGTAGCGGAGCTGCTGGCCCGCCACGTCGACGGTGAGCTCCAGGCCGGGATTGGCCTCGATCTCGGCCGCCACTCGGGCGATATCCTCGCGCTTGGCGCTCACGCAGGGGATGCCGAGCGTGGTGGCGTTGCCGAAGAAGATTTCGGCGAAGTTCTCCGCGACCACGGCGCGGAAGCCGTATTTCTGGATCGCCTGGGGCGCATGCTCGCGGGAGGACCCGCAGCCGAAATTGGCTCCGGACAGCAGGACCGTCGCGCCCCGGAAGCGGGGATCGTTCAGCGGGTGCGGCTTGTCCGTGCCGTCGGCGTTCTTGCGCACGTCGTAGAACAGGTATTCGCCCAGCCCGTCGAAGGTCACGCACTTCATGAAGCGCGCCGGGATGATGCGGTCGGTGTCGATGTCGTTGCCGGGCACGCAGACGCCCCGGCCGGTGACGGATGTGATTTGGGCGAGGGCCATGTCAGGAAACTCCGAAGACTTCGCGCGCGTCGGCGACCGAGCCGCGGATCGCGGCGGCGGCCACCATGAGCGGGCTCATGAGCAGGGTGCGGCCGGTGGGACTGCCCTGCCGGCCCTTGAAATTGCGGTTGGAGGAACTGGCGCAGAGCTGGTCGCCGACGAGCTTGTCGGGATTCATGGCCAGGCACATGGAGCAGCCAGCGTCGCGCCACTCGAAGCCGGCTTCGCGGAACACGCGGTCGATGCCCAGTTCGGCGCAGAGCCGGCCGACGCCCTGGGAGCCGGGAACGGCGATGGCCTTCACGCCCGGGGCGACCCGGCGGCCCTTGAGGTGCCGGGCCACCTCCTGGAAATCGCTCAAGCGCCCGTTGGTGCAGGAGCCGAGGAAGGCGACGTCGATGTGCGTGCCCTTGATCGGCGCGCCCGGCTGCAGCTTCATGTAGGCGAGAGCCTCCTCGATCGACGCCTTGTCATCGCCCAGGGCGGTCCGCGGATCGGGAATGTTTTCGGTGATCGCCACCCCCTGGCCGGGATTGATCCCCCAGGTGACAGTCGGCGCGATGCTGGCGGCGTCGATCGTGACGACGTCGTCGTAGGCGCACCCCGGGTCCGAAGCCACGGCCCTCCAGCGCTCCACCGCGCGGTCCCACTCGGCCCCCTGGGGGGCGTAGGGCCGGCCCTTGAGATAGGCGAACGTCGTCTCGTCCGGATTCACGTAGCCGACGCGGGCGCCGCCCTCAATGGACATGTTGCAGACGGTCATCCGCTCCTCCATCGAGAAGCGGTCGAAGACCTCGCCGCCGTATTCGTAGGCGTAGCCGGTGCCGCCGTTCACGCCCAGCGTGCGGATGATGTGCAGGATGACGTCCTTGGCGTACACGCCGGGGCGCAGGCGGCCGCGGACGTTGATCCGGCGCACCTTCAGGGGCCCCAGCGCCATCGTCTGGGTCGCCAGCACGTCGCGGATCTGGGTGGTGCCGATGCCGAAGGCGATGGCGCCGAACGCGCCGTGCGTGCTGGTGTGCGAATCGCCGCAGGCGATGGTCGTGCCCGGCTGCGTGATGCCCTGTTCGGGGCCGACAATGTGGACAATGCCCTGCTTGCCGGTGCCGCGGTCGAAGAAGGTCAGCCCGAAGTCCGCGCAGTTGCGCCGCAGCTCCTTGATCATCGCGTCCGCCAGCGGATCGGCAAACGGCTCGGCGAACTGGTCGGTGGGCACGATGTGATCGACGGTGGCGAAGGTGCGGTGGGGCATCGCGACCTTCAGGCCCAGGTCGCGCAGCATGCCGAAGGCCTGCGGGCTGGTCACCTCGTGGATCAGGTGCGTGCCGATCAGGAGCTGCGTCTGGCCGTTGGCCAGCGTGCGCACGGCGTGCGCGTTCCAGACTTTCTCGAAGAGCGACTTGGGCATGGCGCGAAGCATAACAAGGTTTGCCTTGACGTGGAATTACCTGTTTCGTCGCGATTGATGCCCAGAGAGTATCAATTTGCCTTCGAGCTGCGCCACCTGGTGTACTTCCACGAAGTCGCCCGCCAGCTTCATTTCCGCAAGGCGGCGGAGGCGCTGGCCGTCGCCCAGCCCGCCCTCAGCCGGCAGATCGCCCAGTTGGAAAAGGGCTTGGGCGTGGCCCTTTTCGCTCGCTCCAGCCGCCGGGTGGAGCTGACGCCCGCCGGCAAGAAACTGGCCGCCGAGACGGAGCCGCTGCTTCAGGCGCTGAGGGCCATTCCCGCCGACCTCCGGGCGGTGGCCGAGGGCGAGGAGGGGCACCTCCGCATCTCCTTCACCGGCCTGGCCATGGCCACGGTCCTGCCGGCGCTGCTGCGGGAATTCCATCGCCGGCATCCAGGCATCCGGCTGGAACTGAACGAGTCGCCCACGGCCACGCAGATCCAGGCGCTGCAGACCGGGGAGATCGGCTGCGGGTTTTTCCATCCCGAAGGGCCCACGCCGCGGCTGGCGACGCGGCTGCTGGTCGAGGAGCGCAATGGGATCCTGCTGCCCGCCGACCATCTGCTGGCAAAGGGCGGCAGCGCCGTCCCCCACGATTCGCCGGCAGGTCAAGCGGCGAGGACGGCGGTTCCCCGGCCCCTGCACCTCCGCGATTTGGCGGAGACACCGATCGTGATGTTCCCCCGCTCGCTCAACCCCGGCTATTATGACCGCACCTTGGCCGCGTTCGCCCAAGCGCGCGTCACGCCCAGGATCGCGGAGGAGGTGTGGCCCAGGGCCAACGGCATCGGTCTGGTTCAAGCCGGAATGGGCGCGATGCTCATGGCCCCATCCGAAGCCCGGCATCTCCCTCCCGAGGTGGTCTTTTGCGAATTGCGCGGCCCCGCGCCCGAGAGCCGCCTGGTCGCGGGCTGGAATCCGTCCGCCGTCGAGCCCGCGCTCCAAGCGTTTATCGAGGTGGTGACCCAACACATTGTCTCGCTGCGGCGCGGTCGCGGCCCGGTTCGCCCCCACGCACGTCGGCGCTAGGGGCTCGCTCGGGAACGCCGCCCTTGCCCATGACCGCCGCCGCCACGCCGCTGCGGCCGCGCCGCCCGGGGATGATGCCATTCCAGCGCGGACTGCCGATCCGCCGAACCCCCGGCCCCGGGGGCCGAAGCGGTTTTGGGGGAGCGGCTGGGTCCGGGGCGGGAAGGTCGGCCCGTCGATGCGCCACGAGGAGTTGAACCCATCCGGGCGGCGTTTATAGCCCTTGGGGATGAATCGCTTGCTTCGCTCCGCCGCGCTCGCCCTCGCGTGGGCCGCCACCCTCGCCGCGGCTAAAGCCGACGCCGCGCGGGAGCTGATCGCCACTGATCGGGCCTATGCCGCGCTCGCGGCCAGGGAAGGCGTCCTCGCCGCCACCCTGGCCTACTCGACCCCGGAAACCATCTACCTGGGGCACCTCGCGGCCCACCTCAAGGGTGCGCCGGCCGTCCGGGCGGCCTGGGGCCACCTACCCGCCGGCGCCACCATCAGCTGGACGGTGGATTCGGCCGCAGCCGCCGCCTCCGGGGATCTCGGGTATACGATCGGCGCCTACACCTACCGCCAGCCTCGCGCCGGCCAGCCCGATGCCGTGGTCCACGGCCACTACTGCACGCTGTGGAAGCTCCAGCCCGACCGCACCTGGCGCATCGTCCTCGACGCGGGCGAGACCGACAAATGACCGGCAGGAGGGCCCAAAAAAACCGGCGGGCCGTGGGGCCCGCCGGTCGAAAATAGAACCCGATTGGGTTCGGATCAGGAGGCCGCGGCCGGCGCGGCCGGTGCGGCGGGAGGCGCCTTCTGCATGAAGATCAGCTTTTCGCCGTCGCGGCTCACGACCACCGGCTCGCCTTCCTTCACTTCGCCGCGCAGGATGGCTTCGGCCAGGGGATCCTCGAGATAGTGCTCGACCGCGCGGCGCAGCGGCCGGGCGCCGTACTTCTCGTCGTAGCCCTTGTCGATCAGCAGCGCCTTGGCCTCCTCCGTGAACTCGAGCGAGATCTTCCGCTCCACCAGCCGGCGGGCAAACTTCGCCACTTCGAGCTCCACGATCTTGACCAGGTCGGCCTTGTCCAGCGGCCGGAAGAACACGATGTCCGAGATGCGGTTGAGGAACTCGGGCTTGAAGACCCGCTTGGCCTCTTCCAGCACCTTTTCGCGCATCTTTTCCGCGTCGCTGAAGCTGGTCGTCGCCGCCGCGAATCCCATCGACGTCTGCCGCTGGAGCAGGTGCGCCCCGATGTTCGACGTCATGATGATGATCGTGTTGCGGAAATCGACCGTCCGCCCGAGCGAATCGGTGAGCCGCCCGTCCTCCAGGATCTGCAGCAGCAGCTGCAGCACGTCCGGATGGGCCTTTTCCACCTCGTCAAAGAGGATGACCGCGTAGGGACGGCGCCGCACCGCCTCGGTGAGCTGCCCGCCCTCCTCGTAGCCGACATAGCCGGGGGGCGACCCGATCAGCCGCGAGACGGCGAACTTCTCCATGTACTCGCTCATGTCGATCTGGATGAGCGCGTCCTGGTTGCCGAACATCTGCGCGGCGACCTGCTTGGCGGTCTCGGTCTTGCCGACGCCCGTGGGCCCGACAAAGAGGAACGAGCCGATGGGCCGGCGGGGATCCTTGAGGTCGGCGCGGGACCGGCGCAGCGCGCGCGCGATCGCGCCCGCGGCCACTTCCTGCCCCACCACGACTTTCTGGATCTCGTTTTCCAGGCCGAGCAGCTTCTCGCTCTCCTTGCGCTCCATGCGCGACAGCGGGATGCCGGTCCAATCGGCCACGACCTGCATCATCAGCTCCTCGTCGATGGCGACGCGCTGCTCCTCCCGCGCCTTCTTCCACTCCTCGGTGATCTGGTCGTGCTTGGCGCGCAGGTGCTTCTCCTTGTCGCGGTACTTGGCGGCCTCCTCGAAATGCTGCTCGCTGATGGCCTTCTCCTTCTGCCCGCAGACCTCGTCGATTTCCTTCATCAGGGCCTCGATATCCGGGGGCCGGCTCAGGGCCGAAATGCGGGCGCGGGCGCCCGCCTCGTCCATGACATCGATCGCCTTGTCCGGCAGGAAGCGGCCCGTGATGTAGCGGTCGGACAGCTTGGCCGCCGACTCCAGCGCCTTGTCGCTGAACGTGGCCTTGTGGTGATCCTCGTACTTGCCGCGGATGCCCTTGAGAATGATGATCGTGTCCTCGACCGACGGGGGCTCGACCTTGACGGACTGGAAGCGCCGGTCCAGGGCCGAGTCCTTCTCGATGTACTTGCGGTACTCGTTGAGGGTCGTCGCGCCGACGCACTGCAGCTCGCCGCGCGAGAGCGCGGGCTTGAAGATGTTGGAGGCGTCCATCGCGCCCTCGGCGGCGCCCGCGCCGACGATGGTGTGCAGTTCGTCGATGAACAGGACGATGTTCTTCGCCCGCTTGATCTCGTCCATCACGGCCTTGATCCGCTCCTCGAACTGGCCGCGGTACTTGGTGCCCGCGACCATGAGGGCCAGGTCCAGGGTGATGACCTTCTTCTCCATCAGGATTTCCGGAACGTTGCCGGCCGCGATCTCCTGGGCCAATCCCTCGACGATCGCCGTCTTGCCGACGCCGGCCTCGCCGATCAGCACCGGGTTGTTCTTGGTGCGCCGGCAGAGAATCTGAACGACGCGGCGGATCTCGTTCTTGCGGCCGACCACCGGGTCCATCTCGCCCTTGCGGGCCAGCTCCGTCAGGTCGCGGCCAAAGGCCTTGAGCGCCGGCGTCTTGACTTCCTTGCGGTCCTCCGGCTGGGCCCGGCTGGCGGGATTGCCCCCGGCCGCGGCCTCTTCCCCGGGGGAGCCGACCGGGCCCTCACCCGCCGAAAACTGCGGATCCAGCTCGCGGAGGATCTCGTTGCGCGTGCGCTCGATGTCGACCTCGAGGGACTTGAGGACGCGGGCGGCGACCCCCTCGCCCTCGCGCAGCAGCCCGAGCAGGATGTGCTCGGTGCCGACGTAGGAATGGTTCAGGGTCTTGGCTTCGCGGCCGGCCAGCGCCAGCACCTTCTTGACCCGCGGAGTGAAGGGCATGCTGCCCTGGTTCTTGGTCTCCTGGCCGGTCCCGACCTGCTTTTCGACGGCGGCCCGGACCGTTTCCAGGTCCAGCCCCATCTTCTGCAGCACGCTGACGGCCACCCCCTGCCCCAGCTTGATCAGGCCCAGGAGAATATGCTCGGTGCCCACGTAGTTGTGGTGAAACCGGTCCGCTTCCTTGCGCGCGAGAGCCAGCACCTGCTGCGCCCTCGGCGTGAAGTTGTTCATGGGTTCTTGGGACATGGTGTGAAAGGGTCGAGGGTTGGGCTAGTTCTTGCGGTTGGCCGAGAGAGTGAAATCCGGCCGCACCAGGTTGGCAAATTCCGTGCGCAGGCGCTCGGCCCGCAGGAGGTCCCGCTGGCCCGCCTCGAATTCGGCCTTTTGGGAATGCTGCAGATGCCCGGGCTGCGCCTCGATGAACAGCCGGTCGATCACCGAACGGTAGGCGTCGGAGAAGACCCCCAGGTCCACGCCCAGCCGGATCAGGGACAGCAGATTCATCGCCTCGCTCGAGGTGAGCAGGTGGCTGTTCTGCAGGATGCCGTAGGCGCGGCCGATCTTGTCGAACAGCTTGCCCGCATCCGCTTCGAGCAGCTTCTGCCGGGCGTTGAGCTCGTGCTCGATGATCGACTGCAGGACGCTCTGCAGGCGCTTGATGATGTCGTCCTCCGACTCGCCCAGGGTCGTCTGGTTGGAAATCTGAAAGATGCTGCCGCTGGCGTCCGAGCCCTCGCCGAACAGGCCGCGCACGACCATCCCCAGCTGGTTCACGGCCCGGACCACCTTTTCCATCTGGCCGGCGATGACCAGCGCGGGCAGATGCATCATGGCCGAGCCCCGCAAGGCCGTGCCCAGGTTGGTCGGACAGGCGGTCAGGTAGCCCAGCGTCGGGGAAAAGGCGTAGTCGAGATGCTGCTCCAGGGCCGAGTCGAGATCGTCGATCGCGCTCCAGGCCTTCTTGAGCTGGAAGCCCGCCCGCAGGACCTGGATGCGCAGGTGATCCTCCTCGTTCACCATCACGGAAAAGCTCTGGTCGCGGCTGATCACGACGCCGCTGCCCTGGGTCGAGCCGCTGAGTTCCCGGCTGATCAGGTGACGCTCGACCAGGATCTGCTTCTCCAGGTCGGAGAGCTCCTGCACCCCCACGGCCAGGCTCCGCTTCATCGGATTGGTGGCCGCCACCGCCGCCGTGCAGGTTTCGAGGATCTTGGTGCGCTGCGCCGGCCGGGCCCAGCCCGGAAACGGCTGGCCCGCCAGGTTGCGCGCCAGGCGCACCCGCGTCATGAGAACGATCGCCGTCTTGCTGCTCGTGTTGTCGGTCAGCTCGGAAGGGGTGGCGAGCAGGGACGCGATGGTCATCTCAGGACGGCGGCTTGGGCGCGAAGGCCTCTTTGACTTGCTTGATTTCATCGCGATAGCGGGCGGCTTCCTCGAAGCGTTCGGACTTGATCGCCTCGGTCAGCCCCAGCTCCAATTGCGTCAGACGGTCGTAGAGCGATTTGCGGTTGAGGGCGGTGTGGGGAACCTTGCCCGCGTGGGCGGTGCCCCGGTGCATGCCCTCGAGCAGCGGTTCGAGCAGCGGACGGAAGGTTTCATAGCATGCCGGGCAGCCAAACCGGCCGTTCTTCTTGAAGTCGGCCTGCGTGAAGCCGCACTGCTCGCAGCGCACCCCCTGGCCCGGGGTCTCGGGATTGAGGGAGGCCTTGATCAGCAGATCGGCGAGCGAGGACACGCTCGGATCGGTCACCCCCTTTTTCTGCGCGCATTCCTCGCACAAGTCGACCTTGTGCACCTTGTTATTGACGATCTGGGTCAGGTGCACCGTGGCCGGCTTGGAGCAAAAATCGCACTTGAGGGGATTATTCATGAAATCGGCACCTGGGTCACTGCACGTAATGTGCCATGCCTTGGCGCCCTGGGCAAGTGCCGCGGTGTACGCAAAAACGCGACAGCTCGGCACACCGGTTGTGCCATAAAGAGATAATCGTGTCGCACGGGGGAAACTTTAGAGCTTCGTTCCCTCGGTCGTCGCGCGCCGCCGGAAAGCTTCGAGAATGCGCTGGGTGACCGGGCCGGGCTTGCCCGAGCCGATCTGCCGTCCATCCAGCTTGGTTACGGGAATCACCTCCGCGCCCGTGCCGGTCAGGAAGCATTCGTCCGCGCACCACACATCGTAGCGTGTCATGTCCGTTTCCCGGATCGGCACCTTCAGCTCCGCCCCGATGTCCAGGATGGCGCCGCGGGTGATGCCCTTGAGGGCGCCTTGGGAGGCCGACGGCGTGATGAGTTCCCCCTTATGCACGATAAACACGTTGTCGGCGGTGCATTCCGCAACGTAGCCCTGCTCGTTGAGCATGATCGCCTCGAGCGCGCCGAATTGGCGGGCCTCGATCTTGCCCAGGATGTTGTTCAGGTAATTGAGCGACTTGATGGTCGGGGGCAGGGCCGCCGGGCCGATGCGCCGGGTCGGGACGGTCACGATCGCCAGCCCGTTCTCGTAGTATTCCGGCGGATAAAGGGCGATCTTGCTCGCAATGATGAAAAGGCTCGGCCGGGAGCAATTCCACGGCGCCAGGCCCAGGTCGCCCACGCCGCGGGTGACCACGAGACGGATATACGCGTCCTGCAAACCGTTCACTCGGCACGTTTCGCAAGTGGCTTGAGCCAATTCCGCCCGCGTGGCGGGCAGGTCCAGAAGGATGGCCTTGGCCGAGTACTCGAGCCGCTCCAGATGCTGGTCCAGCCGGAACACGTTGCCGCCGTAAAGCCGGATGCCCTCGAACACGCCGTCCCCGTACAGGAGTCCATGGTCGAAGACGGAAACCTTGGCGTCGGCTTCGTCCACAAACCTGCCGTCGAGGTAGATCTTCATTGCAAACCATTACAAGTCCGTTCGCCGTTTTGTCCAGCATGACGCCGACTTACATCATCGGGCACAAGAATCCGGACGCCGATTCCATCTGTTCGGCCATCGCGTATGCGGCGTACAAGGAGGCCCGCGGCGAGAGCCACTACGTGGCGGCCCGCTGCGGCAATTCCAACGCCCGCATCGACACGATCCTGGCGCGGTTCCGCCAGCCGCTGCCCCTGTATCTGAGCGATGTGGCCCCCCGCGTGCGCGACCTGATGCGCACCGACGTCGCCGCCCTGCCCGAATCGGGGACCTGCGCCGACGCCCTCAACCTGATCGACCGCGAGGAGGTGCGCCTGCTGCCGGTGGTGAACCAGAACCGCCGCGTCACGGGGACCATCGCGGCGCACCAGCTGGGAGCCTTCTTCATCCCCCGCCCGAGCGAGCCGCGCCTCATGCGCCAGGTGCATGCGTCCGTTGCCGACATCGTGCGGGCCCTGAGCGGCCAGCCGCTCAACCTCGTCGAGCCGGAGCGCAGGGAGCAGGTCTATTTCCGGGTGGGCTCGATGGACATCCGGTCCTTCTGGACGGTGTCCCAGCGGGAGAATGTCCCCGCGGGCCAGTCGATCATCATCGTGGGCGACCGGACCGACGTGCAGCTCAAGGCGATCGAAATCGGCGTCCGCGGGATCATCGTCACGGCCGGCCTGCCGGTCGAGCCCGCGGTCGTGGCGCAGGCCCGAGCCAAGGGCGTGAACCTCATCAGCAGCCCGTACGACTCGGCCACCACGGCGTGGGTCGTCCGCACCGCCCATACGATCGAGCGCGTGATCGACCGCAACGTGGCGACGACGCATCCCGACGTGCGCATCGCCGAGATCCGGCGCAAGATCGGCGCCCTTCCCGGTCCCGGATACGTCGTGGTCGACGATGACGGCGTGCTCTGCGGCATCCTGACCAAGGGCGATGTGCTCAAGCCCGTGCCGACGCGCCTGGTCCTGGTCGACCACAACGAGATGACCCAGGCGGTCCCGGGCGCCGAGGAGGTCACGATCGCCGAAATCATCGACCACCACCGGCTGGGCCCGATGACCACCTCGCAGCCCATCCTGTTCCTCAACGAACCCGTCGGCTCGACCTGCACGATCATCGCCGATCTGTTCCGGCGGGAGAAGCTGGCGCCCTCGCCGGAAGTCGCCGGCCTCATGATGTCGGGCCTGATCTCAGACACCCTGCATCTCAACAGCCCGACGTCCACCCCCAAGGACGCCGAAATCCTCCTGTGGCTGGCCTCCATCGCCGGCGTGAATTCCAAGCAGCTGGCCGAGGCGATCTTCTCGTCGGGCTCCATCATCCTCGCCCAGCCGCCGGACAAGGTGCTGCGCTCGGACCACAAGATCTATGCGGAGGAAGGCGTCCGCTTCTCCGTCTCCCAGGTCGAGGAACTGGGCTTCAGCAATTTCTGGCAGAAGAAGATCGACCTGGCCCGCAGCCTGGAGGAGCTGCGGGAGGGCGAAAAGCTGTCCTTCGCCGCCCTCCTCGTCACCGACATCAACACCCAGAATTCCCTCCTGCTGGTGAAGGGCGACCCGGAGGTGATCCGCCGCATCTCCTTCGCCCACGTCGAGGTCGACGAGATCTTCGACCTGCCCGGGATCGTCAGCCGCAAGAAGCAGCTCATCCCCTATTTCGCCAGCCTGCTGAAGGAAATGGCGGCGGGGTGAGCGCCGCCTCCGCGTCTCAGATGTGAATGGCCTCGCCGCTGACCGCGGCAGCCGCCTCGCCGAGGGCCTCAGTCAGCGTGGGATGGGCGTGGATGTTGTGGTGCACTTCCGCGACCGTGGCCTCCAGCTCCATCGCCAGGCCGTACTCGGCGATCATCTCCGTCGCCTCGGCGCCGATGATGTGGGCGCCATAGATTTCGCCCGTTTTCGCATCCGCGATCACTTTGACGAAGCCTTCGGCCTCGTTGGAGGCGACCGCCTTTCCCGCGGCGGTGAACGGAAACTTGCCCACCTTGTAGTCCAGGCCCTTTTCCTTCGCCAGCTTTTCGGTCAGCCCGGTGCTCGCCACCTGGGGCTGGCAATAGGTGCAGCCCGGGAAATTCTTCACCCGGTGCGCCGGGGCGAACCCGAACATGCCGTTGACGGCGCTGACCGCCTCGAAGGTGGCGACGTGGGCGAGCCAGGGGGGCCCGATGATGTCGCCCGCCGCATAGATGCCCTTGACCGAAGTTTCGTAGGCGTCGCCCACCTTCACATAGCCGCGCTCCAGCTCCAGCTTCACCTTGTTCGACACCGCGCCCTCCAGGTTCGGCACCACGCCGATCGCCGAGAGGACGCTCTCCGCCTCGACTTCCTGGCTCCGGCCGTCCTTGACCAGGGTCACCTTCACGCCGTCCGGACCCACCCGGAAATTCTCGCACTTGGTCGCAGTGTGGATCGCGATGCCCTGCTTGGTGAAGGAGCGTTCGAGCAGCTTGGACACCTCCTCGTCCTCCACCGGCAGGACCTGCGGCAGCATTTCGACCAAGGTCACTTTGCTGCCGAGCGCATTGTAGAAGTACGCAAATTCGACGCCGATGGCGCCTGCGCCCACGATGATGACCGAACGGGGCAGCGCCTTGGCCGCGAGCGCCTCGCGCGAGGTCATCACCCGCGTTCCATCCACCTCGAGCCCGGGCAGGCGGCGCATCTTGCACCCCGTGGCCAGGAGGATGTTCTTGGTCTTGAAAAACTTGCCCTTCTGCGCGCCGTCGGTGACCTCCACCATGCCCGGGACCGTGATCTGCCCCGACCCCACGACGTACTCGACCTTGTTCTTGCGGAAGAGGAACTCGACCCCCTTCGCCATCTGATCGGAGACGGCGCGCGAGCGCGCCATCACCTTGGCAAAATCGAAGCTGACCTCCTTGGCCGAAAGCCCGAAGACCTCCGGCTTCTGGAGCTTCTGCAGCAGCTCGGCCGACTTGAGCAAGGCCTTCGTGGGAATGCAGCCCCAGTTCAGGCAGGTGCCGCCGGCGCGCTCGCCCTCGATGCAGACAACCTTCTTGCCCAGCTGCCCGGCGCGGATCGCGCCGGCGTAGCCCGCGGGTCCTCCGCCAATGACGACCAGATCGTATTCGGTGGTTTCAGCCATGTGAAAAAGGAAAGCCGGAGTCCATCAGATGTCGATCACGTCCCCACCGGAACCGCCGGACCCGCCCCGTGGGGGAGGCGGGGGCGGCGGCGGCCCGCTGCGCCGGATCAGCGCCGTCACGCAAAAGTTCGTCACGCTGATGATGATCGACCCCAGGATGGCCGCGCCAAAGCTGGGGACCCGAAATCCCTGCACCAGGTGACCGACCAGATACAGGACCAGCGCGTT
>DASRSH010000308.1:0-6993 GCA_035656575.1 Opitutaceae bacterium
GGTCCAGCAGGCCGATCGCGATCGTCAGCACGTAATAGGCGATGCCGATCACGACCCCGAGCACCAGGCTGGCGCTGGTTTCCCGGCGCGAGACGCGGATGCCGAGCGGGACGGCCACGAACGCGAAGGTGAAGACCGCGAACGCCATCGTGCATTTGTCCATCACCGTGAGGGTGACCTGCATGAGCGAGCGCGCGCGGTCGCGGGGCGTGAGGTCGGGCAGCGCCGCCCGCCGCGCCCGCTCGCGCCGGAGCTCGCGATAGGTCATCCAAGGCAGCTTCTGGCGGGCGGAAGAGCGGGCGAAGATGCCCTGCAGCGACAGGTGGTCGGGATCCCAGTTTTCGACCGTGGCCACGGTGGGCCGCGCGTCCTTGAACGATTCCGGATTGGCGTCGTCCAAGGTCTCCTCCTGGCCGTCCTTGGCGGTCAGGATCAGCTCGAACGCCTTGGGATCGTAGTCGATCGTGCCGCTCTTGGCGTGCACCAGCGTGCGCACCCGCTTTTGGTCGTCCAGCTTCCAGGCCCAGATATCGCTCAGGTTGTGCCCGCTGCGTCCGCCGACATAGATGACCGCGTTGGTGAACATGCGCACGAAGGTGCGCGGCACGATGAAGTTGAGCGGGTTGGCGCGCACCGCCTCGGAAAACTCCCGCTCGTATTCCACGCGCGCCCGCGGCATCGACCCGAAGTTCACCGGCAGCTCGATGGCCGCCCCGATCGCGCCCAGGACCAGGATGGGCGCCGCGATCCGCTTGAGGCTGATGCCCGCCGCGCGCATCCCCGTGATTTCATTGTCCGCAGACAGCCGGCTGAGCGTGAGCAGAACGCCCGTCAGCATGCCCAGGGGCAGGCCGTAGGAAACGCCGATCGGCGCCAGCAGGAGCACGAAGCGGCCGATCTGCAGCCAGGAGAACTTGCCCATGGCCTCGGGCGAAGCGAGGTCGCGCACGAGGTTCGCGGTCATGACCACGAACGTGAACACGGCGACAGCCGCCAGGCAGGTGACCAGCGCGCTGCGGAAAATATGGCGGTCCAGGAGCCTCACGTGGTCGGGAAAGATGTCGCACGCGGCCGGAACTGTGACAACAAAAGAAGGTCGCACTCCGGTTCCTTCCGCATGGCCGTTTCCCTTTTCTTCCGTTTCCGCCTGATGGTCGCGGCCTTGGCGCTGTGCGCCCCGCTGCTGGCGCGCGCCGCCGACACCGAAACCATGCCCGAACGCACCTTGAAGGACATTCTGGCGCGGCAAAAGGTCCTGTTGGAGGACGCGGCCCAGGCGGGAGACGACCGGGTGGCCCAGGACACGGTGCGCACGCAGCTCACCTCCCTCTCGCAGGATTACCAGCTCCTCATCCAGGAAAGCCCGGATTTCGCACCGGCGTACGCCGACTATGGCTATTTCCTCGGCAAGCTGCACATGCGCGACGAGGCGATGAAGATCCTGCTCAAGGCGGACCAGATCGATCCGACGATCCCCATGGTCAAGAACCAGCTTGGCAACACCCTGGCCGAGGACGGCAGGCCGCTCGAGGCGCTGACCTATTTCCAGGCCGCGGCCCGGCTCGACCCCAGCGAGCCGCTGTATTGGTACCAGATCGGCACGCTGCTCTATTGCGCGCGGGACACCTTCCTCGGCGAGGGCGGCTACACGCGGCAGCAGTGGGACCAGCAGATGCATGAGGCCTTTCATCGCGCGGCGGAGGACGCCCCCGACCGCATCGAATTCACCTACCGCTACGCCGAATCCTTCGAGGACCTGGCCGCGCCCGACTGGAACGAGGCCTTCCGGACCTGGCAGGGCCTCGAAAGCAAGGCCCAGTCGCCGGTCGACCTGCAGATCATCCAATTGCGCGAAGCGCGGGTGCGCCTGTTCCAGGGCCAGCCGGCGGCGGCGCGGGCGATCCTGGCCCGCGTCACCTCCCCGGAATTGGCCTCGCAGAAGCAAAAGCTGGTTGCCGAGTTGCCCGAAAACGCGAAGAAGTGACGCGCGCCTGCGCGCGGCATGTCCCTTCTCGATCGCCTCGAACGCCACTTTGGCCGCTTCGCCCTTCCCGGCATCCCGCTGATCATCGTCGCGGGCCAGGTGCTGGCTTGGTTCGCCCTGCTCCGGGGGCTGATCGCACCGGGCGCCCTGGTCTTCTATCCCCCCCTGGTCCTCGCCGGGCAGTGGTGGCGCCTGGTCACGTTCCTGTTCGCGCCGCCGCCGTTCGTCTTTTCGCCGTTCCCCTGGGGCATCCTGGCCGGAATCTTCGCCTGGTGGCTGTTTTACTTCATGGGGGCGGCCCTGGAGGGCTTCTGGGGGGCGTTCCGCTTCAACGCGTTTCTTTTCGTCGGCTACGTGTTCACGGTGGGCGCGGGCTTCCTCGAGCCCAGCCTGCTGGTCAGCAACCTCTTCCTGGGCGGCTCGGTCTTCCTCGCCTTCGCCTATCTCAATCCGAACTTCGAGATGCTGCTGTTCCTGATCGTGCCCGTGCGGATCAAGTGGCTCGCCCTGCTCACCTGGGCGGCCTACGCGTACGAGGTCCTGTTCGCGCCCGTCTCGATCAAGCTGCAGGTGCTGGCCAGCGTCATCAATTTCTTCCTGTTCTTCGGCCGCGACCTCTACCTCGGCGCCCGCCTCAAGACCCGCGCCGTGTCCAAGTCCGCCGCGCGCCGCGCGACGGCCCGGGCCGCGGACGAGCCGCGCCACCGCTGCCGGGTGTGCGGCCGGACGGACAAGACCAACCCGGAGCTGGATTTCCGCTACTGTTCGCGCTGCGCGGGCGAGCAGTGCTACTGCTCCGAGCACATCTTCAATCACACCCACGTCACCGCCGAGGATGAAGCGGTCCCGCACCCCTGAGGATCCCCTCGCCGGCGCGGACCGCCTGCGCACCTTCGGCCAGTGGTGGCGCTTCGCCGAACGGCTGTACGAGCGCCACGGCCTGGCGCTGGGGCAGGTGGCCGGCTCGGCCCACGACGAGTCGCTGTTTCTGCTGCTTCGCGTCCTGGACTGGCCGCTTTCCAGCGGCCCCGCGGCCCTGAAGCGCGCCCTCACGGCGGAGCAGCGCCGGGTCCTGCGCGAAGCGGTCCGCCGGCGCGTGATCGAGCGCGTCCCCGCCGCCTACATCACCCGCGAGGCCTGGCTGGGCGGAAGCCGCTTCTACATCGACGAACGCGTGATCATTCCCCGGAGCTATTTCGTGGAGCTGATTCCCACCCAGCTCGAGCCCTGGCTGCCGGCCGGCGTCCCGGTGCGCCACGCGGCGGATGTCTGCACGGGGTCGGGCTGCCTCGCGATCCTGCTCGCGGAGCAGTTCCCCCGCGCGAAGGTCGACGCCATCGACCTCTCGGCCGACGCGCTGGCCGTCGCCGCCATCAACTGCCGCGAGCACCGGGTCGCCCGCCGGGTGAGCCTCCACCAAAGCGACGTCTTCGGCGCGGTGCCCCCCGTGCGCTACGACCTCATCGTCAGCAACCCGCCCTACGAGCCCAGCGCCCTGGTGGACCGCCTGCCCCCCGAATTCCAAGCCGAGCCGCGCCTGGCCCTGGACGGCGGCGCCGACGGGCTGGCCATCGTCCGCCGGCTGATCGCCCAGGCGCGCACCCGGCTGCAGCCGCACGGGATTCTCGCGATTGAAATCGGCGCCCTGCACGGCGCGGTCGAGCGCGAATTCGCCGCGTACGACCCTCACTGGCTGCACACGGCCGACGGCAGCGACTGCGTGGTGCTCTTTCAGGCCGCCCGCCTCCAGCCGGGGTTGCGGGCCCGCGCCGGCGCTAGCGCGTCAGGTCGTAAAGGGCGTAGCCCGCGAGCAGGTTAGGCAGCAGCGACGTCCGCGACTTCCAGTCTCCGGCCAGGTACGCCCGGCGCACGACCCGGATCGACTTGGCCCGGCAGAAGTCCTCGAAGTCGGCGATCGTGACCGGATTGGCCGGCCGGCTCTCGAACCACTCCGTGGGATAGACGACGTTGCGCACCTTGCGGCCGCGCCACAGGACGTTCACCCGGTTCTTCCAGAAGCCGTGGTTGACGAATCCGACCGTGACCGCCTTGGCGACGCGCAGCGCCTCCAGGATCACCTCCGCCGGATCGTTGAGCTCATGGACCGTGCGCGAGCAGATCACCCGGTCGAAATGCCGCTCGGGAAAAGCGCGCATGAACTCGGTCATGTCGCCCTGGTAGGCCGCGAGGCCGCGGTGCACGCAGGCGGAAATCCGCAGGAAGTCCAAATCCACCCCCACGCCCGTGACCTTCTTGTTCTGCACCAGATAGTCCAGCAGCTCCCCCCGCCCGCAGCCCAGGTCGAGCACCCGGGCCTCGGGGGCGACCCAGTCCCCGATGATCTGCATGTCGATCGTGCGCTTTTCGACCTTGGCCATGGCGGGGTTCAGATGGCGAAGTCGAACACGATCGACTCGCGCTCGAGGAAGCCCCGCACCAGCGCGTACAGCTCCTCGCTCTCCAACAGGAACGAATCGTGGCCCAGATCGGTGGCCAATTCCGCGTAGCTCGCGCTCTTGCCCAGCCGCAGCAGGGCGAGCGCGATGGTCCGGTTCTGGTCCGGCGGAAACAGCCAGTCGCTCGCGAAGCCCACGACCAGGGTCTCCGCCTGCACCGGGGCGAACGCCTGCTCGAGCGAGCCGGAGACGCTGGCCAGGTCGAAGTCGTCAAGCGCCCGCGTGATGTACAGGTAGGAGTTCGCGTCGAAGCGGTTGATGAAGGTCAGCCCCTGGTGGCGCAGGTAGCTCTCCACCTCGAACTGCGTGTCGGCGCCAGTCTGGCTCCGCCGCCGGCCGAACTTGCGGTCCATCGACGCGTCGCTGAGGTAGGTGATGTGCGCCATCATCCGGGCGATGGCGAGGCCCACGCGCGGGCCGCCGTCCTTGGGATAGTCCCCGCCGTTCCAGGCGGGATCCTGCATGATGGCCTGGCGGCCGACCTCGTTGAACGCGATGGCCTGGGCGCTTTCCCGGGAGGTCGTCGCCATCGCGAGGACGCGCCGCACGAATCCCGGAAACTCGATCGCGAACTGCAGGGCGATCATCCCGCCCATCGATCCGCCTACGACGGTGTGGACTTCGGCGATGCCGAGATGCTCCAGGAGCAGTTTCTGGGCGCGCACCATGTCCGCGATCGACACGAACGGAAACGTCATCCCATAGGGCCGGCCCGTGGCCGGGTTGACCGAGGAGGGCCCGGTCGAGCCCTGGCAGCCGCCCAGGACGTTGGCGCAGATGACAAAGAAGCGCCCGGTGTCCACCGCCTTGCCCGGGCCGATCAGGTTGTTCCACCAGCCGGGCTTGCGGTCGGCCGGGCTGTGCCAGCCGGCGCAGTGATGGTCCCCGCTCAGCGCGTGGCAGATCAGAATGGCGTTGTCGCGGGTGGCGTTGAGCTGGCCGTAGGTTTCGTAGCGCAGCGTGAAGCCGGGTATCGTCTGCCCGTTGCGGAAGGTGAAGGGGCTGCGGCAAACGTAGTCGCGCGGCGTCACCAGGCCGACATCGCCGGGCGCCTCGTGCGGCGCGGTTCCGCCGGCCGGCGCCGCGGCGTCCTGGACGGCGTCGGTCACGCGTGGGCGGCGGCCGTCACCGCGTCGTCGAGCTCTTCGTTGGAGAAGACCTGCTGCACATCGTCCAATTCCTCCAGCGCGTCGTGCAGCTTGACCAGGGCGCGGGCCGCGGCGACGTCGGCGACCGGCACCGTGCTGTTGGGAATGTACGCGACTTCGGCGTGCTCCGGCTTGATGCCCTTGGCCTCGAGCGCCTGCGCCACCCGGTCGAAGGCGTGGACATTGCAGCGCACCTCGAAGCCGTCCTCCGTCGTGAGGACGTCGTCCGCCCCCGCCTCCAGCGCCGCCTCGAGCAGCGCCTCCTCGCTCGTCTGGTTCCGGGCCACGAGAAACTGCCCCGCGTGCGTGAACTGGAACGCCACGCTGTTGGCGCCCGCCAGATGCCCCCCGAACTTGGTGAAGACGCTGCGCACGTCCGCCGCCGCCCGGTTCTTGTTGTCGGTGGTGACCTTGACGATCAGCGCCACGCCGCCCGGGCCGTAGCCCTCGTAGAGGATCTCCTCGAAGACCACCCCGGGCAGCTCGCCCGTGCCCTTCTTGACCGCGCGCTCCACGTTGTCCGTGGGCATGTTGGCGTCGCGCGCCTTGAGCAGCAGCGTGCGCAGCCGCGCGTTGGCATTCGCGTCGCCGCCCCCCGCCTTCGCGGCCATGGTGATGTCGCGGGAAAGGCGGCTAAACACCTTGCCGCGGCGGCTGTCCGTCACGGCCTTGATGCGCTTTACCTTGGACCATTTGTTATGGCCGGCCATCCGAAGAGTGCCCTTAGGTACGCCGCGGCGTCACATTTTTCAATGCTTTGCCGCCCCGCCCGGCCTTTTCCGCGGGGGCCGCCGGCGGATCGTCCTTCATCCGGTTGATGACCAGCTGCTGCCCGATCGAGAACAGGGAGTTGACGGTCGAGTAAAGCGAGAGCGCGCAGGAATAGGGATAGTAGAACACCAGCATCATCAGCGGCATGAACATCATCATCTTCTGCTGCGAGCTGTCCACGGAGGGCTGGGGCGTGAGGCGCGTGTTGAGGAACATCACGCCGGCCAGGATAATGGGCAGAACGTTGATCGGAAACCCGAACACGTGGCCCACCGTATCGGGGCTCGACAGGTCCGAGGCCCACAGGAAGGGCTGGAAGCGCAGCTCCGCCGCGCTGAACAGCATGCGGTAGAAGCCCCAGAAGAAGGGCAGCGTGATCAGCATCGGCAGGCAGCTGCCCATGGGATTCACGCGATGCACCTTGAACAATTCGAGCGTCGCGGCCTGCTGCTTCTGCGGGTTGTCCTTGTACTTCTCCCGGATCGCCTTGAGCTCCGGCTGGATCTTCTGCATCCGCTTCGCCGAGCGCGACGAGGCGAGGGTGAAGGGGACGAAGATCACCTTGAGCAGCAGCGTCGTCAGGACGATGGCCACGCCCCAATTCGAGACCAGCCCGTGCATCCAAGTCATCAGG
>DASRSH010000309.1:0-8281 GCA_035656575.1 Opitutaceae bacterium
TGCACATGGTGCAGCACCTGCTGCTGCTGCTGGGCGTGCCGGCCCTCGCGCTGCTCGCCTACCGGGGGCGCCCCCCCGCCCGCGGCGTTTCGCCGGTCCTGGGCTGGGCGGCGGGAACGGCGGGAATGTGGGTGTGGCATATCCCGGTCCTGTGCAACGCGGCCACGCGGCTGACTTCGGTTCAGATCGCGGAGACGGTGAGCCTGCTCGGCCTGGGCGTGCTTTTCTGGTGGCCGCTGATCGGCGCGGCGCCGGCGCGCCGGCTGTCGCCCCTGGGCGGGGTGGCGTATCTGTTTGCCGGATGCGTCGGCTGCACCCTGCAGGGGATCGTGCTGACCTTCTCGCCGGTCGAGGTGTGCACCGCCTTCCTCAATCCGACCGATCCGCTGCATGTCCTGCCCTGGCTGCGCGCCCACTGGGGCTTCACGCCGGCCGCCGACCAGCAGGTCGGCGGACTCATCATGTGGGTGCCCGCCTGCCTGGTTTACCTGGGGGCCATCATGGGCCAGTTCGCCCGCTGGTACGGGGCGGCGACCGCCCCCGCGACTTCATGAACGAGCACGAAGACAAAACCGTGATCCCGCCCGGCTGGCATGTGCCGGGACCCGCGCACATCCCCAAGCCGAGCATCTGGCCGGCCAGCGTGGCCTTCAGTTCCATGCTGCTGCTCTGGGGGCTGCTGACCTCGCCGCTGATCTCGGCGGTGGGGCTCCTGATCTTCTGCGGCTCGATCGCCGCCTGGGTGGGGGAAATTCGCGATGACCGGAGACGTTGAAGCGCATGCCAAGCTGCCTCAGGGGCCCGCGCCGACCCCGGAGGAAGTCACCCGGCGCAGCTTCTTCGTGAAGCTCACCTGGGGCCTGGGCGCCCTCGGCGCGGCGCTGGTCACCGCGCCCGTGATCGGCTTCATCTTCGCCCCCCTGTTCCGGCGCACGAGCTACGCGTGGCGGAGCGTCGGCAAGGTGGACGATTTCAAGGTCGGGGAAACGACCGCCGTGAAGTTCCAGGACGCCTCGGCGCTGCCGTGGGCCGGCGTCACCAGCAACATCGCCGCCTGGCTGCGCCGCGACGCGAACGGGGACTTCACGGCCTTCGCCGTCAACTGCACGCACCTGGGCTGCCCGGTGCGCTGGGTGGCGGGCCCGAAGCTGTTCATGTGCCCCTGCCATGGCGGCGTCTACTACCAGGACGGCTCCGTCGCCGCCGGCCCCCCGCCGCGCGCGCTGGAGCGCTACCTCGTCCGGGTGGTGGAAGGCAGCGTGCAGATCCAGACCCGCCCGCTGGAAATCGACACCCACTGATGCGCTGGCTCAAGTTCACCTGGGAGTGGATCGACGACCGCACGGGCCTGACGCGGATGATCGGCCCGATGATGCAGCACCTGGTGCCGCACGACGCCAAGTGGTGGTACGTGTTCGGCAGCGCGACCATGTGCGCGTTCATGATCCAGGTCTTCACCGGCGCGGCCCTGGCCTTCGCCTACATCCCTTCGGCCGCCGAGGCCTATCCGACCCTGCAGTTCATCAGCCACAACGCGACCTTCGGCGGCCTGCTGCGCGGCATGCACTATTACGGCGCTTCCGCGATGGTGCTGATGGTGGGGGCCCACATGGCCCAGGTGTTCCTGTTCGGCTCGTACAAGTATCCCCGCGAGATGAACTGGGCCACGGGCGTCCTGCTGCTGGGCTTCACACTCGTGATGGGCTTCACCGGCCAGCTTCTGCGCTGGGACCAGACCGCCGTCTGGTCGGTGGTGGTGGCGGCCGAACAGGCGGGCCGCGTGCCCTTTCTCGGCAAGGCGATCGCGCACTTCACCTTGGGCGGCACGTCGGTCGGCGGCGCGACGCTCAGCCGGTTCTTCGCCATCCACGTCTTCGTGATGCCGGCGCTGATCTTCGCCTTCATCGGCCTGCACCTGGTCCTGGTGCTGCGCAACGGGATCTCCGAGCCGCCCACGCCGGGGGACGTCGTGCACCGCAAGACGTACCGGGAAAGCTACCACCGGCTCCTCGACCGTTCGGGCGTGCCGTTCTGGCCCGACGCCATGTGGCGCGATGTCGTGTTCTGCGTCAGCATGATCGCCGTGATCGTGCTGCTGGCCTGGTTCGTCGGGCCGCCGGAACTGGGACGGCCGCCGGATCCGAGCATCATTTCGGCCAATCCGCGGCCGGATTGGTATCTGCTATGGTACTTCGCCGTGCTCGCGCTGCTGCCGCATGGCAGCGAGCGCTACTTCATGGTGTTCGGGCCGCTGATCGCCGGCGTGTTTCTGATCATCGTTCCTTTCGTATGGAATACCGGCGAGCGCAGCCCCCGCCGGCGCCCCTGGTCGGTCGCGGCCGTGATCGCGTGCGTGCTCGCCATCGGATCGCTGTGGATCGCGGGGGAGAAGTCCGATTGGTCGCCCCTTTTCAACGCCCGGCCCCTGACGCCCAGCATCGTCGGGACGACCACCGGGCCGGTGGCGCAGGGGGCCCGCGTCTTCTTCGACAAGGGCTGCATCTACTGCCACGAGATTCAGGGCCATGGCGGCCACCGCGGTCCCGACCTGTCCGCCGTCGGCCTGCGGCTGCGGGCCAGTCAGATCGTCCTTCGAATTTCCAACGGGGGCCACAATATGCCTGCGTTCGCAGGCAATCTCACTCCCGAGGAGATGAACGAACTCGTCGCCTTCCTGCTCTCGCGCAAGTACGAGGCCCACCGCCAGATGACCCCGGGCCAGGACCGCTACATGCAGAGCGGGGATTGAAATTTGTGAAAAAGGCTCTTGACGCCTTATTTAACAACAGTACCTTGTTATACCAAGGTAGCTGTTATGGCCCCGCCCGAAGCCAATCTCGAAGAAAAGTTCTCCGCCCTGCGCAAGGGGCTGCTGGAGTTTCTCGTCCTTAAGATCATCGCGGCGCGTCAGGTCTATGCGGCCGACATCCTGCGGGAATTGGGCGGGACGGAATTCACGACGCAGGAAGGCACGCTTTATCCGCTGCTGAGCAAGCTGCGCCGCGAACAGCTGGTCGACTACATCTGGCAGGAGTCCGAGGCCGGGCCGCCGCGCAAGTATTATCAGCTTACGGCCCGCGGGCGCGACCAGCTCCGCGAGACTTTGGATTACTGGCAAAAGATCACCGCCACCGTGAAGAAACTTGGAGAAACCACCCCATGAACAAGGTCATCGCCGTCAATCTCAACGGCAACGCGTACCAGCTCGAGGAAATCGGCTACGACAGGCTGCGGGCCTATCTTGACAGCGCCGCCGCCGGCCTCGCCGGCAATCCCGATCGCGACGAGATCCTGGCCGACATCGAGCAGGCGATCGCCGAGAAGTTCCGGGCCGCGCTCGGGCCGCACAAGACGGTGGTCGCGACCCGCGACGTCGAGCGCGTCATCGCCGAAATGGGCCCGGTGGCGGGGGGCGCGACGGCTGAGTCCGCGGCGGGCGCGGCCGGGCCGGCCGCCGGCTCGGCGGCTCCCGGCGCGGGATTCACGCCCGGCGCGGCCCCGGGAACGAACGAAGCCCCGCGCCGCCTGTACCTCATCCACGAGGGCGCGATGATCGGCGGGGTCTGCAACGGCATCGCGGTTTACTTCGGCATCGACGTTTCCATCGTGCGCGTGGTCTTCGCTCTCGCGGCGCTGCTCTACGGGTCCGGCATCCTCGCCTACCTGCTGCTCATGTTCATCGTCCCTTCGGCGACGACACCGGAGCAGAAGGCGGCGGCCCAAGGGCTGCCCAAGACGGCGCAGGAGTTCATTCACCGGGCCAAGGCGGGCTATTACCAGGGCATGAAGACCTGGGGGGACCGGCGCGCGCGCCGCGAATGGCGGCGCAAGTTCAAGGCCGAAATGCGCGGGCTGGGCCAGCAGATCAAGCAGGACGTCCATAACGCCACCTGGAACTGCCGCCAGAACTGGGGCCAGTGGCCGGCCTCGCCGGCTTTCCCCGGCGCCTGGGTCGTCCTGAAGGCCCTGGAGATCCTCTTCGTGATCCTGCTGCTGCTGGTGCTGTTTCACCACGGCTTCTGGGGCTGGTGGACCTGGCATTTCGGCGGCATGCCCTGGTGGCTAGCGATCGTGATCCTGGTCCTTGTCTTCGAACTCATCCGGCTGCCCTTCAAGGCGGCGGCCTTCTGGGGGCCCGGCTACGGCCGCTGGCATTCGCCCCTCGAGTCGCTGCTCAGCCTGCTCTTCTTCGCCTTCCTCATCTGGCTCCTCAACCGCCACGTCCCCGCCTTTCATCAGTTCCTAAGCCAAATTCCCGACTTCCTGCGCTACATGGCCGATTCGATCCACACGTGGTGGGTCAGGAACGTGCACTGACCAGCAGAATCAGGCCGGCGAGGAAACAGGCGAACATCGCCGTCAGGAGCGGCGTCGTGCCGCGCGGCGCATCCTTGAACTCCTTCCACACGAAGACGCCCCAGAGCGCGGCCACCATCGTGGCGCCCTGGCCCAGGCCGTAGGACAGGGCCGGGCTCGCCACCGTGCTCGCCAGGATGTTGAGCGAGAAACCGAGGCTCCAGATCAGGCCGCCCAGGATGCCCACCAGGTGCAAACGCGGCGTGCCCTTGGTGAAATAATCGCCGAACGGCACGGGCGCGCCCGCGAACGGCCGGATCATGATCAGGCTGTTCCAGAGGAAACTGGAGACCAGCAGTCCGGCCGAAAACAGGACGTTCGCGGTATAGGGGCTGAGCTGGCCACGCTCCGCCCCCATGGACTGGGCGACAAACTTGTAGAAATACCCCATGAGCACGCCGGCCACCACGGAAAGGATGATGCCCTTGGCCGAGGCTCGGCCCGCGCCCCGCGACAGCCGGTGGTACGCCACCGCGTCAAAGACGATGGCGACGGCCACGCCCAGGACGCCCAGCCCGAGGAGCATCGGGTTGCCCGCCGGCTTCACGGCGTAGGTGGTGATGACACCCAGGACGAGCGCCAGCCCGATGCCGATGGGGAAGGCGATCGCCATCCCCGCCACATCGATCGCCGCGACCAGCAGGATGTTGGCGAGGTTGAAGATCACCCCGCCGAAGAAGGCCGAGCCCAGGTTGCGGCCGGCGCCCTGCACCAGATCGGCTCCGAATGGCCGGCCGGCGGCGCCGTGGCTGCCCAGCGTGAAGGCCAGTACAAGGGCCAGCAGCAGGACGCCGATGGAGTAATCCCAATAGAAAAGCTGGAAGCGCCATTCGCGCGAGGCGAGCTTCTGGGTGTTGGCCCAGGAGCCCCAGCAGAGCATGGTGACCACGCAGAGGAAAACGGCCAAAGGGTAGCTGGAGACGAGGTACATGGGGTGGATCGAACATACTCGTCCGACGCGGCCTGGCGACAGGGATTGCATCGTGCATTTTTCGTGATGGGCGGCCGCTCTCATGTTAGACCAACTTCGGCGCTTTGGGGTTGGGACCGCGCACGCTAGTCTGGGGCGTTACCCATGACTAAGCTTCTTCTTGCGGCCGCGTTTGCCGCGGCGGCGGGCGCCTCCGCGCAAACCGTGAACCTCGCGATCAATGCCGCCTCCGTTGTCCGGCCCGTGGACGACCGGCAGTTTTCGATCAACACGGCCATCTGGGACGGCGATCTGCCGAACTCGGCCGCGCAGGTCTCCCCGCTGGCCATCCGCGCGCTGCGTTTTCCGGGCGGCTCCGCCTCGGACGGATTCCATTGGTCCACCAACACCTCGGACATCGGCACGTACGTCGCCACCAACTTCGACGCCTTCGAGTCCTTCGCCCAGGCGCTGCCTGCTCAGGTCATGATCACCGCCAACTACGGGGACGGCACGCCGCAGGAGGCGGCCAGCTGGGTCCAGTACGCCAACGTGACCAAAAAATACGGCGTCAAGTATTGGGAAATCGGCAACGAGATCTACGGCTCGTGGGAGCACGACATCAACACTCCCGCCCACGACCCGGTCGAATACGCCACCCGCGCGGCGCAGTACATCAGCCAGATGAAGGCCGTCGATCCCACGATCCGTATCGGCCTGGTCGTCATTACGGGCGAGGACATGTATCCCTCCGGGCATTCGGTGGTCAATCCGGTCACTCAGGCGACGCACTCCGGCTGGACGCCAGTCATGCTCTCGACCCTCAAGACCCTCGGGGTGACGCCGGACTTTGTGGCCTACCACCGGTACGAGGAGCAGACCGGCACGGAAAACGACGCCAATCTGCTCCAGGATGCCGTCGGCTGGATCAGCGACGCCCAGAATCTGCGCATGCAGCTGAACGACTACCTGGGCGCCGCCGGGGCCAACGTCGAGATTCTCGCGACCGAGAACAACTCCAACGGCGAGACCTCCGGCCAGCAGACCACGAGCCTCGTGAACGGGCTCTACCTGGCCGACAGCATCGGCAATCTCCTTCAGACGGAGATCAACGGCTGGTTCTGGTGGGACCTGCGCAACGAGCAGAGCCCGCCGTCGGCCGGCGGCTACTTTTCGCCCAACCTCTATGGCTGGCGGCCCTACGGCGACCAGGGCATCCTGTCGGGCACGAGCACGTTTTACCCCACCTACTACGTCGAAAAGCTCCTCAGCCACTTCGCCCGCGGCGGCGACACCGTCGTGTCGGCGACGAGCAGCTCCACGCTGCTCTCGGTCTACGCCGCCAAGCGGCATGACGGTTCGCTCAGCGTGCTCGTGATCAACAAGAGCCCGGCCGCCGCGACGTCCGCGACCATCGCCTTGAGCGGCTTCACACCCGCGGCCGCCGCGACCGTGTACAGCTACGGCATCCCGCAGGACAACGCCGCCGAGGCGGAGACCAATGCCAGCGAGCCCGAGGGCAGCGATGCGGATGTCCAGGTGGCAAGCAATGTCGCGATCTCCGGCGCCACCTTCACCGCGTCCTTCGGCCCCTACAGCGTGACCCTGTACTCGATTCCGCCCGCGCAAGGCGCCTCCGCCGGCGCCCATCTGATCAACATTTCCTCCTCTGGCTATGTCGGCGTGGTCCCGAACACCGACGCCACGGAGCACACCATCGAAGCGGGGTTCATCATCGGCGGCAGCGGCACCGAAGAGGTCCTGATCCGCGGCATCGGCCCGACCCTGAAGAATTTCGGCGTCAGCACCGCGGCGAGCGATGTGCAGCTCACGGTCTATGACGTGAACAACAACCCGTTGAAGTCCAACCATGGCTGGAGCAGCGGCAGCACCACCGACACTCAGGCGTTGCAGGCCGCGTTCAGCGCGACCGGCGCCTTCAGCCTGAACCTGGGCACGCTCGACTCTGCCCTCCTGATCACTCTGCCTCCGGGCAATTACACCGCCGAAGTGACGGGGGGCGCGAACGGGGTGTCCGGCACCGTGCTCGCGGAAGTCTATGAGGTTTCCGCGCAAGGCACCCGCCTGACGAACCTTTCCAGCCGCGGCTACGTGGACAGCTCGGGCCATGGGCTCATCGACGGCTTCTACGTCGGCGGTTCCGGCGGCCAGGAGGAAGTCCTCCTCCGGGCCGTCGGCCCCACCCTCTCCACGTCGTTCAACGTCAATCCGGCGGTCGCCGACCCGGCCCTCAAAATCCTGACCTCTCCGGCCAACGTCCTGATCGCGACGAACGACGACTGGAGCGCCGAGCCCGACTCGGGGATCTCCGCGGCCATTTCCGCCACGGGGGCGTTCGCCCTGCCCACGCTCTCCCGCGACGCCGCGGCCGTGATCACCCTGCCCAACGGCGGCTATTCGGCGCAATCCTTCGGCACCAACGGCCCCGCCGGCGACGCCATCGTGGAAATCTACGAAGTCGCGCAATGACGCGCGCCGCCGTCCGAATCGCCGAGGACGACCTCGCCGGCGCGCAGACCCTGGATCTGCTCCGGATCCACCTCCAGGGCATGCGCGCCCATTCTCCCGCGAATGCCGTCTTTGCCCTGGACTTGAGCGGCCTCCAGACGCCGGCCGTGACGGTCTGGTCGGCTTGGATTGGCGACCGGATTGCGGGCATGGCGGCGCTGAAGGACCTGGGCGGCGGCCACGGCGAACTCAAGTCGATGCGCACGCACCCCGACTTTCTGCGCCAGGGCGTGGGCGCCCAGCTCCTCGAGCACGTCATCGTCGAGGCCCGCCGCCGCGGCATGCGGCGCCTCAGCCTGGAAACGGGCAGCGGCCCGGCCTTCGAGCCCGCGCTCGCCCTCTACCGCCGCCGCGGCTTCGTCGCGGGTGCAGCGTTCGGCGGCTACACGCCCAGCGCGTTCAACCAATTCCTGCACCTCGACCTCGCCGGATAGGCGGCCCGCTGCATCCTGCTTCGCCGCGCCGCCGCCGGCGGCGCCCTCCGCA
>DASRSH010000310.1:0-12114 GCA_035656575.1 Opitutaceae bacterium
AAACTTGTGTTGATGAGCACCGGGCAGCCGGTCCGGGCCTCGAACGCCCGCAGCAAGCGATCGAGGCCGGGATTGCGGAGGGCATCCACCGTCTGGACGCGCGCAGAGCCATCCAGGTGGGTCACGGCGGGAATCGTGGACCGGACCGCGCGGATGCGGTCCAAGCCGGCGCCCCCATTGGCCGCGGCGATCCGCCGGTCGGACCGGACCGCCGCGACCAGGAGCATATAGGGGCTCTCAGCCCCTTCCGGCAGTTCGAACCAATCGCCGGCGCGCTCGCGCAGCACGACGGGGGCGAAAGGGCGGAAGGATTCCCGGAACTTGATCTTGCGGTTCATCACGCTCTGCATCTCGGCGTCGCGCGGATCGCCCAGAATGCTGCGGGCGCCGAGGGCGCGGGGGCCAAACTCCATGCGTCCCTGCACCCAGGCCACGACCTGGCCCGCGGCCAGCAGGCCCGCCACCTCCGCCGCCAGGCGTTCCGGATCGGGAATCCGCCGGCAGACCGCGCCCGCGCCCCGCAGCGCCGCCTCGGCTTCCTCCCCCGACCAGCGCGGCCCCAGGAACGAGCCCTGCTGGGCATCGTCCGGCTCCGGCTGGCGCGGCCGCTCGAGCAGCTGGTGCCAGACAAAGAGGGCCGCGCCCAGCGCCCCGCCGGCGTCTCCCGCGGCGGGCTGGATCCAAATCCGTCGAAAAGGGGACTCGCGCAGCAGCCGGCCATTGCCGACGCAGTTGAGGGCGACGCCGCCCGCCAGGCAGAGATTCTCCCGGCCCGTGCGCGCGTGCAGATCCCTCGCCATGCGGAGCATGATGTCCTCGGTGACCTTCTGGATGGACGCTGCCAGGTCGCATTCGCGCGGGGTGATGTCGGCCTCGGGCTTCCGCGGCGGCCCGCCGAAGAGCCGATCGAACCTGGGCGACGTCATCGTCAGGCCCGCGCAGTAGTCGAAGTACGAGAGGTCGAGCCGGAAGGATCCGTCCGGCTTGAGGTCGAGCAGGTGATCGCGGATTTCCCGTTCGAAGCGCGGAGCGCCGAAGGGCGCGAGGCCCATCAGCTTGTATTCCCCGCTGTTCACCTTGAACCCGCAAAAATAGGTGAAGGCCGAATACAGCAGCCCCAGCGAATGCGGAAAGCGCAGTTCGTGGGTCAGGCTGATCCGGCCCCCCTGCCCGCTGCCCAGAGTGGCCGTGGCCCATTCCCCCACCCCGTCCAATGTCAGGATGGCCGCCTCCGCGAAGGGCGAAGGGTAGAAGGCGCTCGCCGCGTGCGCCTCGTGATGCTCCACGTAGGCGATGGGGCCGTTCCAGGCGCCGCCCAGGCCGCCGCGGATCGCGCCGCTCTGGCGGAGCTTTTCGTGGAGCCAGAGGGGGACCGCCTCCCGAAAAGAGGCCAGACCCCGGGGCGCGACCGCCAGGTAGGTTTCCAGGAGGCGCTCGAACTTGAGCAGCGGCTTTTCGTAGAACACCACGTGGGCCAGGTCCTGCGGCCTCAGGCCGGCCTCCCGCAGGCAGTAGTCGACCGCCTGGGTGGGAAAGCGGGCATCATGCTTCACCCGCGAAAAGCGCTCCTCCTGCGCGGCGGCGCAGATCCGGCCATCCACGACCAGGGCCGCGGCCGAATCGTGATAAAAGGCGGACACGCCAAGGATTGCGGTCATGGGTGGAGCAGCCAAGCTGGAACGATGTTCGTCGACGAGTGCGTGATCAAGGCTGCCGCCGGGGATGGCGGACGGGGGTGCATTTCCTTCCGCCGGGAGAAGTATGAGCCGTGGGGCGGACCCAACGGAGGGGACGGGGGCCGCGGCGGCGACATCGTGCTCGTGGGCAATGACGACACCAACAATCTGGTCGATTTCAAGTTCCAGCCGCACTGGAAGGGGGAGCGCGGCGAGCATGGCATGGGCAAGGACTGCAACGGGCGGGAGGGCAAGCCCGCGATCCTGAGGCTGCCCCTGGGGACGGTCGTGATCAACGAGGAGTCCGGGCTGCCCGTGGCGGAAATCATCGCGGATGGGCAGCAGGTGGTGCTCTGCCGCGGCGGAAACGGCGGCTGGGGCAACACCCATTTCAAGACCTCGACCAACCGGGCGCCAAAGAGGGCCAATGCCGGCCAGCCGGGCGAGCACGGGGTCTTTAGGCTGATCCTCAAAAGCATCGCCGACATCGGGCTGGTGGGGTTTCCCAACGCGGGCAAGTCTTCCCTGACCGGCGCGATCACCAAGGCCCACCCCAAGACGGCGGCCTACCCCTTCACGACGCTCCATCCGCAGATCGGGGTCATCGAATACCCCGACGGCCGGCGCCTGCTGCTGGCGGACATCCCCGGCCTGATCGCCGGCGCGAGCGAAAACCGGGGGCTGGGGCACCGGTTTCTGCGCCATATCGAACGCTGCGCCCTGCTGCTGCTGATCATCGACATGGCGGGCACGGACAACCGCGATCCGCGGGACGACTACCGGCACCTGCTGGAGGAGCTGAAGCTGTACGATCCGGCGCTGCTGAAGAAACCCCGGCTGGTCGCGGCGAACAAGCTCGACGTTCCGGAGGCCAAGGCGTGGCTGGCCAAGTTCAAGCGGCGGCACAAGGTGGATGTGCTGGAGATCTCCTGCCTGACCGGCGCCGGCCTCGATCGGCTCAAGCGGGAGCTGCTGAAGCGAGTGACCGCTTTCCGCGCCAAGGCGGCCAAAGCGTGAGCTACGCGGCCGAGTTCGTCCGCATCTCGGTCGCTCATCTTCTGGCCGTGGCCGCTCCCGGGCCCGACTTCGCCATCGTCCTGCGCCAAAGCCTCACCCAGGGCCGCCGCGCCGGCATCATGACCGCCCTGGGCATCGCCACCGGCCTGACGATGCATGTGACCTACTCGCTCTTCGGCGTGGGCATCCTGATCGCCCGAGCCCCCACCGTCTTCATCGCCATCAAGTGGGCAGGCGCCGCCTACCTGGCCTGGCTGGGAATCCAGTCGATCCGTGCGTCCGCTCGGCCCATCCCGGCGGCCGAATCGGCCCCGGCCCCCGCGGCGGGCAGGCGCGGCGATGCCGCGTGCTATCGGGCCGGGCTCTTCACCAACGCCCTCAATCCCAAGGTGACGCTCTTTTTCGTGGCCATCTTCGCCACGCTGGTGAGCCCGCTGACGCCCACCCATATTCGGATCCTTTACGGCGCGTGGGTCTGCCTGGTCACGGCCGTCTGGTTCATCGCGGTCGCCACGCTCTTCACCCACGAGCCGGTGCGGCGCGGCTTCCTGCGGCTTGGGCCCTGGATCGACCGCACGCTCGGGGTCGTCTTCATCGGGTTTGCCGCCCTGCTGGCGGCGGCGAGCCTCAAATGACGATCTTGATGCCGCGGCGGAGGTAGGTCGGCACGTCGAGATCCTGGCCGTCGAACAGGTAGCGGTCGGTCTTCTCGAAATTCCCGCGGCTCTCCACCTCGCCGAATCCGAATTCGGGCTGCTCGGCCTTCGGTCCCGGCGCGGCGGCGGCTGCGGCGGCGGGGGCAGCGCTCGGCGCTGCGGCCGCCGCGGGCGCCTGCGCCGGCAGGGCCGGCGCGGTCCGGGCATGCGCGGAACGGCGCGGCAGCGGCCGGCCGCCCATGTCGCTCATGCCCACGACGCAGATCTCCACCTTGCCCGCCAGGTCCTCGTCGATCACGGCGCCCATGATGATATGCGAGTCCCGGCCAAACTGCTCCGTCACGGCGCCCATGATCTCGTTCACCTTGGGCAGCGTCAGGTCCGGTCCGCCCAGGATGTTGACCAGCAGCCGGTCGGCCTTGCGCGAGTATTCCGGTGTGTGCAGCAGGGGGCACAGCTTGAGGCTGCCGATCGCATCCGCCACCGCGTTGTCGCCCGCGCCGCCTCCCAGGCCGAACAGCGTTTTGCCGCCCCGGTGCTGAAAGGCCTGCCGCAGCGTCGCAAAATCCAGATTGATCAGCCCCGTCTTGAAAAGTATCGCCCAGATCGACTTCACGCCCCGCCCCACCCACGCGTCAGCCCGCGCGAACGAGTCCAGCACGCTCTCATTGTCCGCGGCCTCCTGCAGCAGCACATCGTTGGGCAGGGGAATCACCGCGTCGCACGCCTGGCGCAGCGCGCGCAATCCATCCTCGGCCTGCTTGAGTCGCCTTCCGCCCTCGAAGCTGAAGGGCATGGTGACGAATGCAATCACGAGCGCGCCCTCCTCGGCCGCGATCTCGGCGACGATGGGCGCAGCGCCCCCGCCGGTCCCTCCGCCCATGCCGGCCAGAAGGAAGACCAGATCGCATTCCTTGACCGCCTGCACGATCTTCTCGCGGTCGGCCTCGGCCGCCTCCCGTCCCAATTCCGGATCGCCCCCCGCGCCCAGGCCCCGCGTCACGGTCATGCCCAGGAGCACCTTCTCCTGCACCGGCGAGCTCGCCAGGGCCTGGTAGTCCGTGTTCATGACGGCGAGCTGCAGCCGGTCGAGGTTCTCCATCTTGAGGCGGTCCACGGCGTTGGCTCCGGCCCCTCCCACCCCGATGAGCTTGATCGCGACGTTGCGATCGGCGAGCAGCGAGTGTTCCAGCGGAAGTTCGTTCAGGTTCATGGGCGGTGAAGTCAGGCGAACAGGCGGGTGATGCCCCCGAGCAGCCCGGGGCGCCGGCGGCTCGCGGAGCGCTCCGCCTGGGATTGCACGCCGTAATACAGAAGCCCCAGCGCGGTATGATAGCCGGGCTCGCGCAGCTGCTCCTTCATCCACGAGGGGGCCTCCCCCAGATGCGCCGGAGCGCCGAAGACCTTGGCGGCGCACTCCGCCATCGCCGGCAGCTTCGCCCCGCCTCCGGTAAGCACGACGCCGGCCGCGCAGCTCTCCGGCGAATAGGCCGAACCCAGCTTGCGCCGGACCACATCCAGCAATTCCCACGCCCGAGCCGCCGTGATCTGCTCGATCGCGTGCCGCGGGAACTGGCGGTCGCCGATCGCGAAGTTGCCGTCGAGCCAGACCTTGTCGCCGCGGTCCCGCGCCTGCACGACCGCCCGGCCGAAGCGGAGCTTGAGCTTTTCCGCCTGGGCTTCCGTCAGCCGCAGCCCGATGCCCAAATCGTTGGTGAAGTGGGCGCCGCCGATGGGCAGGACGCCCGTCGTATGCGGAACCCCGTCGCGATACAGGACGAAATCGGTCGTTCCCGCCCCGATATCGATGGCCAGCACGCCATTCTGGCGTTCCTCGGCCGTCGTGACGATGTGCCCCGAGGCGAGGCTGGAAAGCACCAGCTCGCGCACCTCCAGATTGCAGCCCCGGATCACATGAATCGTGTCCGCAATCCGCTGCTCCAGCCCGTGCACGGTCCAATATCCGACCTCGAGCCGCTGTCCGACCAGGTGTTCGGGCGAAGTCGGAATCAGCCGGCCGTCGACGCGGAACGGACGGCGGATGTGATGCACCACCGCGCGGCCCGACGGCAGCTGCTTGGACATGGCGAGCTTGCAGACGGTCGCGATGTCGTTGGCGTCGATCATGTTGTCCGCCGCTTTCACATTGACGGCCGCCTCGTTGTAAAAGCCTTCCAGGTGCCCTCCGGACTGGGCCAGGAACACGCAATCGATGCGCTCCCCCGCGTCCCGCTCCGCCTGGTCCAGGGCGGCATGCGTGCAGTCGCTCGCCGCCTTGTAATCGGCGATGCCGCCCTTGATCACCCCGCGCGAGGGGGTTTCGCCGCAGCCGATAAGCGCCAGTTCGCGGCCGGTGTACTCGCCGATCAGGACCGTGACTTTGGCGGTCCCGATGTCGACCGCGCCGATGAAAGTATGTTTGGAACTCATTGCAAAGTCGCAGGCGCGGCCGTCGGCCGCGCCGCCACCGGGACGCCATTGCCCAGCGACAGATCGATGCGGGCGAGGGAACCGGGAGGCACGGAGTCGAGGATGGTGTCCAGCCGCGCCAGCTGGGGGAATTCCTCCTCGTTCCGCGTGGCGAACAGGATCGAAGTGCCCTGGTCGGACCGCACCTCGATCAGCCCGTCCGAGGCCAGGCGCGCGAGCGAAACCACGCGCCAATGCTTGTAAAGGTGCTGCGCATCGAGCTCCGCCCGCGCCAAAAAGTCCGCCGCCACCGGCATGCCGGAGATCGTGGCGATGCCCGGGCCGCCCGGCCGGGGGCGGACCCCGTCGAGCCAGGGCAGCGAGGCGATCATCGCCGGATCGTAACCGACGCCCGCGTAGATCACGCCGTCCCGCGCCACCAGATATTGCCGCGGCGCCCCCGCGCCATCGGCCAGCATGATGCGGGCGACAGGCGTGCGCTCGGAAAGGTGCACCGCCAGCGTCCGCGGAAAGTGCCGCTCGATGTCCACAACCTGGACCTGCCCGCCCGCCAACAGGCGCGCGCGCAGGACGGCGGGATCGATGCCGGCCAGCGTGGCCTTGGCCGGCAGGGCGAGCCTCTGCTCGACCCAGGCGCGATCGAGCACTCCGTCGGTGGTCGGAACGACATGTCCGGCAATCAGTTCGGGCCGCGGCGCGGCCAGCGATCCCCGCCCGGTGCGGAGCACGCTGGCGATCTGCCACCCCGCCACCCCGGCCACGGCGAGACCGGCGCACGTGGCCAGGAGGCGGACGCCCCGCCAGGTCAGCCGCCTTCGCCCCTCGCGCGACAGGGCGCGGGTCTTCACCTGCTGGGGGATGTCCCTCCAGGTTCGGGCGACGGGAAGCGGGGCCGGGTTCTTGCTCATTGCGGGACGGGGCTGCGCAAAAAACGCGCCACGGCGGGCCTCACCAGTTCACGGACCAGGGCGACGAAATCCAATCCCGCGCACCGCGCGCTCATCGGCAGCAGACTCGTTTCTTTCATGCCGGGCAGCGTGTTGATTTCGAGAAAAAACGGCGCGCCGTCGCAAAAAATGAAATCCACCCGCGCGTAGTCGCGGCAGCCGCACGCCGCAAACGCGGTCTCCGCGGCCCGCTGCACCTCCGCCGTCTCGTCCGGGGCGAGCGGAGCGGGCGCCAGATACTCCGTGCTGCCCTTGGTGTACTTGCTGGCGTAGTCGTACACGCCCGAATGGGGGCGGATCTCCACGACGCCCATGGCTCTTCCGCCCAGGACCCCGACCGACAATTCGCGGCCGCGCAGCCGCCGCTCGACGATCCAGCGCCCGCCCGTCAGGTTTTGCAGGGCCGCCTGCAGCTCCGCGGCGCCCGAGACCAGACGGAGCCCGACGCTGCTGCCCTCGTTGTTCGGCTTGAGCACCAGGTCCGGCCCGATGGCGGCCGCAACCGCCTCGGGGTCGGGGCGGGCATCCGCCGCAAAAACGATGCTCGGAGCCGTCCTCACGCCCCGGGCGCCCACGACTTCCTTGCTCCGGGTCTTGTCCATCGTCAGGGCGCTGCTCGCCGCGTCGCAGCCGGCATAGATGACGCCCGCCTGGTCCATGAGCCGCTGCATGCCGCCGTCCTCCCCGAAGGTCCCATGCAGGGTGGAAAAGACCACGTGCCGATCCGGATCGAGGCCGCGGGGCAGCGCGTCCGTGTCCACGGTCAGGAGCTGCGTGGCGTACGAGCGGGCCAGGGCGGCCGCGCACGCGCGCCCCGACCCGAGCGAGACCTCGCGTTCGGAGGAAGTGCCTCCGGCCAGAACGGCGATCACCGGATCGTTCACAGGACCTCCTGCCAGTCCCGCCCGTAGAGCAGGACTTCGGGTTCGAGTTCGACTCCGCGCTCCTGGCGGACGCGCGCCCGCACGCGGCGGATGAGCGCCAGCACATCCGCGCTGGTCGCCTCGCCGCGATTGATGATGAAATTGGCGTGCACCGGCGAAATCTCCGCGCCGCCGATCCGCTCGCCTTTCAGTCCCGCCTCGTCGATCAGCCGGCCCGCCGACGTGCCCGGCGGATTTTTGAAGATGCACCCCGCGCTCGGCTCCCGCGGCTGCGTCTCGTGGCGGCGGCGGCGGTACTCATCGATGCGGCCGGCGATGTCGGCCGAGGCTTGCGCCGCCTTGGGCCGCAGGACGGCGCCCAGAGCCAGGGCGTGATGCAGTTCGGCGCAATGGCGGTAGTCGACGTGCATTTCCGCGCGCCGCAAGGTCAGCAGCCGCCCCTGGCCATCGGCGACCTCGACCGACTCCACCACATCGAAGATCCAGCCGCCCATCGCGCCCGCGTTCATCCGCAGCGAGCCGCCGACACTGCCCGGAATGCCCTCCAAAAACTCGAAGCCGCTCAGCCCGGCCGCCGCCGCCAAGCCGCAGAGATTCTTGAGGCGCAGCCCGGCGCCCACCCGGACCGAGCCATCCGGCTGCGGTTCGAAGCGCGACCAGTGCGCGTGGGCCAGGCACAGGACCAAGCCGTCGACACCTTCGTCGGGCACGATGAGGTTCGAGCCGCGGCCCAGGCCAAAGACGCGGATGCCCCGCCGGTGCGCGGCGCTCAGCAGATGCGCCACGTCGGCTTCGTTGGCGGGTTCGGCGTAGAGCCGGGCCGCCCCGCCGACGCGCAGCGTGGTCCGGCGCGCCAGCGGCTCCTCGCGGCGCAAGCGCGCCTCGGGGGAAAGGCCCGCCTTCCACTCGGCGGCGATCCGGTCCCATTCCGCCGCCGCCGCCTGCAGCTTTTCGCGTTCGGCCAGCCAGTCGCAGGCGTGGCGCTCGATATCTCCTGCTCCGACAAAAGCCAGAATGTCGCCCTCGCCCAGCGGGGCCCCCGTCCATCCGGCCAGCCCCTTGGCCCCCGGCATGTAGCTGACCGCCGTGCCCGGCTGGGTCCGGCGCATCTCGGCATAGATGTCGGCCGAGGTTCCGCCCGGGACCGGCGCCTCGCCCGCCGGGTACACGTCGAGCAGATGCACATGATCGGCCACCGCCAGCGCGGCGGCGAATTCGGCGGCGAACTGCGCGGTGCGCGAGTAGCGGTGCGGCTGGAAAACGGCCCACAGCCGCCCCCGGGTCTGCCGCCGCAGGCTGCCGAGGAGCGCCCGGATTTCGGCCGGATGATGGGCATAGTCCTCCAGCACCGTGATGCCGCCGGAGCGGGAAAGCACCGATTGCCGCCGCTTCACGCCGGGATAGTCGGCGAGCGCCCGCGCCGCCGGGGGCACCCCCATCAGCGCCGCCGCCGCCAGCGCCCCCGCCGCATTGGCGGCGTTGAATTCGCCGCGCGCTCCCACGCTCACCTGCGTGCCGGGGAAGCGCCCGCCCAGGGAGAGCTTCAGGCCCGCCGCGTTCTCTTCCAGCAAGGTGGCGGCAAAGTCTCCGCTGCGCCCAAACGTAAGCCGCTCGCGCGCGGCCGCCGACACCCGCAGGGAACGCGGGTCCGCGTCGCTGACGAGCACGGGGCCGCGCGTCCGTGCAAAGAGCGCGGCGAAGGTGCGCTCCAGGTCCGCCGGATCGCGATAAAAGTCCGGATGATCCCAATCGAGATTCACGGTCAGGGTGATCTCGGGGGAAAAGGAGCCAATCGTCCCATCGCTTTCGTCGATTTCCGCGACGACCCAGTCGTTCGAGCCCGCGCGCGCCGGCGCGCCGCCGTCGGCCCACAGCCCCCCCAGAATGTATCCGGCGGGAAAGTTCGCCGCGCGCAGGGCGGTGATCAGCATGGCGGTCGTCGTGGTCTTCCCGTGCGCCCCGCACACCGCCACCAGCTTCAGGCCCCTCGCCGCCTCGGCCAGCAGTTCGCCCCGCCGGACCTGCGGCAGCCCGCGCCGGGCCGCCTCGGCCATGGCCGGATGCCGCGGCCCGATCGCCGAGGAATAAGTCACGATCTCCGCCTCGGGGCCCATCTCCCCCACGCGCACGCCGGCCGCCCGCAGCCGGGCCAGCATCTCCTCCCCCATCCCGTCATCTTCGCCGCTGACTTCAAAACCCAGTCCGCTCAGGTAAATCGCCAACGGCCCCATCCCCATCCCGCCTGCGCCCAGGCAATGGATTCGCCGCACGCTCCGGCCAAAAAGAAGCGGAAGCTCACCGGGTCTCATTCCGGCCGACCTTTCCCCCTTGCCGACTTCGGGCCCACGCCGCCTCCCGAGCCCCCCATCCATCCCGGACCCACTTCCGTCGAGTCCGGGAGGGCGGGACGGTCGCCGGAGTCCAGGGCGGCAAAATTGAAAATCGCCTTCATGCCGGGGCGAACGCGGGCGGCAGCGGGGCCGCGGAGGCTCCGCCCAGGGATTCCAGGTCCTGGACCATCAGCGCCAGGGAGTTCGCCCGGTCCATGCGCCGCAGGTTACCGCGAAACTTCCGCAGCAGCCATTCGTTGAAAATGGTGTCCCGCACCTCCGCCGTGAGGCTGCCGATCCGCTCCGGGTCGACGACCAGCCCTCCGCCCTGCCGTTCGAAGAACCGCGCGTTCGCATGCTGATGATTGTCGGCCGCGTGCGGATACGGCACCAGCACGGCCGGCGTCTCGCAGCGGATCAGTTCCGCCAGGGTTCCCGCTCCCGCCCGGGACACCGCCAGGTCCGAGGCGGAAAGCACTTCCGCCATCTGGTCGCTGAAGGGCACGAAAACGGAACGCACGATCGCGCCCGCGCGCGAGCGGTGCTCGCGGATCTCGGGTTCGCCTTTGCCCAGGCCCGTCAGGCAGTACACCTGGACGCCCTCGGCCGCGAGCGCCGGCGCCTGCTCCCGCGCCCAGTCGTTCAGCGCCGAGGCGCCCTGGCTGCCGCCCAGGACGGAGAGAACCTTTTGCGCCGGATCCAGCCCCAGCACCGAGCGGGCCTCGGCCCGCGGCAGCCGGACAATCTCCTTGCGGACCGGCAGCCCCAGATGCCGGATCGTCGCCGCGCCGACCCCGGGCACGCGCACGCCCGGCGGCAGATAAATGCGGGCGGCCAAGCGGCCCAGCGTGCGTGTCGCCAGTCCCGGCACGCGGTTGGCCTCGTGCATCGCCAGGGGCGTGCCGGCCAGGCGGCTGGCCACCACCAACGGCGCGCAGGTGAAACCGCCGAAACCGACCGCCACATCCGGCTTCTCGCGCTGCAGCAGGCGCAGGCAATGGCCCACGGCCCCGGCCTGCGAGGCCAGGCATTCCAGAAAGCGCAGCGGCCGCAGCGAAAAGGGGGTTCCCGGCACGCGCTCGAATCGCAGGTCGGGATATTTCGCGATCAGCCGCGCGTCGACGCGCTTGCGGCTGATCATGAGCACGGTCGAATGCCCGCGCGCGGCCAGCCCCTCGGCCAGCGCGATCCCCGGCGACAGATGGCCCCCGGTTCCGCCGCACGAGATCATGAAGCGCATCAGGCGAGCACCTCCCGCATCATCCGCTCATTTCCGGGCAGCCGCGCCCGCCCCCAGGTGCGCTGGGTGTTGAGGAGTACTCCGAGCAGCAGCCCCATCAGCAGCAGGTTGGAAATGCCGGCGCTGATGAAAGGCAGGGACATTCCCTTCGGCGGAATGACCCCCGTTACCGACGCGAAATTGATCATCGCCTGCAGCGTGATCACGAGCAGGCAGCCCGCCACGAGCAGCGAGTGGAAGAGGTTGGGCGCCCGGCGCAGGTGCATGAGGCCGGCGGCGAAAATGCCGCCGAACACCACCAGGACTCCGAGGGTGAAGGGCAGCCCGAGCTCTTCGGCGATGATGCCCAGGATATAGTCGTTTTGGGCCTCGGGCAGGTAATTGTATTGCTGGCGGCCCTGGCCCAGGCCGACGCCGTAGGGGCCCCCGGCCGCAAAGGCGATTTCCGATTCGTACAGCTGGTAGGTCCAGCGCGAGCGGTTTTCCTCCACGTGGCGGAACGCGGTGAAGCGCCGCATCCGGTTCGGATTGTGCATCATCGCCAGCGCAAAGACGGCGACGACCGCCAGGACCGTGGGCACCAGGTGCCGCCACTTGGCGCCGGCGAAGAAGAGCATTGCCATCCCCACCCCCACGATGAGCGCCGCCGTGCCGAAGTCGGGCTCCGCCAGCACCAGCGCGGCGAAGGCGCCCACGATCGCGAGCGGATATAGGTATCCGCGCTTCAAGTCCCCGATGCGGGTCTGATTGAGGGCCACGTAGTGGGACAGGCAGAACACCATGCCCAGCTTCGCGAACTCCGAGACCTGAAGCCGGAAGATCCCGTGCCCCAGCCAGCGGCGGCTGCCGTTGATCGACACGCCAATGTGGGGCACGAGCACCAGCAGGAGCAGCAGCAGCATCGCCCCCGCGATGGCCCAGGTGTACCGGCGCA
>DASRSH010000311.1:0-14753 GCA_035656575.1 Opitutaceae bacterium
CGGCCATCGACGTGTCCGGCGGCAGCGGCACGTTCTCGGTCATCGGCGGCGGCGGAGGCGGCGCCGCGAGGTAGACCTGGCGCAGATCCTCGATCTCCCCGGTCGTATCGGCCGGCGTAGTGTGGAGATACCGCGCGATGAGGAAAAACAGCCCGGCGGTGAAGACCGCGCCCGCGACGAACGTGAGGCCGAGGCGCAGCCAATCCTGCGCGGGCGCGGGCGGAGCGGCCAGCACGCTAGACGCCGTCGGCATTCGTAGTGGCAAATTGGACATGCTGGATGCCCGCCCGCTTGGCCTCGGCATAGACTTCGGCGAAGGTGCCGTGGCTGGAGGCGCGGTCGGCGCGGATGATCAGGGCGGGGGAGCTGCCGATGGCGGCCTGCTTGAGCAGCGCGGCCACCTGGTCGGGGCGGATTTCCTGGCCGTCGAAGAAGATGCGATTGTCGGCCGAGATGGCGATGAGCAGGGCGTTCTGGTCGCCTAGCTGGGTGCCGCTGACGTCGGGCTTTTGCACCTCGATGCCGGGATCGTGGATGAAGGCGCTGCTGATCATGAGAAAGATCAGCAGGACCATGATGCAGTCGACCATCGGCACCATGTCGATATGGGTCGCCTCGAAGCGGGAATGGCGGCGGAAGCGGTCGATCATGTTTTTTCCGCGGCGCGGTGCGCCAGATAGACCAGGAGCAGGGCCGGAATCGCCACCGCCAGTCCGGATTCGGTGGACACGAGCACCTCGGAAATGCCGCCGGCGAGGTTCTCCATCGACTTCTGACCGGCGTTCTCGGCCAGGCTCTCGAAGGTCCGGGCCATGCCGCTGACGGTGCCGAGCAACCCCAGAAGGGGCGCGGCGGCGATCATGGCCCCAATCGTGACGCGCCGGCGCGCGAACTCCTCCTGGCGATCCTCCCGGGGCCGGGACCGGCTGACCGACACCAGCAGGTCGAAGCACTGCCAATACAGCACGACCGAGAGCGCCATGATCACCACGATCACGGGGCCGCCCTGGTGCACGAGATCGGCGACGGGGTTCAATTGGCGAGGGGTAGGTTGACCGCGGGAGCCGACGCCGGCGGCGCGGACCGCTGCTGGGCGGCGGTGACGAACTCGAGGGCGTAGCATTCCAGCAGCGACAGCTTCTTCTGGATGCGGTTGGTCAGGAAGCCGTGGGCCACCAGGGTCGGGATCGCCACGATGAGCCCGAGCTCCGTCGAGATGAGCACCTCGGAAATGCCGCTGGCCAGCTTGCCGGCGTTGCCGGTTCCAAACACGGTGATGAGGGCGAAGGTGCGGATCATGCCGGTCACCGTGCCCAGCAGGCCCATCAGCGGGGCCGCGACCGCGATCACGGCCAGCAGCGGCAGGCGCCGTTCAAAATGGAGCCGCTGGCGCAGCAGGACCGCCCACATCCGCTCCTCGAGCCGCTCCTTGGGCTCCTCGATTCCGGCCACGCCGATGACGAAGAGCTCGCGGGTCGCCGTCCGGAGCTTGCCGACGGCCTTTTCCAACTCCGCCTGCGGCGCGCCGCCCGCCACCGCGGAAAGGAACCGGTGCACGGTGGAAGGCCGGTCCAGGCCGAGCTGCCACAAGTCGATCGACTTGAAGAGAATGAGCAGGACCGAGATGGCGCCTACGCACACGATCGCGTAGGAGACGACCCCGCCCTTCTGGACGTGCTGCCAGAGCGTGCCCCGGGTTTCCTGGAGTCGCAGCGCCTTGCCGCCGGAAACGTCCGCCATGATCGAACCCAGGCCGCCGTGGAAGAAGGCCGACGCCTGCGCCGGGTCCCAGCCGGACAGGGGGTAGTTGACCGGCTGGTCCACGCCCTCGCGCTCGCGGACCGTGCCCGCGCCGCGGCCGCTGTCCGGCAGGAAAAACGTCTGAGGGCCCACGAAGGCGAAGGTCCCGGTCGCCAGTTCGTTGGTGTCGGCCATCACCGCGCTGCCCGGGGCGGTGTAGCCGCCGAGCCCGCGGCGAACCTTGTCCAGCAGCAGGTTCAGCGCGTCGTCGGTCGGCTCCGTGGTCGGCGTCGCGCCGTCGAAACGCCGCTGCAGGGCATCGACCTGCGGACCCCATTCCGGCGTCTGTCCAGGGGCCAGGCTGTCGCGCAGCCCGGTGAGGCTGTCGTGCGCGAGCGACGACATATAGAGGATGTTCTTGCGCAGGCCCTCGTACTCCTTGGCCAGGCCGTGCCGCCGGTCGTCGCCATTTTCCTGGCCGGTCTGCAGGCGGGTGATCTCCGCCTGGGCGGCCACGATGCGGTTCTCGGCCGCCTGCAACGCGTCGAGCAGCGGCGCCTTCTCGGCCGCAATCTGCTCGCGCGCGCGGGTCAGCTGCTCGGACGCCTGCTGGAGTTTGACGGTATATTCGGTCGTCGCGCGCGCCGCGACCTCGTCCATGGAGTCGGCCGGCAAGGTGGCGGCAGGGAGCGCGCCCAGCGCCGCGAGGGCGAGAATTCGGAGGCGCCGATTCATTTTGTCCCCTCCCCCAGTTGCGCGGCGACGGCGACGAATTGGGGCTCCGCCTGATCGCGGCTCGCCGCCAGCATCGTGCGAACGGCGGACGCCGCCTGCGGGCACGCTTCCCACTGCCATCCCCCGGCGGTCGGCCGGCCCAGCCAGGCGCGGCCGCTCGAGCGCTCGTAGGCGTAGCCGTGGCTCAGCCCCCAGTAGAGGGAATCGACGAGCCTGGGCTGGGCTTCGCCCTGCAGGGCCAGCACTTCCTCGCCCACGGTCACGGTGTGATCGAATTGCTCGCAGCGGGTGAGAAACGCGATCGTCACCTGCATGCGTTCGGACGGGCCGAGCTTGGCGTCGCCCAGGGACTGATACGCCACGGTCAGGGCCGAGGCCAGCCGCGGGGGCATCTGGGGGCGCAGCGCCACGAGGGCGGCGTCCACCCGCGCCAGATTGTCCTCGCTGGCGCGCAGCCGCTGGCGGCAATCCGCATTCTCCTGCTCCATGGCGGCCAGCTCCGCGCGGTTGCGCGCCGTGCGCGCCTTGAGCAGGTCGCGCTGGTCCTCGAGGGCCTGGGCGCGCTCCTGCAGCGCCGCGACCGTGGTCTGCAGCAGCTCGCGCTGGCTCGCCCACTCCATCTGCTCCTTGACGGTCTGGTCGCGGGTCTTGACCCATTCCGTTGCCACTTTGCCCAGCGGCGCCAGCGGGTCGTCCGCAAATGCAGCGGAGAGACAGGCGGCAGCCAGCAGGGCGATTCGTCCGACAGGGGGTAATCTCATGGAATTGCTCGCGCTTGGAAGGCTATCGGGCGGCGCCCCCTGGACAAGTTCCATTCGACAGGCCCGCGCCGGGGAGTGAAGATCGGCCGATGGGCCGGATGCACGTGCGGCAAATGTGGAAAGTGAAGCTGGCCGGCGGCGGCGCGCCCGCCGCGGCGCTGCCCGTTTCGCTCCAGCGCGCGCCGTACGCCGGCCGCGTGCTCGGCATCGATCCGTCGCTGCGCGCCACCGGCCTCGCGCTGGTCGAATTCGTTCCCGGCCGGCCGGCCCCCCTGCTCATCGCAGCCGCGACGGTGCGGGTTCCGGCGCGCCTCTCGGGGGCCGAGGCGCTGGCGGCGATCCATCGGGCGGTAACAGCCATCATATCCGACACGGGGGTACGCCATGTAGCGTTGGAGCAGACGATCTACGTGCAAAACCACAAAACTGCCCTAATTTTAGGGGCGGCCCGCGGCGCGGCCATCGCCGCGGCGGCGCTGCGGGAGATCCCCGTGTTCGAGTATCCGCCGCTGCGGGTGAAGGAATCGGTCGTGGGCGTGGGGCGCGCGAGCAAGGAGCAGGTCGCGCGCACGGTCATGGCCCACCTGGGTCACGCGCGGCCCCTGGGCTTTGACGAGGCGGACGCCGCCGCCGTGGCCCTCTGCCACGCCTATACGTATCGGATGGGCTGATGCACCCTGTCAGTTCCGCGCCAGCGCCCGTTCGCGCTCCACCAGCGTGGGATGCGAATAATAGGCCGCGCTGTACAGCGGGTGCGGCGTCAGGTTGCTCAGGTTCTTGGCGCTGAGCTTGCGCAGCGCCCTCACCAGCGGCTCGGCCGCGCCCATCGCCTGGCGCGCGAACCGGTCGGCCTGATATTCGTGATGGCGCGACCAGGCGGCGCCGAGGGGGCCGAGCCAGAAGGTCACCGGTCCGGCGAGCAGCGCAAAGAGCAGGAAGGCCGGAGCTTCCGCGCCGGGCGGAAAGCCGAAGCCGGCGGCGAACCCGGGCGAGCGCGCCAGCCACGCGAGCAGGGCGAACCCGCCGAGCAGCGTGGCCGCCGCCAACGCGATCCGCTGGGGAATGTGGCCCAGCCGGTAGTGGCCGATCTCATGCGCCAGCACCGCCTCCAGCTCCGCCGGCGCCAGCTGCTCGATGAGCGTATCGAAAAGCACGACGCGGCGGAACCGGCCAAAGCCCGTGAAATACGCGTTGGAATGCGCCGAACGCCGGCTGCCGTCGATCACATCGATGGCCCCGGCCCGGAAGCCCGTGCGTTCGCCCAGGGCCAGCAGGCGCGAGCGGAGGTCTCCGGGCGGCAACGGCGTCAAACGGTTGAACCAGGGCAGGATGAGGCGGGGATAAAGGATCAGGACCCCCAGTTGCACGGCGAACACGAGGGCGGCGGCCCACAGCCACCAGCCGGAACCGGCGCGGCGCACCAGCGCCAGCAGGGCCCACAGGAGGGGCAGCCCGAGTGCGGCCGCGAGGACCAGCGCCTTGAGCCGGTCCGCGCACCACAGCGCGGCGGTCGTGCGGTTGAAGCCGAAGCGCTCTTCCAGCCGAAATTGCTCCCATGCCTCCCACGGCAGATCGCAGGCCGCGAGGCCCGCCAGCACGAAAAAGAGAAAGACCGCGCCGGGCCACGCGGCCCCCGGCCGCCCCCAGGCGCTCACCGCGGCCCACAGGCGCGGCAGCAGGCCGCTGGCCAAAAGGGCGATGAGCAGGGCGGCGTCGAAAGCCTCCGTCAGGTCGCCCAGCCGGGACTTCGCCAGGGTGTAATCGGCGGACCGCTGGCGCGTCGCCTCATCCTGCAGCGCCAGCACGGCGGCGGGCGGATGCGCGCGGCGGCGGCGGACTTCGCGCCGATTGAGGGCGGCGAGGCCCCAAACGGCCGCGAGCCGGAGGGCAATGAGGCCGGCGGCGGCCGGCAGGAGCGCGCGGTTCATGGGTCGAAAGCGATGGGCCGGATCCCGGCTTGGCGCGCCAGCGCAATGTCGACCGAGGAATACCCGGGCGTATCCAGGTGGGGCAGGATATTGGCCAGCTCCTGCCCGCCCAGGGCAAACGCGGCCCCGAACGGTTCGGAATTGAGCAGGGTCGTCTCGACCCCGATCAGCTGGCCGCCCTGCGCGGCGTCATAGACGGCGATGAGGCAGTGTCCCGGCCGGAAAATCAGCACGGGACGCAGGCCGATGCGCCGGAAAATCGAGGCCAGGAGGACCGACGCGTCGACGCAGTTGGCGCCCTGGTCGCGCACGGACTGGTCGAGGAAGCGCACGTATTGGGTGGCGACGCCGGGCACGGCGCTGCTGGTGGTCGCCAGGTCGACGTAGGTCAGGCCGCGGGCGGCGAGGGCGTCCCACACGGCGCGCATCTGGCGGACGACGGATTCGGGGCCGAGTTCGTAGCCGCTGAACCGCGCCAGGCCATCGTGGGCCGAGGCCTCCTGCAGGATCTGGTTGATCCAGGGGTGGTCCTCGTTGACGTAGGCGGCGAAGCAGACGCTCAGGTCCACCCACTCTCCCGTATCCGGATCCAGAATGCGCGAGACGGCTTCGTTGATCGGATGCACCATGCAGGTGGCGAGGGCCGAGGCCGTCTCGGTGTCGCTGGTCACGGTGGCGGCGAGGTTCTCCGGCCGGAGCTGGGTCACCGCCCGGAGGGCGGCGAAATTCCAGGCCAGGGCCGGGCGGACGGAAAAATGATCGTCCGCGGCCGTCACGGTCGTGACGGCCGGCTGCTCGAGCAGCGCCGACTGCACCGCGACCTGATAGTTCCGGCCCTTGACCGCGCCGCGGACCGAGACCGTGACGCAGCGGGTGTACTCGGGATCGGCCGCGGCGAACGACAGCAGCAGCGACGGGTAGAGGTTGTTGTCGAAGGCGCTCGCGACGCTGCAGGCGATCGCTTCGGGCGCGGGCGGGGCGGCGGCCGGCGCGGGCGGCGCCGGGGCGCTCACCGGCACGAACGTGATCGCCTGCCGCGGCCAGGGGCGCAGCCACCGGTCCAGCGCGACGCCGGCGGCCAGGCCGAGGCCGAGCAGCAGCACCAGTTCAGCAAAGCGGCGAAAGGAAAAGGATTTCAACGCGCGGCCTCACGCTAGCCGCTTCAGAACGGAAATCCAACGGAGAAGAGCACCGTCCCCTGCGGGTCGTGGGGGCGGGGGTTGAGATTGCGCCCGTACTCCAGCCGCAGGGGGCCGACGATCGTCCGGTAGCTGATGCCGACGCCGATGGTGTACAGCCGATAGTCCCAGGGGTAATGCGACATGCTGGCCGATGCCCCGAGGTCGTCGTTGAACAGGACCGCGGACCATTTCGAAGTGAGGGCCTGCTCCAGTTCCAGGTTGAGCAGCGTCTCGGTCTTGGCGGGCAGGAACTGTCCCGTGACCGGATCGCGGGGCGAAGCCTGGCCATAGGCGTAGCCGCGGATCGAGTCCTCGCCGCCCGGGTAAAAGAAGATGTTGGGCGGCAGCGCCTCCCCCGGCCGCCCGCCATAGGTCAGGATCATGCCGTGGGTGAACCCGAGGTGGATCCAGCGCGAACTGCCCCACGACGTGTGGTAGGAGCCCGTGACTTCGAACTGCTGGAAATCCACCTGGCCGCCCAGGTAGCGGCTGGCCTCCTCCGCTTCGAGCGAAACCTTGTAGCCGTGCCGCGGCAGCAGCGGATGGTCCAGCCGATTTCGCGTCAGCGTCGCCTGGACGCTCGTCGCGTTGGCATTGGTGATGTCGCTCAGGACGGTGGCGAGCGTGTCGTTCTCCGCCTTGAGCCGGTCGAAGGTGTAGCCGGTGAGCAGATCCCAGCCGATGCCCTTGAGCGGCGTGGTGAGGGCGACGGTGGCCCCGTACTGCTCGTCGATGAACGAACGCTCGTCGCGGCGGAAGCCGAAGAGCTTGCCGGTCAGATCGGCGTCCGAGCCGCCGAGTTCGGGAATGGTGTAATCGTACTCCGCCTCCGTGCTCTTGAGCGACTGGACGAACTTCAGCATGCCCTCATGGGCCAGGTTCCACAGGTTGTAGTTGTGCCATTCGACCCCGCCGCGCAGCTCCTCGTAGCTGCCCCACCCGGCCAAAAGATCGACATCCTGGCGTTTGCCTTCGGAGAGGACATAAACGGCGTCCCGCACCGGGCCGTCCGCCGGCTCGTAGCGCAGCGTCACCCCGCTGAACACGCCCAGCCGGGAGATCCGGTATTCGGCGTCCTGGATCTGGAGAGGATTCAACGCGGCCCCCGGCTTCGCCTTGACCAGCGGCTCGAGGACCGAGAGGTGGGTGCGGAAGTCGCCCTCGAAGCGCACGCGGCCGAGGCGGACGTACGAGCCGGTGCGGATGTGGGCTACGACCGTCACCGCGCGCTCTCCGGCCAGGGGCGGCGCTGGGCGCGGGGCGATGCCGACATGCACATCGGGATAGCCGCGCTGGTAGTACCAGCGCCGCACGTCGGCTTCGGCGTTGTGCCGCCAGGCATCATTCCAGGCTACCCCCGTCTTTCTTGCCTCCAGGTTCGGCGGCCGCGGTCCGGCGCCCGTCACCTCCCAGTCCAGCCCCGTCACCCTCCAGAGCGGGCCTTCGTGCACGTCCACCACGATGCCGACCTTGCCGGTCCGCGGATCGCTCGCCGTTTCCCGCGCCGTCACCGTGGCCTCGCTGTACCCGCGGTCCTGCAGGGCGCGCTGCAGGTTCTCGGCCGAACGGTGCAGCCGGTCCGGCGAATAGATGCGCTCGGCCGCCATGGAAGCGAGCAGCCCCTCGGCGCGGAAATAGGGCAGCGCCTGGCTCCGGCTCAGCACGGTGAGGCCGTGGAAGGCGACGCGGTCGATGTCGTAGCGGACGCCCTTGCGGATAAGGAATACGACGTCGACCGCCGCGAGCGGCCGGGGCAGCGGGCGCGCCAGGTCGGGATCGAGCGTGAAGACGCGCACCCGGCCGTCCGCCTCCCGCGTCCGCACGCGGACGGTCGGTTGGAGGTACCCTCCCTGCCCCAGGGTCGAATAGACGATCAGCGCCGCGTCCTCGATGCCATCGGCGCGCAGCGTGGCGCCGCGCTGGTCGCCGAGCAGCAGGACCAGCGCGTTGCGCAGCGTGTGATCGTGCCACCAGCCAATGCCCTGGACCTCGATCGTGGCGCGGCCGGCGGCGGCGGCCGCGGCCGGCCAGGCGAGGGCAAACATCAGCGCCCAAGCTCCGCGCCTCACGGCTTGCCTCCCTTGGTATAGACCCGCCACTTCACGCCGGCGTTATAGTCGTCGAAGACGTCGTACTCGCCCGTGATCCACCAGCGCTTGCCCAGGCGGTACTCGATGTCGTAGGTCGGCTTCCCGGAGATGGAGAGCTCCTGGCCCGACTCGATCGAGAGCCGGTTGCCCCCGCCCCCGGTGGACAGGCCGGCCAGCAGGCCCTGGCCCAGGTATTCGCCCAGGCCGGCGACCTGCGCCTGGTTGCCGGAGACGAGGCTGCCGGTCTGCGGCATCTGGCCGGTCATGACCAGCTGCAGGATCTGGTCGGAGGGCAGCGCCGGATTGGAGGAAAACGCCAGGACGGGCGCGTCGGCGTCCCCGGTCGCGTTCATCCGCAGGTCATAGTCGTACCGGCGTGCCGTCGCCACGATGTCGATACGGGGGTGGTACGGATCGTCCGGCTCCAGGCGCACCGCGCCCACCTGGACGGAAAAGTCGGCGAAGGGCAGCAGGATCTGCCCGTCGTTGACGGTCAGGCCGCCGACGGCGCGCGGGTCGGACAGGGGGCCGAGGATATCGAACTGGGCCGACGCGTCGCCGGTGAACAGCGTCGTGTGCACGCGCAGCGTATGGTCGGCGACCAGCGCCACCTGCGCGTGCCAGTGCGCGAACGGCTCGGCCGTCACCGAGAAATAGGGCGGCGGACGCCCGCCGCCGACGATCCCCGAGGGCAGCAGGTCCTCGAGATCCCCCAGCATGAGGCCGTCCACGATCCGGACCGTGCCGGTCACGCGGGTTTCCGCCCCGACCGTGGAGGCCTTCAGGTCGAGATCCGCCCGAACGAGCAGGTCGGCCTGGCGCACCAGCGGCAGCGCCGAGCCCTGCAGCCCGAACACGTATTGGGGCGGCCCCTTCGCCGGCAGGTCGATCCGGCCCGTGACGCGGACGGTTTGGCCCCCGACTTCGGCCGTGAGGGCGGTCACATCGACCGCCCGGCCGTGGCACGCCAGGTCGCCGGTGATGTTCTGCACCAGACCGAGCGACGCGATGGGCTTGAGCTGCAGCCCACGCAGATGGATCCCCCCCTCCAGGCTGCCGTCGGCATAGTGAAATTGGGCGCTCCAATGCCCGCGCGGCGCCAGGATGGCGGGCAGGTAGGGCAGCATGGCCTCCATTCCCGCATCGCCGATCGTGAGCGTCGCGTCCGCCTTGGCCCAGGGGCGTTCGACGCGGTGGGAGAACAGTCCGGTCCACTGCGTCCCGGTCATCGGCATCCGCCCGCTCGCCCGCACAGTGCGTCCCGCAATGCTGCCCGAAAGCCGGTCGAGGACAACCGACGCCCGGTCCGCATGCGCGTCCACCATCAGGTCATGAAGTTCGGGGACCTTGCCGGGGGCGCGCCCCGGCTTGGCCGCCAGCGTGCCGATCTGCAGATGAAACCGGCCCACGGGCTGCCGGAGCGTGCCGGATGCGGTCAGCGAGGCGTGCGGCCGGGAGAGCGTCAGCCCAAACGAATCCGCCAAAGCGTCCCAGAACGGCGAATCCGCCCCGGTGTCCGCCCGCAGCCGGATGGGGCCGTCCGGGTCAAAGCCCAGATGCGGCGCCGTTTCCTGCCACCAGGCCGGAAGTTCGCCCGCGATCGAAGCCAGTGTCGCTCCCCCGCTGTCGATCCGCGCCTGCCGGATATGCAAGGCGCGCCGGTCGCCGTTCACCGCCAAAGACACCTGGGCCATGCCGTCCGCCACCCACACATCCGCCTCGGCCTGCGCCGTGAACACGAGCCTGCCCTCCTGCCAGTGTCCGTCAAAGCCGGCCGACTGCACGATGAAGTTCGGGCCGGTCCACGGCAGGACGGCGCTGACCCAGGCCGCCGGCACCCGGGTGATCCGAAGCGACAGCCGATTGGCGCTCGGCACGGCGGCAATCTCGGCGCCGTTTCCCGTCAGATCGACCCGCGGAAAGCGGAAGCCGCCACTCCACGTCACCGCCGCGGGCGCAGCCAGATGCAAGGCGGGCGTCCCGCCGGGAGCAAAAGTGAACGTCGTCAGATTCAGGCCCTGGAGATCGGCGGAGCCGCCGGCATCGACACGCGTCGAACCCAATGTCCCCTGGAGCGTGAAGTGGGAAAGCATCGCGTTCGTGCCGGTCCACGCCAAGTCGAGGTTGCCCGGCAGGAGGGGCTTCAGGCGCGCGCCCGCCACGTGGAGGGTTCCCCGGTGGCCGACGGCGCTCCAGGGGCCGGAAGCGGTTGCGGAGACCTCGACCCGTTCCGCGGAAATGCCCGCGGGCAGGATGCGGGCCAGCGCCGGACCCGCCCAATCGCCGCGGAGAGCCGCGTCCGCGATCAGGCGGCGCGCGAAATCCACCCGCGCGCTCGCTTGAAAATCGCCGGGAGGCAGCCGGCGCCATCCGGCCTGCGAGCCCTGCAGCGTGACCAGGGCGGTGGGCAGGCCCCGGCCCCCGCTCGACAGCCGAGCCGAACCGGAAATCCGGCCGGTCGCATCCAGTCCGCCGATGCCGCCGAGATCCAAGGCGAACGTGAGTTCGGCCCCCGCGACGTTGGGCAAGCCGCCGTAGCGAAACTGGACGGGATGATTCAGATGGACCTGCGCGAAGGGAGCCGACACCTCCAGGACGTTCACGCCCCATCCCTTCCGGTCCCCGTCCGCCGCCAGTTCGACATCCAGCGGCGGCTGGCGATCGGTCTTGGGTTTGGCCCGGGCCCGGAGGTTCACGGTGAAGCGCCCGTGGTCCCAAAGCACGTCGCAATTGCCGCTGACCGCCGGATACCACGCGCCGATGCGCGCCTGCGGCGTGGCGACGGACCAATGGGCCGCGTGGACTTCCGCGTGCACCGGAAGCCAGCCGGTTCGCCCGTACTGGGCCGCGATCGTGAGCGGCTGATTCCAGGCCCACGCCTTCCCTCCCGCTGTGGGGCCCGTCCATTCCAACTGGGTTCGCCAGTCGCGGTCCGCCTCCACGGCGTCCACCCGCACGGGCCCCTTGCCCGGAAATACGGCCGTGACGTTGGCCGAGCCGGCGGCCCATTTGAGGCCGGCGGCTTTCAAAGTCCCCGCTTTCCAGTCGGCCTTCGCCAGGGCAAAACCGCCGGTCGGCCAATCCACGCGGCCATTCTCCACCTGGGCGTCAGGGAGCCAGCGCTGGAGCCTGGCCGCAATCTTGACGAGCCGGTCATGCAGAATCGCCAGCCCGATGGGTGTCGTGGAAGGCGGCGTGTGTGATCGGCTCACGAGCACGTGCCAGTCGTACGCCTGAACTTGGGCATCGTGCCCTCGCCAATGCCTCCAGAGCCAGAGAAGCGGCGTGTCGGACTGCGCTCTTCCGACGGTCACTTTCACCGGGCCCCGTTCAAATACCGCATCCCGCAGTTCGAACCGGCTATAGCCCACGCGGCGGTAAGCTCCAAATCGCAGATGCAGCGGACGTCCCGCCATCCGCAACACCGGCCCCAGCCAAAGCGGCAGTGCCGCCACGGCCAGCGCGACGACGATCAGAAACTGGAAAACGACTTTCAGCCATGCGCGCATGCGGGCCCGCCTGACTAGCAGACCCCCGCTGCATCAACTGGTTGCAAATAATCTCCCCCGGTCGAATAGCGGCAGCCCCCAGCAGGGAGCCGCCGTGCGCGTAATGCTTGTGCGACACGGCTTTCGTGAGGCAAACCTTGCCCGCGTGAGGGCTCCCGAAGTTTCCTGTCGGCGGCGCGACAGACGGCTCTCGTCGCAATGCGGCTGAAGGACTTCGATTGGGAGAAGGCCTTCGCCATCGCCGCCCGCCCGGCCTGCACCCCGCCGCCGGGTTATCGACTCGACCACCGCAGTCAGGGTGCAGGCCGCGCCGCGCGCAGTTGGTCCAGCATCTGACGTGCGGGCGCAAAACTGGGATCGAGCCGCAAGGCGGTTTCCAATTCTTCGGAGGCCTCGCTCAATCGCCCGGCGCGGGCCTGCACGGCGCCGAGCGTGAAATGCCCCTGCGGAGAGGACGGATCCAATTCCACGCCCTTTTGCAGATGTTCGATGGCCTCGGCGAACCGTCCGGCCTGAGCCAGGGCGATCCCGAGGTTGAACTGCGCTGCGAGGTAGCCCGGATTCAGCCGGACAGCCTCCGCGAACTGCTCCATGGCCTCCGGGCTTGCCCCGGTGCGGGCCAAGGCCAGCCCAAGGTTGAAATGGGCCGGCGCCAAATCCGGCCGGCTGCTCAGGGCCTGCTGGAAGCAGGCGATCGCTTCAGGCATTCGGTTCAACTGGAACAGGGCGGTGCCGAGATCGCACTCCGCGTCCACCCAGCCGGGTCTCAGCTTCAGCGCCACCTGGTATTCCTCCACGGCCTCGGTCCAGCGGCCCAGTTGCGCCAGCGCGGCGCCCCACTCATAGCGATTCTCCGGCAGCCGGGGATCGAGCCGCGCCGTCGCCTCAAACTCCGCGGCCGCCTGATCGGGGCGCCGCATCAGCATCAAAACCATCCCGAGTTGGTAATGGGCGTCGCCATACTCGGGATTGATCGCCACGGCCGCCCGCTCCTGTTCCGCGGCCTCGGGAAATCGGCCCACCGCGGCGCAGGCGACCCCCAGATTGTAGTGCGCCAGCGCGCGGCGAGGATTCAAATCCACCGCGAGGCGATAATGATCCAAAGCCTCCGCCGCCCGGTGCCTTCGGTAGAGCGCCGTCCCCAATTCTCCCTGGGCGAGGGCGCTCGCGGGGCTGGCGGCCACCGTTTGCTGCCACAGCGTCAGATCGTCGCGGTACACCGCGTTGCGCCGCACCGTCAGAATGCCCAGGGGCACCGCCAGCAAGAGACAGGGCCACACGCGCCCTGTGGCTGCGCGCATCAGCAAAACGACACCCACGACCACCGCCGCCAGCGGCAGATACATCCGGTGTTCGACGATCATCTGGACGGTGCCCGGCACGAGGCTCGTCGGGGCAAGAAACACGAAGAACCAGGCCCCCAGGAATCCCGCCGCCGGCCATCGCCACACCGCCGCGGCGGTCGCCGCCAGCAGGGGCAGCACCACCGCCGCGTACGGCGCCGCCTGCCGCGCGTTCATCCAGAACGTGCCGTACTCAAACACCAGCGGGTGCGGCCAGAATGCCAGCCTCAGATAATGGGCGACGGCCCGAAATTGCGTGAACCAGTACGCCGAAGGCGCAATGCCGACATTGAACCCCGATGTGCCGCCGCGATTCCAGCCCGCCCCGGCCACCAGCAGCGCCAGCGGCACCCACGTCGCGGCCAGGCACAAAAACACCTTCCACCGCCGCCGCCAGGCCTCGCGAAAACTCCCCGAGACAAACGTCCGGTCATAGAGCAGCACCAGCAGCGGCACGACCGCCGCCTCTTCCTTGGTCCCCACTGCAGCGAGGCAGGCTGCGACGCTCGCCGCCCGCCAGGCCGCCGGCCGCGGCGAAGCCACCGAGCGGATGAAAGTGTAAAACGTGAACAGCACGAACAGCCCCATCAGCGACTCGCACCGCTGGATCACATACGTGACCGCCTCCGTCTGCACCGGATGCAGCAGCCACAGCAGGGCGGCCGCAAATCCGATCCAGACGGCGTCGCGGCGCAGTCCCGGAAGCAATTCGCAGGTCCGCCGAACGACGCCCAGCAGCGCCAGCCCCGCGAGCAGGTGCACCAGCAGATTGAACAGATGGTAGCTCCACACCCCCGTCCCGCTGAGCGCGTAGCACAGCGCCAGCGAAAGATTGAGCACCGGCCGCCCGGCCACCGTGATGCCCGCCGGAGCACCCGGAAAAAAAAGATGCTTCAGGTCTCCGAGGTGCCGGAGAGTCGGATTGTTGAAAATCGCCGGAACGTCATCGAACACGAAGGGCCCCCGAAAGGAATTCGCAAACGCCGCCAGGCCCGCGAAAACCAAAACACAGGCGCAACCTGCGATCGCCAGGCGCGAAGGACTGGCACGAGCCAAACAAGACGCGGGCATCGGTCCGACCCTAGCCGGTCACGGAAAGCACCGTCAACGGCACGCCGCCTTTTGGAGATTAGGCTGCCAAGCCGGAGCGGATCAAAAGCGCCTGGAGATCCGGATCGCGGCCCATGAAGTCCCGGAAGAGCTGCGCCGGGTCCTCGGCGTTGCCTCGGCTGAGGACTTTGGCCACGAATTCGGCGCCGACCTGGCGGCTGAAGAGGCCCTCCGTGCGGAAGCGGCTGAAGGCGTCGGCTTCCAGGACCTCGGCCCACTTGTAGGAGTAGTAGCCGGCCGCATAGCCCACGGGGTCGGAGAAGATGTGGTTGAAGCGCTTCACGATCGTCGGCGAGGGCGGCTCGGTCGGAATGAGGCACTCGGCGATGGCGGCGCGCACGACCGGCTCAACGTCC
>DASRSH010000312.1:0-3022 GCA_035656575.1 Opitutaceae bacterium
TCTTCGAGGGGGCCTTCAAGCCGAAGATGCGCGCCCTGGACAATCCCAACCACGTCTACCAGCTCAGCGAGGTGGATCAGCGGCCGAGCGCCCTCTACCGCGAGAAGTTCAACGTGCCGTACGACATCATCCGGAATGCGAAGCGCCTCCGGGTCGTCCTGATCTTCGTGGTCGAGCCCGACGGTTCCACTGGCCAGATCCGGGTGATGGAAAGTTCGGGCAATCCGGACTACGACGCGCTCGTGGCCGATCACGTCAAGGACTGGACCTTCAATCCCGGAATCAAGCACGGCCGGAAAGTCCGCACCCTGATGGAGGAGGCGGTCGTGGGCCGCGTCTCCGAAGGCAACCCCTTTCACTATTAGCATGAAACTGCGCCGCTGGCTCTGCCTCGTCCTCCTCGCGCTGCCGCTCTGTGCCTCGGCGAAGCTGGACCCAAAGAGGATCATCAACGAATCCAACGCGTTCCTCAAGGACCGGGAGCCGGAGATGACCGACGAGGAAAACGCCCTCTACGACCGGGTGGTGGCCATGCTGGCCATCCAGCCGCAGTTCGCCATCAAGCTGCTGGAGGGGATGGTGGCCGAGAACCAGAGGCCGAGCCCGGCCTTCTCCTTCATCCTCGGCAACGCCTACTATGCCTCGGGCGACTACGCGCAGGCCGAGGCGCGCTACCGCGATGCGGTGACGCGATTTCCCAGCTTCCTGCGCGCCTGGAACAACCTGGGCGTGCTTTACTACTCGGAGCAGAAGTTCGATGCGGCCATTCCGTGCTTCTCCCAGTCGATCGCGCTCGGCGACCGCGACCCGACCACCTTCGGGCTGCTGGGCTATTCGCTGGAGAAGTCGGGCAACGACATCGCGGCCGAAGTGGCGTATCTTCAGGCCGTGGCGGCCGCGCCCGACGACCGCGACTGGACCGAGGGCCTGCTGCGGATCTACCTGGCGTCGGGCCTCTATACCCGGGCCGAGGTCCTGCTCAAGGCCATGATCAAGGCCTATCCCAGCGACGGCGAGTTCTGGCTGGAGGAGGCCGACGTGCTCATCAACACCGACCGCAAGCTCGAGGCCATGGGGCTGTTGGAGCAGGCCCAGGCGCTGGGCATCGCGGGCGAGGACGCGACGGAAGACCTGGCCGACCTCTACGCCCAGGAGCACCTGGTGCCCGAGGCCATCGCCGCCTACCGCAAACTGATGGTGCAGCAGCGCGGGCTGGGCGAGCAGAAGCTGCTCGAATTCGCCCAGATCCTGATCGCCGATCACCAGTGGGCGGATGCGGCGTCGGTCCTCGACGGCCTCGCCGCGGGCATCAGCGCGGAGCGCAAGGTGGCGTACCTGCAGACGCGGGCCGACTGGCTGATGGGCCAGCAGAAATGGCCGGAGGCGCTGGCCCAGGCCCGGGCCATCCTGCGGCTCGCCCCCATGAACGGCACCGCCCTGGTCACCGAGGGCAAGGCCTACGCCGCCCAGGGCGACCGCGCCCGGGCGCAGATCGCGTTCGAGGCCGCGTATCAGGTACCCGATACGGCGTACCAGGCCAGCATCGAACTGGCCAACATCGAGCTCAAGAACCGCCACTACGACAAGACGGTGGGCTACCTGGAGAAGGCTCTGACCCTGCAGCGCAGCGCCGCGCTGGAGTCCTACCTGGCCCAGATCCGGACGCTGCTGCCTCCGGCCAAGGGCTGAAACGATGCGCGCCCTCCCGCTCATTCTTTTGGCGAGCGCGCTCGCGCTGCGGGCGGCGGACCCGCCCGCCGAACCCCGGACGCATACGGTGTTCATGGGGGCGAATTTTGCGGTGGAGCGGGGGGGGCGGCAGTTTCCGATCTTGGATGTGGCGGGGCCGGACTTCGTGATCGCCGCCGACGGGGGCGAGGAGCGGGTGCCGACGGAGGGAGGAAAGCTCTCCATCGCGATCGTCCGCACGCTCAAGCTGACCACCACGCTGGCCCAACTCAGCAAGCTGCACTGGGAGCGCGACTACGCGCCGGGGACCGACCCGGAGCAGCAGGCGGCCGTCGCCTACGCGAATCTCGTGGGCAACGCGATGGATGAGGTGGCCCTGATGGAAGCGTCGGCCAGCAATTCCCTGGCCGTCGCGGCTCCCCCCCAGATGACCCTGAGCAGCGCGCTGCAGGATGAACGCAACGAAATCTATTCCTCGACCGGGTACAACGCGGCCCAAGCCGCCGCCGAGCAAAGCGACCGGCGCAACGCCGTTCACGTGCAGTTCGAAGTGCAGTCCAACCATGTCCTGTTGCATCCGTACCTGATCCTGACCGGCGTTTTTCGGATGCCCGACCGGCCCCGCGAGCGGCTGCAGTGGGTCGCGGCGCGCAGCCTTCCGGCCCTGGGCCCGGGCAAGACCGTCGCGGTGGACCTGCTGCAAGGCGGATTCCCCGCCGGATTCAAGGTGCAGAAGCTCGCGATCCATCTGTTTGAACGCGGCGGGGTGGAGATGGCGACGACCCAATCCGACGACCGCGTGGCGCTGACGCGCGAAGAGGCGTTCCAGTACCTCGTCATCGACTACCTGACCTCGCATGCCGGCGCCACGCTGGCGGCCAAGCCGGCCCTGACGCGCGAGCCGGCGGATTGGGCGCGCCGGGCGGGGGCCGCGGAGTTTGGCCAGACGTATTTTGTGCGCATCGATCGGACCGGTCATCCGCAGGGGCTATTCGCGGACCCGCTCTGCCGGCACGCGGTCACGGACGGGTACCTGGTTGCGGCCGTGATGGACGTGCGCTTCTGCCCGGCGCTTCGCCAGGGCCTGCCGGTCGAGACCGTGGAGCCGGTGGTGCCGCGCAGCCTTTTGGAATGACGAACTAACGAGGAAGGCCATTATGAAACACCCCCTTGCTTTTCTGGCCGTCGCGGTGGCCGCCCGAGCGGCGGCGCCGAATTCCCCGGCGCCGAGCGCCGCAAACGCGGAAGCCAAGCCGTACACGCTTTTCATGGGGGCGGATTTCGCCCTGCACAGCGGGGACGGCTATTTTCGGGTTTTGAACGTCGTGGGCAG